>CASEWR010000245.1 GCA_949291675.1 uncultured Desulfovibrio sp. | reverse complement strand
AAAGTGTTGCCTGCACGGACCAGGGCTATTCCTTCGAGATTGAAATCCTGGTGCGATCTGCCTGGGCGGGCTTTGCCATAGAGGAAATCCCTGTGCAGGTTGTCTATCCGCCCGCACAGGAGCGCTGCTCGCACTTTCGTGCCCTGGCGGACAACCTGCGCATTTCCTGGCTCAACACACGACTCACCATCAGGGCTTTCACGCCCCTTCCCTTCAGCAACAAGTCGCTGAAGATGGAGGGCAGGCTCTCCCTGCGCCATCCGGGAAAGTCTCTTGCCACCCTGCTGCATCATGGCAGTTCTCCCCGGGAGCTTGCCCGCTCTGCGGCCTGGGCCATCTTTGTCTCCACCCTGCCTCTTCCCGGCCTGCAGACCATACTGCTGCTCCTGTTCATCCAGTGGAAGCGCCTGAACAGGCTCTGCGCCCTGCTCATGGTGCCCCTGACCTGGCCGCCCCTGGTCCCGGGTCTTGGTGTCCTGCTCGGCTATCGTCTGCTGCATGGGGAGTGGCTGACGGAGTTCTCCGTGCAGACCCTGGGCTATGAGGCGGGCTACCGTCTGCTGGACTGGGCTGCCGGAAGCCTTGTTCTGGCGCCCTGCCTGGGCCTTGCGGCAGGGGCAGGCGTCTATCTGGCTGCCCGGGGGTGCCGGCATCTGTGTGCGCAGCCTGAGACAGGTGCGGTCTCAGCTGTCGGTAACATCCCTGCCACTGTCAGCCGCGCTGCCCTGTCAGGTCAGGATTCCGCTGCCGGCACTGCACCTGCCTGGTCCAGTAAGAGTCTGGCCTCTCGTTTCAAGCATCAGTTCTTCTACGTCCTGGTAGCACTGCACCTGATCCCAGTGGCCAGGCTCGTGTTGTACCCTGTCTCCTTCTACTATGCCCTGCACCCGCGCATACGGAAGCGCTACCAGGCCTACCTGATGCATCGTTTCGGCGCTGCACATGGTCTGACAGGACTTTTGCGCACAGCACGGGCCTACAAAAACTTTGCCGACGTGCTGCTGGACAGGGCCATCTTCCGTATCCGGGGCAAAATCCCGCTTGTGCCAGATCAGCGCATCACAGCGATCCTGCGTTCCCTGCTGGCGGAAGGCAGGGGCTGCATGCTGGTCAGTGGCCATTTCGGCAGCTGGCAGCTCGGCCTGCTGGCCCTGGAACAGGCTGGGCGCCCCATCTGCCTTGTGCAGTGGGTTGATGAGGAGGACGTGGATGCACACTACTTCCAGGGCGGCGAAAAGGCCCATGACGTCCGGGTCATCAATGCCCGCAAGGGCCTGAGCGCTGTGCTGGAAATCCACGCAGCTCTCAGGGACAACTGCCTTGTCTGCTTCATGGGCGACAGGCTGGCTCCCCATGACAGAGAATGCGTCACACTCCCCTTCCTCGGGGAGGATATCAGTATCCCTGCTGCACCCTATGTGCTGGCCTCTGCATGCAATGCTCCGCTCCTCTTTGCCTTTTCCATCCGCAGCAAGGGTGCCACCACAGGTCTTGCACCAGTTGTATGCCGCGTTGGTCCAGGCATACGCAAAAACCCGCAAAAACTGCGCGCAGCAGCACGTACCTTCCTGGCACTTCTTGAAGAGTGCACGCAAAAATACCCCTATCACTTCTTTAACTTCTATGATTTGTGGAGAAGCTCCAATGACCAGACAGGAACTCATCGCTGATTTGAAGGCCAATATCCTTGCAGAACTTCCCCTGGAAGACGTGACTGCTGACGATATACAGGCAGACACACTGCTCTTTGACCAGGACGGCCTTGATCTGGATTCTCTGGATGCAGTTGAGCTTGTGGTCATTATCGAGCGCCACTACGGTGTCAGCATCACTGACCCTGAAAGCGCAAAGGCTGTCTTCAAAACCCTGGACACGCTCTCGGACTACATCCTTGAGCATCGCGCTGCACAGTGATGGCTGCCTGCACATATGCTGCCGTGACCGGTCTGGGCATTGTCTGCGCCCTGGGGACAGGGACGGAACAGGTTCGCGCCAGGCTCTTTGCAGGAGAATATGCCAGGACACGAACGCCAGCCAGCGTCCTCTCCCCGGAGGCCCTGGACTTTCCCTACTTCGCTGTGCCTGCCGACGTCTGGAAAGGCAGGCGTTCCCTTGCCGCAAAAGACAGCCTGCGCCTCGGCCTTGTGGCAGCAAGGGAAGCCCTTGCCATGGCTGGCATTCCTGAAGGGAAGGGGGAAGAAGTGGCAGTCATTGCCGGCACTACCTCCGGCACTGCCCTGCACTTTCTCAGCGGCTACAAGGCCTGCAGGGAAAGCGGCATTCCCGGGCCTGACTGTGCGGAATACCTGGTTTCCAACCCGGCCCTGGCCATGCGCAGGGACCTCGGACTCGCTGGCATTCCCATCACACTTTCCAATGCCTGCGTCTCAGGGGCAGATGCCGCAGGACTTGGCCTTGCCATGATCAAGAGCGGCCGCTGCCGAAAGGTATTGTGCGGCGGTCTGGATGCCCTGAGCCTTGTGCCGCACACAGGCTTTGCTAGACTGATGATTTACGACACTGCTCCCTGCGCTCCCTTTGACAAAAACAGGGCCGGCCTCAACCTTGGCGAGGCTGCTGCCTTTCTGGTGCTGGAGCACCCTGAGAGCGCGCAATCCCGTGGTCAGCGCATTCTCGGCATGCTTGCAGGCTATGGCGCAGGCAGTGACGCCCATCACTTCACAAGTCCTCACCCCGAGGGGCTTGGCCTTGAGATTGCCGTCAGACAGGCCATGCATGAGGCAGGCGTCCGCCCCGACGAACTTGCCTTTGTCAATGTGCACGGCACAGGCACCAGGGAAAACGACAAGGTGGAGGGTCGCACCCTGCATCGTCTGCTGCCTGACACCCCACTGTGGTGCACCAAGGGGCTCACAGGCCACACCCTGGGGGCAGCTGGTCCTGTGGAGGCCATCTTCTCTCTCTGGGCTCTGGAGGAAGGCATCGTGCCGCCCAGTGCAGGCTTTGTGGAAGAGGACCCTGAGATCGGTGTCAGCCCTGTCCATGCTCCGCTTCCCATCCATGCCGGAGCAGCTCTGTCCACATCCCTGGGCTTCGGGGGCTGCAACTCGGCCCTTGTACTGCGCAGAGGAGACTAAGCCATGTCCGGATATCCTGCCGTAGTTGTGACTGGCTGCGGTCTTGTTCACCCTCTCGGGGACGCACACAGCCTGACAGCACGTTCTCTGCCTGCACACTGGAGCACCTCACAGGCCTCTGCCGAGGCCCTGCATGCTGCTGTGAGCGGGCTTTCCGACCTCTTTCCCCGCCAGTCCCTGCGCAGGCTGCCAGTATACGTGCGCCTGGCTCTGCTGGCTGCAGCCAGAGCGCTCCAGGATGGCGGTCTGTGGCCCTGCCCCACAGATCTTCCCCTGGTCATCGGCTCTGCCAGTGTCTGCCAGAAGACAAGCTTTGACTTCATGGACTCCATTCTGGCCTTCGGTCCGGGACTGGCCTCCCCCCTGGCCTTCTCCCATGCCGTGAACAACATGGCAGCAGGGCTGCTCAGCCTCATGCTGCATACCACAGGTGCCTGCACCACCATCACCAACAGTCTGCTCTCCTTTGCCGGTGCCCTTGAGACCGCCACAGTTCTTCTGACTGCGCACAGAGCGCCTGCAGTGCTTGTCGGAGCAGTCGATGAATGGGATGCGCGCTTTGCCGGCATCTTCCCGGGCAGAGAGCTTGTGCCTGCCGCAGCCTTTTTCTGTCTGCGCCTGGCTGACGATCAGTCCACCCCCTGCACAAGACCAGACACTGACAAGGCAGAAACACAGCCTGATGCCGGTGCCGGGGCAGAGCATACGCTCAAAGCAGGGAGCCATGAGCTGTACAGCCTTGAGCTTGCCTGGGAGGACAGCCAGAGAGAAGAAGCCGTCTGCCTGGCAGATGGCGCACCCCTTGCCATTTGTACTGCCGGTCCCCTGGACAGCCTCTTTCAGCCCCTGGCCTGCGCAGCCTGCTGTGCAGAGGATGTCCATGAGGCACATATCCGCCAGAGTGCGCCGGAATACGGCATGGCAGCCACCATCCGCCTGCACAGAAGACCTGACAGGGAGTATCCATGCTGACCACTGATGATATGGTAAGCCTGCTGCAGTCCTTTATGCTGGAGGAGCAGCGCTGTGCAGCGCCCTTTCCCAGAGCTCCACAGCCTGAGCATATCTTTGCTGCCAGGAGCTGGGACCAGCTGATCGGCGACGCAGGCAGGGAACATGTCATGGCGCACATGCGCACCATGCTTTTCTCTGGCGAAGAAGAGCTCGCAGGACCTGTCCCTGCCGGGACGGACACCCCGGCAGATACGGCCATTGGCCTGCACGCAGCCTGGCAGAAATCATCACGGCAGGTCACCTTTCTTACTTCAGGCTCCACAGGCACACCAAGGCCCTGCCCGAACAGCGTCGCCATGCTGGAGCAGGAAATTGCCTTTCTGCGCCCCTTCTTTCAGGACGTGCGGCGCATTGTTCCGGTTGTCGCTGCCCATCACCACTACGGTTTCACCTTCGGTCTGCACCTGCCCAGAGCCTGCAGTCTTCCTGTTGTGCGCTGCGTTGCCCTGCCTCACGTCCTGGCCTCAGTCATACGCCCCGGGGATGCTGTCATAGGCCTCCCCATGCTCTGGCAGGCTCTGCTCAAAACCAGAGCTGTGCCTTCGGGTGAGGGCATCCTGGCTGTGAGTGCCACGGCTCCCATTGCCGAGGCCACACTGGAAGGCCTGGCCAGAGCAGGTTTTGCCATTGCAGACATCTTCGGCACCTCGGAAAGCGGAGCTACCGGCATACGCACAGCACCAGGACAGCCCTACTGCCTTGCGCCGCACTTTCACAAAACGGACAGCAGCGCCCTGGAACGCCGCTTCGCGCCAGGAAATTCCAGTCCCTTTCTCCCGGAAGACCGCCTGCACTGGTATGATGCGCGGCACTTTTTCCCTGCAGGCAGGCTGGACAGGGCTGTTCAGGTCGCAGGCCGCAATGTCTACCCTGAACACGTTGCACACGTCATCAAAAGCCTGCCAGGCATCCGCGACTGTACTGTACGCCTGATGCGCCCCGAAGAAGGGACACGCCTCAAGGCTTTCATTGTTCCCGTGCGCATGGACGAGGCAGAGAGCCTCAGACACAGCCTGCGCCGCAGTCTCAAAAAGCTGCTTGCTGCTGAGGAATGCCCTGTCACCTTCAGCTTCGGTACTGCCCTGCCCCGCAATGCCATGGGCAAGCTCGCAGACTGGTGAACACTGGCAGCCTTCCGCTCCGCTTTTCATCTGCACTTCCCCTCTCTGCCCCCGGACACGGTCCTTTCCCGCTGTCAGCAGAGGATGCCAGTGCCAGCCCCGTCCCTCAAAAACACCCGTCAGATCACCTGCTCAGGAG
>CASEWR010000244.1 GCA_949291675.1 uncultured Desulfovibrio sp. | reverse complement strand
GACAGGCCACGGAACAGATCTCTATGACCGCAGTATCGACGTTCAGATCAGCAGACTGCGCAGCAAGCTGCGAGATGAAAGTCGCGATCCCAAACTCATTCGCACTCTGCGGGGCACAGGGTACAGCTTCATCGGGAAACTCACGTAAAGGAGGCGGCGATTCCACCCCTGCCTGAAGGCAGGGATTTCCTCGCCGATTTTTGATGACCAAACTCCGTGAGCTCTGGCGGAAACTGTACACAACTCTCTATCTGGACACACTTGTGGCCAGACTGCTCATCCTGTTTCTGCTTGCCTTTGCTGTCATCCAGATTGCCAACTCCGTGCTTTTGAGTGAGCTGCGTATGTACCACAAAAAGCTCGGCGTCCAGGAGGCAGCCATGCGCATGGCAGTCTATGCGCGCACCCTGGAAATGCTGCCAAAGGCAGAGCGCCAGAACTACATCGACCTGCTCACCCATATCTACAGCGACGGCAGAGATGCCACTGAGGACCTCTTCGGACTCAGCGATGAAAAACCGGATCTCAAGGAGATCGACAGCAAGCCTGCGCACACCTACGCAGCCGCGCTGAAACGCAACTTCAGACAGGCCGGCATGGAGCGCAACTTCATCGTGCAGCCCATTGGCGGCGACCAGATTCCTCACAAGGACTATCCTGTGCCCTATATGGTGACGGCCATAGAGCTTTCTGACGGCACCTGGGCCACAGTGGCGCACAGGCGCGATCATGGTCAGGAAGCTCCCTGGATCTACAGAAGGGCTGCAAGCATGGTAATTGTGGTGCTGGCCCTGATGGCCATGGGCCTTGTGCTGCATTCTACAAAGCCCCTGCGCAGACTTGCAGCCGGCGCTGAAGCCTTCGGGCGCAGTCCTGAGTTCTCAGAGCCCTTGTCAGAGACTGGCAGCAGAGAGATTCGAGAAGTGTCCCAGTCCTTCAACCGCATGCGCGAGCGCATTTGCGCCACCTTTGAGGAGCGTGACCGCATTGTGGCTGCCATGGCCCATGACCTGCGCACGCCGCTTACCAGAGCGCGTCTGTGCCTGGAGCGCATGGGGCCGGAAAAGGAGCGCGAGAGTCTTGCCATGGACCTCAGTGACCTGGAGCTCTTTGTGACCAAGGGGCTTGAGTATGCCAGAAGTCGCAGCTCCACAGAGAAGCAGGTCCTGCTGGATGTGCTCGCCTTCATTGAGAGCATTGTGGACGACGCCAGAGATTGCGGCGAACAGGTGTGCCTCTCCATAGACAGCAAGGTCACAGGCCCCCTGCTTGTGAAGGTCAGACCTTCCTGCCTCAAGCGCTGCGTCAACAATTTGATGAGCAATGCCCTGACCTATGCCACAAAGGTCGAAGTGCGTGTGCAGGCCCAGGGGAACACCATTATCATGGAGATTGCCGACAACGGTCCCGGTATCCCGGAAGACAAGCTGGAGCAGGTCTTCATGCCCTACTACCGCCTTGATGTGTCCCGCAATGCCTCCTTTGGCGGCCTTGGACTCGGGCTCTCCATTGCCCGCAACATGGCCCAGCTCGATGGTGGCACCCTTTCCCTGTACAACAGCCCCAAGGGCGGCCTTGTTGCCCGCATAGAACTCAAGCGTCAGAACGGCAACGGCAAAAAGGACAAAAACTGCAAATCGCCCCAGAGCAGCGAGCTGCAGCAGGGAAAACCCCATGAAGGCTGACAAATGACAGACAGCTGTTCTGCCAGGGCCTGAGAAGGTCGTCCTGCCCTGACAGCACTCTTTGCGGCAGCAGACATGAACTGACACACAGCCCTGCTGCCACATCAGCAAAGGATCCTGCATACCCTGCGGGGTCCTTTTTTCATGTCTGCAGGGACTGATCCTGGAACACACTCTTCTCAGAGCAGCAGACTCACGGCAAGGCGAAGAAGCACCAATCGCCTGGATGGAAAGATGCGCGAGCTCTGAGCATCCGACAACATGTCAGCGGTTGCCGGTGTTGTGTCGAAACATGAAGGTGTCCTTTGTGTTTTCAAGGCTCACACCCGGAATGCGGCGAGCCGGGAAGGAATTGCCAGCCGGGGGTCCCGGGACGCCGGATCTGGGGGAAAGTGTCAGAACTTCTGGCAACTTACATGTGTAATACCATAGCTTTACTCACTGTGATCTGTCAACGTGAGGGAGCAAAGTTACGCGGATGTAACTCCTGTAAAAGCTGCTTTGTCATCAGGATGACGCGCTTTTCCTGTTGCGTCAGGCATAGTTTGCAACAGAAGTTCTGACAACTTGCCAGGTGCACAGCAAAATCAATAACGTGCTGAAATGATTTTGCTTCTTTTTATAAATGTGATGTTGCTCTGCGTGCTGAACAGAGCAACGGAGGAAAATGGAATGTATCAGAC
>CASEWR010000243.1 GCA_949291675.1 uncultured Desulfovibrio sp. | reverse complement strand
AGAGGATGTTGCAGAGGATGCTCTGGGTGCTGCCGGCAGGCCTGTCACTGCGCGTGAGCATGCTTCCGGATCTGCTTCCGGGCCTGCATCTGCTGTTGCTCAGACTGCAGTGCCGGCTGCTCCTGCACAAACAGGTGCTGCCAGAACAGCTGCTGTTTCGCAGCCGGAAACAGACGCCAGAGCAGCATCACGAGCCGAGCGCAGGAAGAGAGCGCAGGCCCTGCAGGCAGCAGCGCAGGCGCTTTTGGAGGAAGATCCGGGGCTCTTTAATGAGGAAGAGGACACAGCTTCCCCACAGAGTGGCAAATTGTCCGGCAAGGCTGTCCATTCAGCTTCCCGTACCTCTGCAGCTGTGCTTTCTGAAGCGCTGCCCTGGGAAACAGGCCGGACTTCGGAAGCTGCAGCCTCTGCTGCAGCATCAACTGCAGCGTCTGCTGCGCAGGGAGCTTCTGCCAGATCTGCGGTGCGCCTCACGCCAAAGCCTGCTTCACCCGCGCTGGAGCGGGAAAGCCTCTTTGCCATGGACAATCCCGGGCTGCCTGACTTTACGGACGACTATGACGATGAGGAAGCTGAGGAAGCTGATGCGTTCCCGGCACGGCCTGCCAGAGCGAAAATTGTGCGCACTGAGGCCCTGAAGCCTGCGCCGCGCACAAAAAGTACGCAGGCAAACACGCTGACAAAGGATGGCTTCTACCTGCCGCCCCTGGAACTTCTGGAAAAGCCCGGCGAGCACGATGATCCTGAGATCCTCGATGAAGAGCTTGAAGACTGCGAAGACAGCCTCATGAACTGTCTCGGAGACTTTGGCATTCAGGCAGAACTGGTACGGGCAACGCCCGGCCCTGTGGTCACCACCTACATGCTGCGTCCGGCACCCGGTGTCTCAGTGCGGGCCTTTCTGCGGCACACTGATGACATTGCCCGCTCTCTCATGGCTGTGTCTGTCTTCATTCAGGCACCTGTGCCTGGCACGGATACCGTGGGTATTGTCATTCCCAATCGCACCAGAGCCATGGTGAACTTCCGCCAGATAGCCGAGAACGCCGTCTTTGCGGAGTCTCCTGCCGCACTGCCCCTTATTGTGGGCAAGGACACTACTGGCCAGCCCTTTGTCAGTGACCTTGCCAAAATGCCGCACCTTCTGGTTGCCGGTGCCACAGGTCAGGGCAAGAGTGTCTGCCTCAACGCCATGCTGACCAGCCTGCTGCTGCGCAAGACACCCAATGAGCTGAAACTTCTGCTTGTTGACCCCAAGCGCGTGGAAATGGGCATTTACGAGGACGAATCCCACCTTGTGCACCCTGTGGTCAAGGAAGTGGAAGATGCCAAGAATGCCCTGCTCTGGGCTGTGCAGGAGATGGACCAGCGCTACAGCCAGATGTCCAGGCTCTATACCAAGAACATTCAGGGCTACAATGCCAAGCTTGCCTCCTACAAGGGCAATCTTCCGCCGGAGCTGGCTGACCTTGAGCCCATGCCCTATGTTGTCATTGTCATCGACGAGCTGGCTGACCTTATGCTGCAGGCCCGCAAGGATGTGGAGCCCTGCATCATCCGTCTGGCACAGCTGGCCAGAGCCTGCGGCATCCACATGATCATTGCCACCCAGCGCCCCAGTGTGGACGTGGTCACAGGCCTTATCAAGGCCAACTTCCCCAGTCGTATCTGCTTCCGCGTTTCCTCGCGTCAGGACAGCATCACCACCCTGGGGCAGGCTGGCGCAGAAAAGCTGCTCGGCAATGGCGATATGTTCTTCAATCCCAATGGCGGCCACCTCATCAGGCTGCACGGCCCCTTCCTGCGCGATGAGGAAGTGCAGTCCGTGGTGGACTTCTGGAAGAAGCAGTCCAAACCGAAGTATCAGGTGGACTTTGCCTCCTTCGGCCAGGAAGAGGAAGAAAGCTCGCACACAGGCAAGGGCGCTGTCTCAAGCAATGACGCCATGTATCAGGATGTCATCGAGTTCTGCAAAGAGAAGGGCTATGTGTCCATCTCCCTGTTGCAGCGCCGCTTCAGCATAGGCTTCAACAAGGCTGCCCGCTACATGGACCAGCTGGACCGTGACGGTCTGGTCGGTCCCTCTCCCGGCGCAGGCAAGCCAAGGCCTGTGCTCATTCGCTAGGGTGGCTTGCGCTGTGTCTCTCCTGCGGATTGCGACAGAGCATGCATATCGCACCAGGCTCACAGCAAGTTCACAGCAGGATCGCATACTCACAGACACATCGCATTCAGCTCACATCCAGATCACAGCAAACTCACAGCAAACATACATCACGCTCACATACACATCGCAGACCTCTCCCATTCAGATCGCAATGGAGGACGGGCTATCCCCGTTTTGTGAATCATGACCATGACAAAAGTACTGCGCAGCCTTGTGTTCCTGTGCTGCATCCTTCTTCTGGCAG
>CASEWR010000242.1 GCA_949291675.1 uncultured Desulfovibrio sp. | reverse complement strand
TTAACGACAGACCGCAGGGCGCGGGACTGGAAGTAACATCCGGCGCGGTGCCTATTTGCATTCCCAATGATGCATTCCCAATCAACGTAGCTTCCCTTTCGGAAAGCTGAGGCTAGTCAACTCAGGCTTTGTTCAAGCCTCGCCCTTCAGGGCGGGGTAGTTGACCAAATCCCGGAGTTCCTGCTCAGGAAGTTCCTCTGGATCATACCCCAAAGTGGCCTCAATTTGGCGCTGAAAAGAGAGGTCGTGATCTTGTCTTTCGTGCAAGACTTCTCGCCAAAGCTTTTCCAGATTCGGTTCCGTGCGGTCAAGGCGTTCAATGACCTCGTCCACAAAACGGGAAAAACAAGATTCCATCCGGTCAAGGGGGATGCCCAGTGATTCGTGCGGGAAATACTCAATGGGCTCCTCTTCGTCTGCCACAAAAGGACGAGCGAGGATGTCCATGCAAACCCCGTCCGTTTGCAACCAGACATCAGGCCATAGAAAACCATGCCCTGCAAAACGCATACAGTGGGCAGCACTCCATGCATATGTGTTTGCGCTGGGCTTGAGCTCGTAGAAAAGGCGCCACCAGGATTGTGCAATCCACAAGGCCAGAGGGTAGGCCGGGAGGCAGGCTGCACTGCAACAGGATGCACCGTGACGGTGAGCAGTGAATTCCATATTGCCATGAGCAAAATACAACTTGCCGAAAGTAGCGGAAATTTCAGGTTCTGCGGCGGTACATTCCAGCCATTCATCCATACGTAAAGTTGGATAGTCTATTGAGCGTTCCATCGTTTGAGTGTCTCGTTCTCAAAGTCGTTTGTCAATTTCGCCGGAAAAAATGTTCGACCCTGTGCACAAGATGGAGCGCCACAAGACGGTCTTTGAGCAGGACATAGAGCGTGCCAGGGCCTTTGGCAGGCAGCTGGTGAGCTGAAGCAGAACACAGGCCGGTTCAGCTCGGTTCAGGCCGGCCTGATGCACTCCGGTTCAGCCCGGCAGTGCCGCTGCGAAGATACAGGGACGCAGGCAGACGAGACCAGGGGCTCTCTGCCTGCGCTCTCTCTTCTGTTGTCGCCTGTCCGCACGCCCGGCCCTTGTGGCAGAGAATTGTGCCAAAATGGAAGAGGAATGCCTGTTATGCCTGCGGCATGGGGAAGCTACAAAGAACCATACCCCATGTGACTGGCAGGGCCGGCAGCGTCAGCCCTGTGAGACATGAGCCGCAAACAAACAGGAGACAGGCATGGAAACTCTGACACTGAACAATGGCGTGCAGATGCCGATTCTTGGCTTTGGCACCTATCAGATCACCGATCCCGCGCAGTGCGAACAGTGCATCATCACAGCCACGGAGCTGGGCTATCGCCTCATTGATACGGCTCAGGCCTACGGCAATGAGGAAGCTGTGGGCGCAGGCATCAGAAAGTGCGGCATTGCCCGCGAGGAGCTCTTTGTCACCACCAAGCTGTGGTTTCGGGCCTATGAGGCCGATGCTGCAAGAGCGTCGCTTCAGGCCTCCCTGGACAGACTTGGTGTGGACTATCTGGACCTTGTTCTGCTGCACTGGCCCTTTGGCAATACCTATGCTGCCTGGCGTGTGCTGGAGGAGGCATACAGGGAAGGCCGCATTCGCGCCATCGGCGTCTCCAACTACGCTCCGAGCCAGCTTGTGGACCTTGTTGCCTTCAACGAGGTCGTCCCGGCAGTCAACCAGATTGAGACCCATCTGCGTGCTCAGCAGCAGGAGATGCATGAGCTGATGGCAAAGTACACTGTTGCCCATCAGGCCTATGCACCCCTTGCCCAGGGGCTGGCCAATGACATGTTTGAGCTGCCCCAGGTCACTGAGATTGCCGAAGCACATGGCAAGTCTGCTCGCCAGGTGGCATTGCGCTTCCTTGTGCAGTGCGGCATTGCCGTTATTCCCAAGTCCGTGCATGCCGGGCGCATGGCGGAAAATATGGACATCTTTGACTTTGCCCTGGGTGAAGAGGAGATGACACAGCTTGCGGGCCTTGATACCGGCAGGCCCCTGATCGGCAATCCCCAGGATGCAGGCCTTGCCGAGTTCGCCATGACCTGGTGACGGGCGGAAGTGACGGGGCAAGACAGACAGAGATTGGGCCGTGCGCGGCCGCAGAGGGCCATGAGACCATGGGGCCACGGATTCCTTTGGGGGCTGTGGCTGCGGGAGCTGGATGATGACAAACGTACACTTTGACTTTGCAGGCAGGGTTGCCCTGGTGACCGGGGCAGCATCAGGCATAGGCCTGGCAACAGCACAGCTTTTTGCCGCATCAGGTGCAGCCGTTGTCCTGGCAGACATTGATGAGGCTGCAGTACAGGCTGCTGCCGGGGCACTGGCTGAGGCAGGGCACAGGGCCACTGGCCTTGGCTGTGACGTTGCCAGTGAGGACCAGGCTGCACGGGTCGTGGCTAGGGCCGTTGAGACCTTCGGGCGGCTGGACTTTGCCTACAACAATGCCGGCATTCATGTCCCGGTGGTGGAGACTGCAGATGCCCTTGCCGAGGACTTTGACAGAGCTGTGGCAGTGAACTTGCGCGGTATCTGGAACTTCATGAAGCACGAGCTGCGGCAGATGCGCACACAGGGCGAGAGCGGCTGCGCCATTGTCAACTGCTCCTCCCAGAGCGGTCTGGTGGGCACTGCCAATCTCGGTGCCTACACAGCCTCAAAGCATGGTGTGGTGGGCCTCACGAAGAGCGCAGCCCTTGAGTATGCAGCACGAGGCATACGCATCAACTGCATCTGCCCCGGCACGTCCGACACGCCCATGGTCGCCACAGCCATTGCCGGCAACCCTGCCCATATGCAGGCCATTGTGGATGACATTCCCATGGGCAGAATGGGCAGGGCAGAGGAGATTGCTGCTACTGTCCTGTGGCTGTGCAGCCCGGGGGCAGGCTTTGTCACAGGTCAGGCCATTGCTGCGGACGGTGGCTACTGCGTCAGATAGAGGAAGGGTATGAGCAGCGTGCAGAGGGCAGCGTGCAGAAAGCAGTCTGCAGAGGACAGTCTGCAGGGGCCAGTGGTCATTGCGGCGCATCTGCCTGTGGCCTGCCATGCCCTTGCTGCAACGTCCATGCCGACTGTTGTTTTTTGGGCGAGGCTTATGCAGGGCTCTGTCTGCTACGCATTTTGACAATATCTCTGTGCGGGGGATCGCCAAAGAGTCTTTTGTATTCGCGGCCAAACTGCTGCGGGTTCTCATAGCCCACTTCCAGGGCAGCCTGTGTTGCATCAAGGTTCCTGGTCAGCATCAGCTGCTGGGCACGCTCAAGGCGCAGGCGCTTCTGAAACTGCAGGGGGGCTCATGGCTGTCACTTCCCTGAAGTGCTTGTGAAAGGTGGAAGTGGCCATATGCGCCATCTGTGCCAGTTCGTCGATGGAGAAGGAGCGCTGATAGTTCTCCCTGAGCCAGAGGATGCACCGGGCAATTTTGTTGCAGGGCGTTCCGGACTGATTGATGGAGCGCAGCTGTGCGCCAAAGCGTCCGGTGAGCAGCCGGTAGTGTATCTCCCGCACAATGAGCGGTGCGAGCACAGCAGCATGCTGCGGGTTCTCGACCAGCTCTGTCAGACGCAGCACAGCATCCAGCAGGCCTGCATCCAGGCTGGCAATCATGGCGCCGCTGACCGGCTGAGTCTGAGTCTGGGCCTGATCCGGGTTTGCTTCCCGGCGTGCTCCCTCCCCGGGCAGTTCCCCAGGCAGTTCCCCGGGCAGTTCCATGGCCAGGCGGGCAATGAGGCTTCTGTCCAGGGGCAGGGCCAGGGAAAGAAAGGGATGATCGGCTGACACACCCTGCACAGCACATGCCGTGGGCATATCCACGCCGGTGATGAAGTAGCTGCTGTCCCCATAGGTCTGTGCTTCCGTGCCGATGCGAATGTTCTTCTCCCCCTGGGCAATGATGATGAGGACTGGCTCGTAGACAATGGGCACGTGCTCAGCATCGCTCACGTCCCGTCTGTACAGGCACAAGTTGCAGAAGGAGACGGGATAGTCCCCAGGCTTTGGCATCAGCCTGAGCAGGGTGGCCCTGAGCACAGCCTTGCTGCGCTCAGGATCAATGCGTGTCTGTCCTGTTTCCATGGTCTTCCTCCAGTCTGCACCGGCAGTGCAGACATATGACTGGCTCCAGGGGCTTTTCCCCGGAGTCAGTGCCTGTCCTGCAGGCATGGTCTGAGAGAGGATTCAGCGCTCTGCCTGACTGTCGTGCAGGCCGCTCTCTGCAGCAGCATGTCTGGCAGCATCACTGGCAGTATCCTTGGCAGAGCCTCCGGGAGCGGCAGTCCGGGATGTCACAGGCCGCTCTCTGCAGCAGCATCACTGGCAGTATCCTTGGCAGAACCTCCGGGAGCGGCAGTTCGGGATGTCACAGGCTGCACGCCTGTACGGTTGACGGTTGCAGCTGAGCACAAAGCAGCGGCCTTCCATGGCTGTGTGGCGCATGGTGGGCTGCCAGGTCGAGCTCAATGCCGTCGGCAGAGCAGGTTGCACGCAGCAGGGGCAGAGAGTTCTCCCGGCAGATGGCTGCCCTCATCCTGCCAATTTTCGTGTCAAAGACCGGCAGGGTGAAGCCATTGCCAAAGTCCCGGATGAGGCGCTCCGAGGCAGTGGGCATGAGCCTGCGATGCCTGCCAGGATAGCTGCCTGCAGGGTCAAAGTTTGCCGGAACAGTATGGCATGGCACGATCGCAGGGACAAGGGGGAAAGTCCGGGCAGAAGTTCTGTGCCTGTCTTCTGTGTACAAAGCTGGTCACGAAACTGTCACACAGCGCATGACTGCACTTTCCGGCGATATGTCCACAGTTTTCAAAAAATACAGGAATACTCCCTTGTTGTCAGAAACTCCGTGACGTCATTCCAACTTTTTTCAAGGTGCTCCAAACGCACATTCTCTTCTTCATGAGTTGAAAGGAAGACAATTTTTCAGGAACTACATGCGTATGAGAACAGAATTTCCTCTTGCAGCACGTTTTCAGGAAAATTGCATGTTTGACATTTACAGCGTTGTTCTGTAGGTAACGACTTCTTTCGTGTCTTTGTTTTTTTTCGTATTCTTTTCATACTGACTGCTGAGACGCTCCGCAAGGGGGCGTCTCGATGATGTTCCCAAGGAGAAGAGACATCATGCTGAACAAGGTAATGCTGATGGGGCGTCTGGGAAAGGACCCTGAACTCAAGTAT
>CASEWR010000241.1 GCA_949291675.1 uncultured Desulfovibrio sp. | reverse complement strand
TTAACGACAGACCGCAGGGCGCGGGACTGGAAGTAACATCCGGCGCGGTGCCTATTTGCATTCCCAATGATGCATTCCCAATCAACGTAGCTTCCCTTTCGGAAAGCTGAGGCTAGTCAACTCAGGCTTTGTTCAAGCCTCTCCCTTCAGGGCGGGGTAGTTGACGTAGGCTGTGGCAAGCATGAGGACCTCCATCAGCACCCTGCTGTACCCTGTAGTTCATGCTGCTCTAACTTTTTTCCCAATTTGCGGCAAGACAGCAGCGCGCTATAGGAAGGGTCAGAAGAAACAGACCGACACCGCTGCTGCGCGGGACACGCCTGCACACAGAGCCGGTACACAGACGTCTGCAGGCAGATGCAATGTGCGGCATGGCCGGGCGACACAAACAGCAGCAGACACAAGACAGTGTTGCAGACAGCAGGAGAAAGCTATGCATATTGTTCTTCTTGAAGGGAGTCCGCACCGCAACGGTGCTTCACATACCCTGGCTTCTGTCTTTATGCGTGGTGCACAAGCACAGGGCCATACGACCATGGCACTTGACGTTGCCAGGCTGCATCTGCATCCGTGCCGCGGCTGTCCTCTGCATGTCTGTACAGGGCACGGAGACTGCATTCAGAAAGACGACTGGCCCGTGTTGCGTGCTGCAGTCATGGCAGCAGATATGCTTGTCTTTGTGACGCCAGTCTACTTCTACGGCATGACAGCACAGCTCAAAACCGCTCTGGACAGGTTCCACTGCTTCAACCGGGCGCTGAAGGAAAAGAACATACGTTCTGCCCTCATTGCCACAGCCTGCAGAACAGATGACGAGGTCATGTCCTATCTGTGCGCGCTCTATCAGGGCCTTGCCCGCTACCTGAACTTTGAGGACATGGGCTGTCTGTGCGCCAGGGGCGTGGGCTATGACAGCGTCCCGGAAGACGGAGACCTTGTGCACAGGGCCCTGGCTTTTGGCAAAGCCCTGCCAGAGGCCTGAGGCAAGGCTGCAAAAGACGCAGACTGCAGCAGCGCAGCGAACGCTGCAGGCCTCCTCTCGCCCCCATCCAGAACATCCATCCCCAACTCCATCCCGAGACCTGGCCCAAAGACCTGGTCCCGGACAACATTCGCTATGACAACATACTCCTGCAGGGAGGAAAGAAATGAGCTATCTCGGTGAAACAATTGGCAAACTCGGCTTCGGGCTCATGCGCCTGCCCACACTGGAAAATGGAACCATCGACATTGAGCAGGTGAAACAGATGGTGGACATGTACCTTGGCGCAGGCTTTACCTACTTTGATACGGCCTGGGCCTATCCCGGCAGCGAGGACGCCATCAGGCAGGCCCTGGTGGAGCGCTATCCACGCTCCTCCTATCAGCTGGCCACCAAGAATGCAGCCTGGATCAACTGCAAGACCAGGGAAGAGGCCATTGGCCAGTTTGAGACCTCATTGCGGCAGACAGGGGCAGGCTATTTTGACTTCTACCTGCTCCACAATATCGGCGAGGGCCGTACCCGCTACTTTGAAGACTATGACATGTGGACGTTTGTGCAGGAGAAGAAGGCCCAGGGGCTGATCAAACACATCGGCTTCTCCTTCCATTCCACCCCGGAGGAGCTGGAAGAGGTGCTCACGGCCCACCCGGAGGCCGAGTTCGTGCAGCTGCAGATCAACTATGCGGACTGGGACTATCCTGCCGTGCAGTCCAGGCGCTGCTATGAGACAGCCCGCCGTTTCGGCAAGCCGGTGATCATCATGGAGCCTGTGAAGGGCGGTCTGCTGGCGAATCCCCCGAAGCAGGTGCTGGACATCCTCAAGGCTGCAGAACCCGAAAGCTCCGCAGCCTCCTGGGCGCTGCGCTTTGCAGCCAGCCTTGAGGGCCTCATTACCGTGCTCTCAGGCATGAGCAACATCGAACAGATGCAGGACAACCTGGCCACTATGAAGGGCTTTACCGGCCTTGATGCAGAGCAGAGGGCCACCCTGCACAAGGCCCAGCAGGCGCTGGCAGCAATCCCGCTCATTCCCTGTACAACCTGTAACTACTGCGCCAAGGTCTGCCCCAATGATATCGGCATCTCCGGCTCGTTTACAGCCATGAACTACCTGACCTTGTACAATGACCTTGCCGCAGCAAAGCACTGGGAAGGCTGGCTCGTGGGCGGCCATGGCAGAAAGCCTGCCTCGGAGTGCCTCCAGTGCGGCGAGTGCGAGCAGGCCTGTCCCCAGCACATTGCCATTCGCGACGAACTTGCGCGTGTGGCTGCTGCCCTGAAGACAGACTGACAGCTGACTGATAAAACTGACTGACAACTGACAGAACATGTTCTCTGCACGTGCGCAAGCCGGGGCGCAGGGAACTGACAAACAGGCCGGGTGCGGATTCTGCCGGAACAGGGCAGAACTGTGCCCGGTTTTTGCGTGCGCCTGTCTGCAAAGCCTGCGAAAGAAGCGGACACATGCCCCGTCTTCCTGTGAAACAGGCCTGCTTGGCGCTGTCTCTCTGTTTCATGCACTGGGGTGGCGTCCTGCGTCATGGCGAGTTCCTGTGGATCTTCGTCTGAAGGCAGACCATGAGGATGACGACTGCAGGCAGCAGTCGCCAGTCATCCGGCGCAGCCACAGGGACAGTGCGGCCAGACACAGGCGTGAGATGCAGTACCTGGGCCTGCCGACAGAGCACGGAAGATGGTGAAATTGTCTGCTGCATTCCCAACAAAGACGTGAGAAGTGTCTGGCAGAAGCAGGTGCAGCACTGGTTTGCCTCTGCCCGTACCAGCCTCGAACCAGTCAGGATAGTCAGGACAAGCAAGACTGAGTTCTCATAAGCTGCACGAAGTCGCGTAGCGAAGCCCTTGACATGATGGCAATGCAGGGCATGGGTGGTACAGGGGGCATGAGCTGGTGGCAGGGATGTGCCGGAGGCATTTTTGGTGCGCAATATGTGCAGCAAATACTACTGAGAATCTTTTTCATTCAGGCCCGGATTTTGCATAGCACAGAAACTGGTTCGTCATTTCCCGAATACAGTAAAAAATATAATAAATTCTACATGGTTACAAGAGGCAGAGCAAGAGGGCGGAGAAAAGGAAAACTTGCACAATCTGGCAGATTGTGGCATGAAAGTCTCATCTTGGACGTTACGGCAAAAAATTTTTTCTGGAAATGTCTTTTCGCCGTATGTCAGCTCTTGTTCCCTGCAAGCCGGCAGGAAACCATGTCTTTTTCAGAATTTCTCGTGAGGATGTGACGCTAGTATGGCTTTTGAATTACGTCAGCAACTGAAGTTGCAGCAGAAACTCATGATGACGCAGCAGCTGCAACAGGCAATACGCCTTCTGCAGCTTTCCAGACTGGAACTTGTGGAAACCGTGCATCAGGAGCTGCTGGAGAATCCCTTCCTGGAAGAGAGAGCGCCGGACCGCAGCGATGAAGCCCCCACCCAGGATGATATTCGCGACAAGGACAGAAATGACGCGGTGTACGACGCGGAATCGTCGCGCAATGCAGACTGGGAAGACTATCTGGGTGACTTTGCCAGCGCACCAAAGGATTATCAGCAGCGCGAAATTCAGGAAGAGGAAGAGAATACCTCCCCGGTGCAGCGCTACGCAGAGAAGACAACGCTTGAAGGACATCTGCTCTGGCAGCTGCATCTTTCCAGCCTCACGGATGAGGAAGTGGCCATTGGCGAGCTCATTATCGGCAATCTCTCGTCCTCCGGCTACCTCACCGAGTCTGTGGAAGGCATTGCCGAGATGGCCCAGGCAGATCCCGAGACCGTTCTTTCCGTTTTGCAGCGCATTCAGACCTTTGATCCTGTGGGTGTGGCAGCGCGTAATGCCAGGGAGTGTCTGCTGGCCCAGATTTACGACCGTGGTCTGGACAAGGACCCTGTGCTGGTGGGCATTGTCTCGGACTTTCTGGCAGACCTCGAGGCAAGGCGCTTCAAGCCTGTGATGCGCCGCTACAAGCTCGATGAGGAAGATCTGAAGGAGTATCTGCTCATCATTCAGAGCCTGGACCCCATGCCTGGTGCAAGTTTCGGCAGCAGTGAGCCCACCTACATCAGCCCGGATGTCTATGTACGCAAGATGGGCGATGACTTTGTCATCCTCCTCAATGATGACAATCTGCCGCAGCTCACCCTGTCCGAGCGCTGTGAGCAGGGCATGCAGGGCACAGCCCAGGAAAAGAGCTACTGTGCCGAGAAAAAACGCTCCGCAACCTGGCTGATCAGAAGTCTCGAACAGCGCAACAGAACGCTGTACAAGGTCATGGAAAGTATTGTCCGCCATCAGCGTGACTTCTTCGAGTCCGGTCCCAGCGCTCTGAAGCCGCTGATTCTGCGCGAGATTGCCGAGGACATCGGCATGCACGAGTCCACAGTGAGCCGCATTACCAGCAACAAGTATGTGGCCACCCCGCACGGTCTTTTTGAACTCAAGTATTTCTTCAACTCCGCCGTTTCCATGAACGACGGCAGTCAGGTGGCTTCAGAGAGCGTGAAGAACATGCTCAAGAAGCTCATCAATGAAGAAGACAAGTCCTGTCCGCTGCGTGACGAAGTTCTTGCTGAAACGCTGAACAGAGAGCTGGGTGTCAAAATTTCCCGCCGGACTGTGGCCAAGTACAGGTCCGTCATGGACATTCCCTCTTCCTCCAAGAGGAAGCAGGTCTTTCTGTAGGCGCTTTGCAGGCCTTTCCCGAACGTTCTTCGGCCTTTGTCAGGACGTTCTCAGGATGTTCTCAAGGCTGGACGCTGCCGCAACAAGACAGCAACATGACAGCACTAAGACAACATGGGCCCTGCATCTGCAGGGCCTTTGTTATCGTTGCTGCTACTGTTGCTGCCGTTGTTGTCTGTTGTCTGTTTTGTCTCAGTTCAGCTCGTCCAGAACTTCTCCACCTGTCAGCAGTGCCACAATAACCAGGATGCTCAGGCCGCAGAGCACATAGGCTCTGCGCTCGCGCAAGGAGAGAATGGCACCGATGGTTGCCAGGGCATAGACAAAGACCCACTGCAGATTGGGCAGCACAGGATAGAGATTCCAGTCGATAAGCGTGGAGACTACAAAGCAGAGCACTGCATAACTTGTCAGATAGAGCAGGGCATGCCAGCAGACACGGCCTGTAAAGCACTGTCTGACCAGAAGTTCAGGCAGGTTCTGCACAAGTTTTGGTGCTGCAGCACCTTGTTCTGCCTCTGCACCCTCGGAGAGATTCAGCACTCTTGTCAGCTGATCAAGCAGACAGTTCTGCTGTATGCGGTACTTAAGCTCGCAAAAGGCACCAATATGCGCTGCTATCATGCACATGATCAGAGGCAGAAGCAGCACACCTGGCTGTGTCCAGGAGAGTGTTGCGCAGAGGGGGAAGAGCAGCAGAAAGGCCATGCCCGCAAAGGGCTGAATGATGGAGCCCATGGCGACAATGTCCAGCCACAACAGCTCCAGCGTGATGCCAAGCGGCAGGGCCACCTCCCACAAGTCCGTGGCAAAGGCCGCAATAAGGCTTAAGGCAAGCGGTCGTTCAATGAGTCCGACAATGTGGGAAAAGCGTGCTATGCCTATGAGCACAAAAAAAAACAGTAGGGAATCCCCGACAGAAAGAGATTAGAAAAGCTGTACATGCGGGGGCCTCATTTTTTCGGAGGGCACGGCTCTGAAGTCGAGCTCTGTATGCTGCACCCTGACAAGCTCGCGCAGCATCTCGATGTCGCTGTCAGACAGGGCAACGTGAGGGTAGAGCTGATGCCTGCCTTCGGAATAGTGAATGTTGCCTATGTTGAGCACAGGGAAGTGGACACCGTTGCGGGCAGCAGCACCCACGTCCTGGCAGTTCTCGAACAGCACAAAGGTGTCAGGACCGCATTTGGCAAGAATGTCTCCCAGGTCGGCAAGGTGTACGAAATGAACCTGGATATGTCTGGACACAGCCAGGGTCATGATCTGCTGGCGCAGGTCGTCCTCTGCAAGCTCGTCATTGACAACAACCAGGTTCCTGGCGCCTGTGTAGGGCATCCAGCCCTCGATCACCTGACCATGGATGAGCCTGTTGTCCACACGAAACCACAAAGTGCCTACCTCCCGCCGTCGGAGCTTTTCTGTTTGTCCTGCAGACGGTTCTTCAGCATGGCACCGGGCACCACAATACCCTTGATGCCGGCGTCGCAGGCTGCCTTTGCCAGATCCTGCAGGGGCGTGGTCCTCGAGGTGAAGACCTTGAGCACCATGGGCAGGTTGACACCCGTGACCACTTCCACGTTGTGGGAAGAGAGCAGGGAGAGCGCAAGATTGGTGGGTGTGCCGCCAAACATGTCGGTGAGGATGATGACGCCGGCACCCTTGTCCAGGCGACCGGCAGCCTCTTTAAGACGGCGTATTGTCTCCGGTACTTCCTGGCCGATGTCCACGCTGATGGACGTGCAGTCGCTCAAGGGACCGAGAATGAACTCGGCAGTACGCAAAAGCACAGAACCATAGTCAGCATGGGCAACCACGATAATGCCCACATCCTGAGAACCGTCAGTCTTTGTCTCCGCAGCCATTGGCGCAATCTCCCTCTTTATCTGCGTGCGCAGGTACTGGAAAAAGAAGTGTGCAAAAACTACCCTTTTTTCCCCTGAATGGCAAGAAAGCGCACAGTTTTGACAGGTACAGAAGCGTTGTTGCGCGATACACAGGCCACATTCCCTGTGTGCAGAACATGTTTGCAGGACGCACACCCGGCAGGCATGCAGGATATGCAGGCAGGACACGCATACAAGGCACACACGCAGGGCACGCAGGACACGCAGGGCATGTCTCCCGCTGCTCTGCAGGCAGCTGACTGCTTCCCCTGTCGCCAGCCTGTTGTGTGCCCTGCTTTTGTCGCACAAGCTCCCTGCCAGGCGATCCCTGAATACGCGACGTGCGGCCAGAGCTGGTCATCTCATGCAGGCGGCTCTCTGGCAGGCAGCTGACTGCCAGGCGGAGTCTGCTCAGGCCGGCCTGTCATGTCTTTTGCCGGCTTGTACCTAGCCGAGGTTGATGCAGGGATGCTCGATGGTGGTGGGGTAGCCTGCCTGGCTGATGGCCCTGCCTACGGCCTCAGCCACTGCCACAGAACGGTGATGGCCGCCTGTGCAGCCGAAGGCCAGGGTGAGGCGGTAGCGGCCCTCGCTCTCCATGAGGGGCAGGATGAAGAAGATGAGGTCCTCAAGCTTGTTGAGGAACTCGCGTGCCTTGGGCGTGGCAAAGACATAGTCTGCCACATCCTGGTCAAGGCCGTTCTTTTCCCTGAGCTCGCTCACAAAGTAGGGATTGGGCAGAAAGCGCAGATCGAAGATGTAGTCCGCTTCCCTTGGAACAGCATGCTTGAAGCCGAAGCTGGTCACAAAGACTCTGAGGGAGCGGGCATTGTTCTGGCCATCGCGAAAGCGCTTCTGGATCACGCGGCGCAGGTCATGGATGGAGAATTTTGAGGTGTTGATGACCATGTCCGCCTGACTGCGCAGCCTGGCAAGGCGCTTCTTCTCCATGAGTACAGCATTCTCAAGGCCAACCCCCTCGCGCTCTAAAGGATGCGGGCGACGGGTGGTGGCATAGCGGCGCATGATTTCCTCTGTTTCTGCCTCAAGGAAGATGAGCTGCGGGGTGCAGCCCTGCTTGCGCAGCTCGTCGAGCACATCGGTAATCTCGTTCAGAAAGGAGGACTGGCGTATGTCCAGGCCCAGGGCTATGCCCTTGAAGTGGGCCATGGAGGGGCGTGACATGAGGTTCACCATTTCCGGAGCCATCCTGGCAGGAAGGCCGTCCACAGTGAAGTAGAGCAGGTCCTCAAAGACCTGCATGGCCGTGCTCTTGCCTGAGCCAGAGAGGCCGGTGATGATGCACAGCCGTATGCCAGCGCATGGTCTGCCTTCGGGCAGGGCTACCTGCTCCTTTGCGCCTTCAGGCAATCTGACTGGCTCGTGTCTGTGTGCAGGGGCTGCGGCCTCTTCTGCTGCAGTCCGGGCAAAAGCCGGCTGTCTGTCCCCGTCCCGGGACTCTGTCTGCGTCTGTGCAGCAACCTGTGCTGCATCTGCAGAACAGTCTGCTGCCTCATGCCGGCACAGTGTCTTCTGTGTGTTTTCGGCGGGGGAAAGGGGCTTTTCCATGACAACACCGCCCTGTTCCTGCTGAACGGATGCGGACCCGCAGGTCCTGAGTGCACGTCTGTTTGTCTGCAGAGCTGTCTGGCTGTGTCCTGTGACTGACTCAGGTCTCAGTTCCTGATCTTTGCTCCTGAGCACTGTTTCTGACTGCAGCGCCATGTTGCGCAAATGGGCACTGCCTTGACAGCAGTGCCCTTGAAAAGCGCTGATTCAGCCAGCAGGATCATGACAGGAACAAAAGCCTGCAGCCTGGTGAGCCCGAACTACCTGGCTTTTGCAGAGACAGTTGTCTGTACAAACAAGGTCTCTGCAATGAGCTCTCTGTACAGAGAACGCTCTGCAGGAAGCTCTGCACACGTATCTGCACTATCTCTCTGCGACAGCTCTCTACACTATCTCTCTACGATAGCTCTATACAATGGGATCAATGAGGCCATAGTCACCGGTGCGGCGACGATAGAGGACATTGATGCGGCCATTGTCGGCATTGAGGAAGACAAAGAAGTCACCGCCGATATTATCAAGCTGCATCATGGCTTCTTCCACAGGCATGGGCTTGGGGTTGAAGCGATCGGTACCAATGCTGCCTTCCTCCGGACCTTCGCCTTCGAGGTTGTAGGTGAAGACGTCAATATTGGCATTGCGAGCCTGCCTGCGCTGCTCCTTGACCCTGGAGACATGCTTCTTGATCTGGCTTTCGAGCTTGTCATAGACAAGATCTATGGCAGCATACATGTCATTGGTCTGCTCGCTTGCGGCAAGATGAAGTCCTTCGCCCGCGACTGTGACTTCGCAGCGGTTGCGGATCTTGTCCACAGTCAGAACGACGCCCACTTCAAGGCCGGCTGCCTTGCCGAAGAAACGACCAAGCTTCTCTATGCGGCGACGGGCGTACTTCTTGAGGTGTTCGGAAGCTTCGAAGTTCTTGAAGGTGAAGGATATATTCATACTTTCCTCCCGGAAATTTACCCCCGGGCCTGATGTGCGCAGTTGCCTGACTGCAGGGCCCAAAGAGAAGTGATTGGCCATGTTTTCCGGCATATCTGACAGCGTTGCCGCTCCCATGCACAAGGCAGGTTGCACTATGTTGTCGTGTACAATTCAACTTCTCAAAAGCCCGTACCCTTGTCAATGCCTGCAACCGGGAATTGCAGGCAAAAACAGCCCTGCACACGCCGCAAAAGGCGACAGAACATGCCGACAAGATGCCGCAAACAGCCAGGAAAGTCTTTTCTGAAGTTGTTGTGCGCTTTTTCACGAAGTGCCGGCCCGCAGAGCAGTGCAGGTACTTTGTCTTTTCACAAGCACCACGCATCAGCCACAAACACCTGCTGCAAACACCTGCTGCAGGTCGCAGCTCCGGACAGAGGCGGACACAGCTGAGCCCGGCCGGGCAGAGGCGAAGAGGGGTGCGAAGAGGGGTGCGCAGCGTCGGACGGGGGTGATCCGGGTTGATCAGAGTTGTTCAGGGGGGAACAGGATTGAGCAGAGGTGATCAGGACTGCTCCGTGTTGATCAGGGTTGATCAGGGTTGATCAGGGGCGGTCAGGACTGATCAGAGCGCAGATGCGAGTTTCGGGAAGGTGCGCACCAGGATCTTCACGATGCGCTCCACATTGTCGCCCATGACCCTGAAGATGTCTTCAATGCTCAAATCAGGCCTGTTCTCATCCCAGCTGTCATAGTCCGTGACCATGGCAATGGCTGCATAGGGGATCTCAGCCTCAAAGGCCAGAATACACTCAGGCGCAACAGTCATATTGATGATGTCACAGCCAAGGAGACGGAACATGCGCGACTCTGCCCTGGTGGAGAAGCGCGGACCGGGAATGCTCACCACGCAGCCGCCGTCACGGGCGGCAATCCCGCACTCTTCGGCTGCTGCAAGCAGGCTTGCGCGCACGACGGGAGAGAAGGGGTCTGCCATGGCAGGGTGGACGACACCGTGTGCAAACGAGTCAAAGAAGGTGACAGGAGTGCGGGTGAAGTCAATGAACTGATCGGGAACCACAATGGTGCCGGGATGCAGGTCCTCGCGCAGGGAGCCGCAGGCCGTGGTGGCAATGATGGCAGCACAGCCGGCTTCCTTCAGGGCAGTGATATTGGCCCTGTAGTTGACCTTGTGGGGCGGGAGCGTGTGCGCAAGGCCGTGGCGGGAGAGCAGAACCAGTTCCACGTCCGTCTCATGCAGACGTCCGATGCGCAGCGGACTTGACGGCCTGCCCCAGCTGTTTTCCGAGTCACTTGTGCTGATGGGTTCAAAAAGGTCCGGATTGTCCAGGCCGCTGCCGCCAATGATGCCAATGCGCGTGCTCATGCTCAGTTCCTTCGTCTGCTGGTATGCTTGTCCGGGGTTTGCCGGCCACAGACAGTGCTGTAGGGGCTGTTGCCGGACCCCTTGTGCCTGCTCTGGTCGTCCCTGTGAAGAGCTATGGTCCCTGAATGATTCGGAAATGGTTCAGGGCTGGTCCCTGAAGGGTGCCGGAAACGAAGAGACTGCACACCCGGACGGCTCCGGGGTGCAGCCTCTTGCACAATAGACCAAAGCTCAAATTTTTCAAAGGCCTTGAAAGGCTACACTGCCAGAACAAGAAAGGCAAGTACTTTTCTACACAATTAGCGCTGATTTTCCGTGTTCGTCACCCTTTCCAGGGCACAATCGCAGTTGCGCAAATAGCGTGCCAGGGGCAGGGCGTGCAACAGGAGGCCTGCCCTGTCCAGCTTTGCTGCATCGTAGGTGAGCAGGGCAGAGGAGCCTCTCGGGCTGAAGGATGCAGTGATTCCATTGGCCTGCAAGAGGGTAGTCAGGGCTTGTGCTGCCTCATCCGAGGCAAGACCGGCATGGCGCACGCGCACTCTGCCGTCCACAAAGCTGACAATGTGCTGAGCAAGACTTGCCAGGGCCAGCTGATCTTCCTGAAGGGCAGCCTCCTGACGAGCTGCTTCCTGACTTTCGGTCTGCGTTTGCACCTGTTCTGCAGTATGCCGGACGGCAGGAACAGTGTTCTCTTCCACGATGACAGCGTCGCTGATTCCGTCTGCGCCGGCATCGGGCAGGCTCAGGTGTTCAGTGACAGTGCTCACAAGCTGCCCGGAAACATCGGAAGTTTGTGAAGCAGCGGACTTGCGGCCGCGTTTGCCGCGACCCTTGCCAGCACCAGGGCCTTTGCCTGTACCAGCCCCCTTGCCAGCGGCGCCATGACCAGCGCTGCCTCTGCCCATGCCGGCACCCTGACCGGCTGTTGGAACAGCGGGCTGCGGCTGCCCGCCCTGCTGCGCAGCAGCTGCGGGCTTTTTCAGTTCCTTCAGCTCTTTCATGGCTGTGATCAGGGATTCGGCAAGGCTGCCCTGGTCGCCGCCCTGGATGACGCGCCCCTGGCCTTTGCTCATGCCGCCACCCATGCCGCCACCTTTGCCACCGCCGCCCATGCCGCGACCCATGCCGCCGCCCTTGCCGCCGCCAAGGACACTGCCAGCCAGCTGTGCTAAGGTGGTATTGCCAAGGCCGGTGGTGGCCGAGAGAATCTTGATCAGGGTTGCAGCACCCATGACCCCGCCCATAATACCGCCTGCGCCACCGAGGAATTTACCTGCCATGTCTGTCTCCTTGTCCAGTCCCTGACACCGGCCTGCCGGATGTGCGCAGATGTGCCTGGTGCCTGTCTGCTGTCTGCCGGGTGTTGCCTGGCTTGAAAAAGAGCGTGCTGAAGAAAAAGTCGTTGCAGACTGCTGCCTGCAGATGCGGCAGGTGCCTGTTCTGCGTGAAGCGTACAGTGTGAGAGGTCGCTGTCCGTCCCGGGGAAAAGACCTGGAATCGGCTCTGGGAAGGCATTCAGAAAG
>CASEWR010000240.1 GCA_949291675.1 uncultured Desulfovibrio sp. | reverse complement strand
TGTAGGAAACAGTCCATTTGCCGTCTGTTTCCTGCGTGACATTCGTAATTGTCACTGCAACACCATGGACAGTCAGCGTACGGTTGGCGACTTCTTGTGGAAGCACAGGCTCTCCATCCTCCACCTTCAGCTCAACACTCTGCCCATCAGCATAGCTCAGGGTAATTGTGCCGTCTTCGCCCTTAAGATCGACAGTAAAGGAGCCATCGCTCTCGCTTGTTGTCCCGTGATTAGTATGCTGCTTTGATCCAGTGTCAAGAGCACCTTCGTCCACCATGATGTTGGCACCATCAGCTACTGGCTTTTCTACTGTCACCACAGGCTTGTCCTGGTTTGCAGTAATAGTAATTGTCAGTGTTGCCGGGGATATATCATTATCTTTGTCAGTAATAGCGTAGTTAAAGGAAACAGATTGCGTTGCATCACCTGCAATCTTTGCATCTGGATTTGCTGCAAAAGAATAGTCGCCATTCGGCTCGAGCGTGGCAGTACCATACTCGGTATAGACGGTATACACGCCTTCATCATTCACAGTGTAGGTGTAGGCATCGCCACTTTCGTTTAGAGTATAGCCGGACAGATCCCACTGCACCTCTGGGTTCTCCGGATCTTCTGGCCCGTCTGCGCCGAAGTAGTCTGTCCTGCTGTCTTCTGTGGAATACGGATCAATCAGAACGTTCCCTGTAACAGTTTGATGCTCCACGACGCTGTTCACATTATCAAAGGCCTGCGGTGTATCATCGACGATGACAACGTCGATATTGCTGGAGTCGCTATCCCCATCTCTGTCTGTGACAGTCACTGTCAGCCTGTGGGTAATGTCGTCATGTTCTGCCAGAGTATGTTCCTGCGTGGCCTGTTCCAGGGTGTAGCTGTACTCAAGGCGCCCTGTTTCGGGATCGAATCTTATCACCTGCAGGTAGCCTTCGTCATGTGTCCAAACTTTGACAGGCTCACCGTCTGCCTGTGCCAAGCCGCCAGTATTTGTCCAGACCGTCTCACCTCCGATAACAATGCTTTCCACGCCGTCTGGGGCAGAGATTTGCATGCCGCCAGAAGCTACAATGGGCACACCCTCTTCCCCGTACCGGCTGCCGCCATCTTCAAGGCCTGCCTCGTACACTCTGAGCACATCCGCCGGGAGAGTAGTATCAAATGGTGTCACTGAAACACCAAAATTTGTATCCCTGTGAGCCCAGCCTTCCAGATCCTCCTCATAGCGCTGGACCCCACTGAAGGCGATATCAAGGCCGTCCAGACGGTCAATGCCGGCCAGCAGCGAGGCTGTGCCATAGTCACCAAAGCCGCCGCCACGCTGGGCAGCGGCCGAGGCAGCAGGGCCTGCGGCAGGCATGAGTGTGGGGTCATTGAGGGCTGCAAAGAAGTCCTCACCGCTGATGTCAACGCCGTCCAGCTGGAAGCTCGGCATCTGCTCCTTTGAGAAGGTGCCGTAGAAATTCTCCAGCACAAGGGAAGAGCCGTCATCAAAGCTCAACACCAGATTGTCGCCATCGCGGGCGAAAATGGCCTCATCCGAGGGAAAGTCAAAGACAAACTTTGCGTCAGGCGTGCAGGCAACCCTGGCAGCGCTGCGGGCAACGGGCTTGAGAAGGCGGATATCAGCCATGGAAGAACTCCTTGTATCTGTCTGGCAGTGCAACGAGCATATGCTTTGCAACGACAAAGACCTCGTTTTTGACAAAATTTGTCAAATTCGAGGCATATATGTCGGCACTCAAGCCGTGCTGCGTTCGCAAAAGAGCATAAAAAACCTGCCGAAACTCTGCAAAACTTGCGTGAGAAGACCAGCATCTGCTGCTGTGTCCAGGGGCAAGTTCCGAAAATCAGGCAGGAACTCTGCAGACTCCGCATTCTCTTCTTCGGGAATCTGGTGAGAGAACTCTATCTTCTTTGTGCAGAAAGTCAAGAGGCTGCTGCAGGCTTTGCAGCACAGGGCCATGCTCCCTGTCTGCGTATTGCCAGCATCTCCTCCGGGACAGGGCACATCGCAAGAAAACGTGTGCGCACTGGCTGGGCGCCCACTGACGAATGCTCTCTGTGCGAAGATGCCGCCGCACAGCAGAGAGGCCTGCCTTTGCCAAAGCCCCGCACAACGGCAGGGCGCCAGGACGACAGGACGCCAGAGCATCCCCTGCAGGCCTCTCATTCGTTGCCACAGAGCACTGCGCCTGCTTCCCAGTCAAACTGAGCCTGCCAAGCGAACCTGTGATACCCCATCAGCAGACACGGAGCACTCTCTGACGTGCCCATGGTCTTTGGGGACAGGGGCCTGTGCAACACCACATGACATTGCCTTGCGCACAGCACGCAAGGCCCCCTGGCGCACGAGCACAGAGCCTGCAGCAGAGCTGAGAGCCTGTCAGTTGCCGTGCGCAGCACGCACAAAAGCGCAGCTGGCCCCGCAACCGGGCCCGGGCCTGAGAACAGGCTCAGGGTGGATGTACAGCGCCACAGCGCCAAAAGATGCCAGGCTAGATGAGACGTCCAGTCAGGCTGGGACACGTGCCCAGCACCCCACTGGCAGCCATGCGCTGCAGCACAAGCACATGCGCCTTATGCTGCAGACGCTGCAGACCTTGCCTGCACTTGGGACGCACCCTGTGAGCCTGGTGGTCCAGGCGTTTCCTGCGCGCCCGGTGGTCCCGATGCTCCTGTGCTCCAGGCTTCGCAGACAACCCTGACGATTCTGGCAAGCCTGGTCATCCGGCCTCTTCCGGCTCTCCAGGCCATCAGGGACTATTCTGGCTCTTCCGGCTCTTCCGGCAAAGCCTCC
>CASEWR010000239.1 GCA_949291675.1 uncultured Desulfovibrio sp. | reverse complement strand
GCAGGCCCTGCTGGCCCAGGGCGGCAAGATCAAGAAGTAGTCTGCTGACCTCTTCTTTATTTCCCAACTGACGCTGAGGCGCAGTCCGTTGCCACGGACTGCGCCTCTTTGCGTTCTGCGAGTTGTGTCCTGCCGGTTGTGTCCTGCCGGTTGTGCCCTGCCGGTTGTGCCCTGCCGGGGACGTCCTTCCGGAAACGTCAGTCCGGATATGTCCGGGGACGTCAGTCGGGGTGCGTTGTTCCGGGTGTGCACAGCTCTCCCGGTATGTGCGCAGCATCCGTCTGCCTGCCAGTCAGACACTGCCTTTGGCAAATTGGTTCTACCAATCATTCCGGACGTCTGCGCCCTCTGCACGCCGACTGCGTGCCCGGCAGGCGAAAAAGAGAGGAATTTTTTCACAATCGACCCCGGACAACGCAATTTCTGGGGTTCCGTGAGATGTCTCTTTTCGGGGACTTGCAGAGAGCGTGCAAAAGAAAACTAATAATTTCAATGTTTTGAACGAATAAATTTTTTTCTTTCTTCCCCACTGTTCAATCAATCAATTTCATGGTAGGGGAGTCTAAACACAACGAGGGGCAGGCAGGAAACAGGCGCTGGAGGCAGGCCAGTCTCTTCCGGCGATTTCCGGGGTTTCTTCCGCTCCGCATGCCTGACAAACCAGGTGCTGTTCATGCAGATGCAGCCTGTTTTTTCCGGCAAGCTGCTGTTTCCGACCGCGCCCTGACCGCACTCTGACCCTACACCGCCTGCATACGACACGCATAGCAACCGCAAAGTAACCGCACACAAAAGACACGAACATATTTCCTGCCGTATACGTCACCGGTGTCAACTGCCAGTCACGTATGCCTGCTTTCAATTTTTTTTCGCAGAAGCGAAGCTTCTGCATAAAGCTTTGCAAGACATTCCCTATTTCATTTGGAGGATCATCACATGGCCAAGATGAAAACCATGGATGGCAACAATGCAACCGCCTGGATTGCATACGCCCTCTCTGACACAGCGGCTATCTACCCCATCACTCCTTCTTCCGTTATGGGCGAAGTGATTGATGAAATGGCAGCTCGTGGCACCAAGAACCTCATGGGACAGACCGTTGCTGTCCGTGAAATGCAGTCCGAAGCCGGCGCTGCCGGTACCGTGCACGGCATGCTCGCTGCAGGCTCCCTGACCTCTACCTACACAGCTTCTCAGGGTCTGCTGCTCATGATCCCCAACATGTACAAGATCGCCGGTGAGCTTCTCCCCGGCGTCTTCCATGTTTCCGCCCGTGCCATTGCCAGCCACGCCCTGTCCATCTTCGGTGACCATCAGGACGTTATGGCCTGTCGCCAGACCGGCTTCTCCATGCTCTGCTCCTGTTCTGTCCAGGAGTGCATGGACCTCGCCCTTGTGGCCCATCTCTCCGCCATTGAGTCCAGCGTGCCCATGCTGCACTTCTTCGACGGCTTCCGTACCTCCCATGAAATCCAGAAGATCGAAATGATCGACTACGAGGACATCAGAAAGATCGTCCCCTGGGATAAGGTCGAAGAATTCCGCGCCAACGCCATGAGCCCTGCTCATCCCCATATCCGCGGCACCGCTCAGAACCCTGACATCTACTTCCAGAACGTGGAAGCTGCCAACCAGTACCATGAAGCTGTGCCCGCCATTGTCGAAGCCAACATGAAGAAGGTGGCCAGCATCACCGGCCGTCATCATCATCTCTTTGAATACAATGGCGATCCCAATGCTGACCGCGTGATCATCAGCATGGGCTCCTCCTGTGAAGTCATTGACGAAACCATTCGTCACATGAATGCCAGCGGCGAGCGCGTGGGTCTGGTGCGTGTGCATCTGTACCGTCCCTTCTCTGCAGCTCACCTGCTCAAGGCCCTGCCTGCCACCACAAAGAAGATCACCGTTCTCGACCGCACCAAGGAACCCGGCTCCCTCGGCGAGCCCCTGTACCTCGACGTGTGCGCAGCCCTCAAGGAAACCGGCAAGGGCGACGACATCCAGGTTGTGGGTGGTCGTTACGGCCTCGGCTCCAAGGACTTCACCCCCGGCATGGTCAAGGCTGTGTACGACAACATGCTCGGCCACACCCCCAAGAACCACTTCACCGTGGGTATCGAAGACGACGTCACCCACCTCAGCCTCGACGTTGAGACCGAGCTTGACACCGTGCCCGCCGGCACCATTCAGTGCAAGTTCTTCGGCCTCGGCGCTGACGGCACCGTGGGCGCCAACAAGCAGGCCATCAAGATCATCGGCGATAACACCGACCTCTATGCTCAGGCCTACTTTGCCTATGACTCCAAGAAGTCCGGTGGCTTCACCGTGTCCCACCTGCGCTTCGGCAAGAGCCCCATTCAGTCCTGCTACCTCATCTCCCATGCTGACTACATTGCCTGCCACAAGGCTGCCTATGTGACCCAGTACGACCTGCTGGACGGCATCAAGGAAGGCGGCACCTTCGTGCTGAACTCCGACTGGACCCTTGAGGACATGGAAAAGCAGCTTCCTGCTTCCATGAAGAACATCATCGCCAGAAAGCATCTGAAGTTCTACAACATTGATGCAGTGAAGGTTGCTCAGGAAGTGGGCCTTGGCGGCCGCATCAACATGATCATGCAGACCGCCTTCTTCAAGCTCGCCAACGTCATTCCCTTCGAGAAGGCCGTTGAGCTCCTGAAGGAATCCATCAGGAAGACCTACGGCAGCAAGGGCGACAAGATCGTCAACATGAACATCGCCGCCGTGGACAAGGGCATGGACGCTCTGCAGGAAATCGCCTACCCCGAGTCCTGGGCCACCACCACTGAGGGTGCTGTTGTCACACATGACAACGATCCCGAATACATCAGCGACGTGGTTCGCCCCATTCTCGCTCAGCGCGGCGACAAGCTGCCTGTGTCCGCCATGTGGGCCGACGGCACCATGCCCACCGGCACCGCTGCCTTCGAAAAGCGCGGCGTGGCCATCCTGGTGCCCGAATGGCAGCCCGACAAGTGCATCCAGTGCTGCCAGTGCTCCTTCGTGTGCCCCCATGCCACCATCCGTCCTGTTGTGGCCACCAGTGAAGAGCTGGAGAACGCTCCCGAGAGCTTCGTGACCAAGGACGCCAAGGGCAAGGAACTCAAGGGTATGCACTTCCGCATGCAGGTCTACACCGAAGACTGCCTTGGCTGCGGTTCCTGCGCTGAAGTCTGCCCCGCTGACGCCCTGGTGATGAAGCCTCTGGCCACCCAGATGGACACCCAGAAGGTCAACCTCGCCTACGCCGAAGCCTGCGTGGAGCAGAAGGACACCCTGATGGACCGCTTCACCCTGAAGGGTTCCCAGCTGCAGCAGCCTCTGCATGAATTCTCCGGTGCCTGCGCCGGCTGCGGTGAAACTCCCTACGTCAAGGTGCTCACCCAGCTGTTCGGCGAACGTATGTACATCGCCAACGCCACCGGCTGCTCCTCCATCTGGGGCGCTTCTTCCCCGACCACGCCCTACACCACCAATGCTGAAGGCTGCGGTCCGACCTGGGGTAACTCCCTGTTTGAAGACGCCGCTGAATACGGCCTCGGCATGGCCTCTGCCGTGAAGCAGCGCCGCCTGAAGCTGGCTGACCTGGTGAAGCAGGCCCTGGCTGAAGAAGGCCTGGATGCAGACCTGAAGGAAGCCATGCAGAACTGGCTCGACAACATGAACGACGCTGTGAAGTCCAAGGAATACGGCGAAGCCGTCATGGCCAACATCGGCGCCCTGCACGAAGTCAACTGCCCGCTCGCCCATGAAATCGAAGAGATGGAAGAGCACTTCACCAAGAAGAGCTGCTGGATCTTCGGTGGCGACGGCTGGGCCTACGACATCGGTTACGGCGGTCTGGACCATGTGCTTGCTTCCGGTGAGGACATCAACGTGCTCGTGCTCGACACCGAAGTGTACTCCAACACCGGTGGTCAGGCCTCCAAGGCTACTCCTCTCGGCGCAGTTGCCCAGTTTGCCGCAGCAGGCAAGCGTACCGGCAAGAAGGACCTCGGCCGCATGGCTATGACCTACGGCTATGTCTATGTGGCCTCCATCTGCATGGGCGCCAACAAGCAGCAGGTCCTCAAGGCCTTCAAGGAAGCCGAAGCCTACAAGGGCCCCTCGCTCATCATCGCCTACGCTCCCTGCATCAACCAGGGCATCCGCAAGGGCATGGGCAAGTCCAT
>CASEWR010000238.1 GCA_949291675.1 uncultured Desulfovibrio sp. | reverse complement strand
AGGAAGAAGGCTGGACCTGTCTGGGGGACATATACATGTAAAGTCCTCCTGTAATTACTGGTAACCGCCCACTACGGACCCGTACGGTGGGTGGTGTGGGAGGACGGCCCGTGAAATAATCACGGGCCTCCTACCCGATTTTCAGCCCCCGGGCCGCAGGACCTTGTGTCAGTGGCCCGGGGCAGCGCAGGCAGCACACCCGCAAGCCTGCCCCGGTGCCGGCCCGGGATCGGGCTCAGGATCGGACTCAGCCCCGGACCAGGTTCTGGCCCCGGTCTCCGGCCCGGGCCATGGCTCAGGCCCAGGATCGGAATCGGGCTCGGGATCGGAATCGGGCCAGGTCTCTGCCTCAGGCGTCAGCGTCTGTTCTTCTCTGCTGCGTCTTCTCCGCCCTGCCGGCAGCGTCCTCGTCTGCCAGCAGGGCGCTGACCTCTTGCGGATCAAGCCCGAAGAGCTGCGGCTCCTTTGCCAGCAGGGCTCTGGCCAGGGCATCGAGGTCAGGTATGTACCTGCCTTCAGAAAGCTCCCTGGCAAGGGCGTGCAGACGCGCTGTACGCTCGGCAGGCGTGGGGGCAGGCTCAGGCGTCAGTGCCCGGGCCGTCCTGTTCCTGTCGTCCTGGCTGCTCACCCGAAGGTCCCTAGCGGTCGAGTCCGCACTCGCGCACAATATTGAGGCAGAGCTCGGACTTGTTGAGGGTATAGAGGTGTATGCCGGGAGCTCCGCCTATGAGCAGGCGGGAGATAAGGTCCACGGTGAAGTCCATGCAGATGCGGGCCACATCGCCGTTATTGCTGCGATCCGCTTCCTCAAGCTGCAAAAAGAGTCTGCCGGGGATGGATGCGCCACACAGGGAGAGCACGCGCTTTAAGGAAGCAAAGCTCTGTATAGGCATGACACCGGGGATGACCGGACAGTTGCAGCCGCGCTGGCGCAGCCAGTCCACAAGCTCGAAGTACTCGCGCACGTCAAAGAAGAGCTGGGTCAGCACAAAGTCCGCGCCGCACTCTATCTTGCGCAAGGTATAGCCCCTGTCGTCGCCATAGGTCGGAGACTCGGGATGGGGACAGGGATAGCCTGCCACACCAATGCCCATCTCGGGCGCCTGCAGGCGGATGTAGCGCACAAGGTCCGCTGCGTGCAGAAAGGGGCCGTTCCAGGTCCAAGGCACGTCTCTGGGCGGGTCGCCGCGCAGGGCAAGCACATTGGACACGCCGGCTTCCTGCAGATGGTCCAGATACTGGGCAAGGCCCTGGACCTTTGCATTGACGCAGGTCAGATGGCTCATGACACAAAGGCCCATGGAGGCAAGCTGGCGCACCACTGCCAGGGTCTTTTCCTGCTTGCTGCCCCCTGCACCGTAGGTCACGGAGGCAAAGAGAGGAGTGATGGCCTGCAGCCTGTCCACTGCCTGGTAGAAATCCTGCATGGCAGCATCGTTTGCCGGAGGGAAGAACTCCAGGGAAACAAAGGGCCGCTTTCTGTTTTTCAAATGTTCAATAATGCGCATGTATGTCTCCTTCTTGCCTGTCAGGCTGACTGCAGGAAGGTCGCAGACACGCACGGCAGCACTGTGTCTCCCTGTCCCGGTGCCCTGCCTGTTCTGAAAGGCTCACCTGTTTCTGAAGGCCTGCCTGTGTCGCAGCAGTCATTCCTGCTTTGTGAGAATGCCCCCGGCAGGGCCGGATAGGCAAGTGAAAAATTGGTCCTTCCTCTGGGTCAGGCAGGGCGCACGGACCGGCCGGACAGGCCATATTCCGGTCCCTGCAGGGCTTTCTGACAGAAGCGCCCTTCCTGTGTGTGCCTGCCTGTGCCCGCTCTTGCCAAAGCAGACCATTGCCTCTAGTGTTCCCTGCATGAGCGCTGTCCCTTTTCCATTCTGCAGCCCTGCAGCAGCCTGGCCTGCCCGGCATGCCCGATGTCCCCGTTTTGCCAGGTCTGTGCTGCTGGCAGTGCTGGTGACACTGGCGAGCCTGACGAGCCTGGTGATCCTGACGAGCCTGGCGCAGGCAGCGGCACATGCTGCAGCGCAGCCAGCCCCGGGCACAGTCAGTCAGACAGCCGCTGCGCAGACAGCCGTACCTGCCCAGGTGCACTGGCTTGAGCTGAACAAAGGCCTTGAGTACGCGGAAATCAGTGTGCCCGGCTTTTTGCTTGTGGCTGTGCGCATCAACCCGGCAGACTATGACTTTGTACTCTGCTCATCCGGCGAGGAAGGCGGTATTCCCCACACCCTGCGTGCCTGGGCCGAGAAGCACGACCTTTCCGTGGCCATCAATGCCAGCATGTACCTGCCTGACGGCACGACCAGCACCGGCTACATGCGCAGCGGATCGTATATCAACAACAAACGCATTGTGCAGCGCTTTGGCGCCTTCTTTGCCGCCCAGCCCGACGACCCTGACCTGCCCAGGGCAACCATCCTTGAGCGTGATACCGACATCTGGCAGGAACTGCTCTCACACTACCGGGTGGTCATTCAGAACTACCGCATCATCAGCTCGGCCCGCCGCATTCTCTGGTCTCCGGGCGGGCCGTTGTACTCCATCTCCGCAGTGGCCCAGGACGGCTCCGGCAATATCCTCTTTCTGCACAGCAAGGAGCCTGTGGAGGCCTACAGCTTTGCCCAGCACCTTCTGCACCTGCCCCTGGACATACGCACAGTCATGTACGTGGAAGGCGGCGGCCAGGCAGGCCTTCTGGTGCGCTCGCCAAAGCTTGTCAAAATGCATCAGGGCCGCAATGCCGTGGATTTTCTCATCTCCGGCAACAGAACCGTGCTTCTGCCCAATGTCATAGGAGCTCGCCCTGTCAGCGCGCAAAGCTCTTCTGCCCCGGAAGCTGCTGCTCCCGCAGCAGGATTGGGCAGCACCCCTGCAGCAGGGACTGCCGGGCAGGAAACAGAACAGGAAGCAGGGCAGGAACCCGTGTCAGATGCTGACCCCGCAGGGCTGCGGCAGCAGGCTGCACATCCCTCAGAAGCCCGCCCGGGCCCCTGAGCCCCCCAAAAGAAGTCCCCGAAGAAGCCCCCAAATAAAAGCGTCTGCGTGGCGCGTCAGCGCCTCAACAAAAACACCCGAGAGGCGTCCTGAGAGACGTCCTGAGAGGCGTCCGGGGAGACACTGGGAGAAGCGCTCTCTTAAAGACGTTGTGCAAGGCTCATGCGAGGCTTGAGGCGGCTGGCAGGCAGACTATTCCTCTCTTCTGTCTCGTCTTCCCCTGCAGCATCCCCTGCCGTCCGGGGAAAAATTTTTTCTGCAGCAGGCAGGGCCAGGCAAAAGGGAGTGGTCACGCCAATTTTTCACTACGAAATCAGCATCTTGAACAGGATGTTCTGCATAGTTGAGGGGCGAAACACTGCAGTTTCGCCCCTTGTTTTCGGCCCCTCTCGCAGTGCTGACCCCTTGCCTTATTAGGAAATAATCTCATATTCTCTTGCAGCAGACAGGCAGACCTGTCTCCCCTGCTCCGAGTGCAGGGTCCCCTTCAACCCTCTAACACCATTTGACGGAGCGAACATGCCAGCCAAACTGGATATCTACAAATGCGACAAATGCGGTACTCTTGTGGAAGTGATGGAGCCTGGTACCTGTGCTCCCTCCTGTTGTGGCTCTGCCATGACCCACATGAAGGAAGGCGCCACTGACGGCGCTCTGGAAAAGCACGTCCCCGTGATTTCCAGGATTGACGGTGGCTACAAGGTTGTGGTCGGTTCCGTTGCCCATCCCATGCTCGACAAACACTACATTCAGTGGATTGAACTTGTGGCCGGCAATGAAAGCCTGACCTGTTTCCTCAAGCCCGGTGATGCCCCGGAAGCCGTCTTCAAGACTGACGCTGAAAAGGTTGTTGCCCGTGCCTACTGCAACCTGCACGGACACTGGAAGGCCGAAAACTAAGCCTTTCACCATTGTCTATATATGCAGGAAGAGCCTGTGCAGCACATCTTCTCTTCCTGCGCACTGCAATCCTGCAGCCAATATACGATAACATATACGCCGGCACATGCCGGCAGGAGACAGAGCATGTACGAATGCGATATCTGCGGTTACGTCTACGATCCCGCTGAAAATAACGGTGTTGCCTGGGAAGATCTTCCTGATGACTGGACCTGCCCCCTCTGCGGCGCAGGCAAGGACTCCTTCACCAAGCAGGACTAACACCTCTTCTCTCTGCCCGCTGAAGTCCTCTTTGGCGGGCTTTTTACTCTGGTCTTCCAGGGTTCTCCCCCCATATTTCCCCCACAGGGAGTCTTCCTGTCCCGGCAGGACTCCCCGTGGTCTCTCTTTTTCCAGGGCAGGCTGTACAGGCAGCCGCACAGCAGCCGGACTGCGTTCTCTTCAGGGAGGTATGTACCATTCTGTGCCAGGGCCGTCACACCCTGCCGGAACCGGTACTTTGTGACTATGAAAGCATTAGAAATTGCCAAAGACACCTACTGGCTTGGTGTCGTTGATTATGACCATCGCGACTTCCACGGGTATTCCCAGAGCCCCGAAGGCACCACCTATAATGCCTATCTCATCAAAGATGAGAAGAACTGCCTGATCGACACCGTGCCTGCAGGCATGGGCAAGGGGCTGCTCTGCCGCATGGCCCATGTCCTTGAGCCCGAGAAGGTTGACTACATTGTCTGCAACCACATGGAGCTCGACCACGAAGGCGCTCTGGCCGAGATCGTGGCCGCCTGCAAGCCGGAAAAGATCTTCTGCTCTGCCATGGGCCTCAAGTCCATGGAAGGCTACTACGGCAAGCAGATGAAGGACTGGCCAGTGCAGGCCGTGAAGAGCGGTGAGTCCATCAGCCTCGGCAACCACACCCTGGTCTTCCAGGAAACCCGCATGCTGCACTGGCCTGACAGCATGGTCACCTACTGCCCTGAGACAAAGATCCTCTTCTCCCAGGACGCCTTTGGTCAGAACATCGCCTCTTCCGAGCGCTATACGGATGAAGTCGATCACGGCGACCTGGTGCACAGGGTCAAGGAATACTACTTCAACATCGTGCTGCCCTACTCCGCCCAGGTGCTCAAGACCCTGCCTGTGGTGGGTCAGCTCGACATCCAGCTCATCGCCCCTGACCACGGCCTGATGTGGCGCGGCGACGCTGTGGCAGAAGCCGTCAGCCTGTATAAGGAAATGGCCGAGCAAAAGCCCCGCAAGCGCGCTGTGGTCCTCTACGACACCATGTGGTCCTCCACCCAGCGTCTGGCCTATGCCGTGGGCAGCGGCCTTGAGGAAAACGGCGTGCCTGCCACCCTCATCTCTGCCAAGAAGAACCATCACAGTGCCGTCATGACTGCCCTGGCCGATGCGTCTGCCCTGGCTGTGGGCTCTCCGACCCACAACAACACCGTGCTGCCCCTGATCATGAGCACCCTGACCTACGTCAAGGGCCTGCGTCCGAAAATCCTTGTGGGCGGCGCCTTCGGCTCCTACGGCTGGTCCGGCGAATCCCCGAAAATCCTGCAGGAATACCTGCAGAACATGGGCGCCGAGATGCCTGCAGAGGCCGTGCGCGTGCAGTGGCGTCCCAAACATGAGGACCTGCTCAAGGCCCATGAGCTCGGCAAGGCCATGGCTGAGGCCCTGAAGGCAAAGTGCGACGCGTAAGCCACGAATTTCCTTCCTGACGCGGGAGGCAGCGCTTCCCGCACCATACAGAAAAGGCCCGGAGTCATCCGGGCCTTTTCTGCTGAAGACCTGCTGAATTTCTGCTGCCTCTGTCTGGCTTCTGCTGCACGTGCAAAAAAGCTGCAGGGACAGCGAGCGGGCTATCTGCCCCGCTCCATGCGCACCCTGGCAAAGCGGAAGGCTGGTGCGCCCATGCCTGTCTCGCGGGCCCTGTCGCGAATGTCATTGCTCTCGGGTCTGGCGTACCACTGACCGTCAATGACGTATTCCTTGGTGCGCACCCTGGTGCCGTCTGCAAGGCAGCCTTCGCCCTGGCGCCTGTCTACCACCATGCGGTGCAGAACCTGTTCCCGAAAGCCCAGGGTATGGGTGTGGCGCAGGAGCAGGGAGCGCACAGCACTTCTGTCCCGGATGTGGCAGAGCACACGCAGCAGGCCCATGGGTCTGTTCTTCTTGCCTATGCCGGAGAGCCAGAGCACGTCGAGCACGCGCCGGTCATTGGAGAGCTCCTCAATGACAAGGCCTGCCTCCTCACCTGTGAGGTGATCGATATGGCTTTCCATCTGCACAATGTCTTCCCAGGTCCCGTCAGAGCCGGCCAGAAGGAGCAGTGAGAAGGGCGTGCCCTCACTGCCGGAGACGACAGCTGTGTACAATGGCTCGCCGCAGATCTCCCTGGTCTGGGCGACGGGCAGCACTCTGAGCAGCAGGGCACAGGGGAGACTGACACCCTTTGTCTCGCTCTCTTCGCCGCTGAATCCGGCCAGCAGATCGCGCTTTGCTGCAAGCTTTGCGTCTTCGGCTGCCAGCGCTGCCACAGGCTTTGGCACATCACTCAGAAGAATGGAGCTGACATCAAGCAGGGACAACTGCCTGCAGATACTGCCGAGCAGCGCCATCTGCTCTTCGGAACAGGAGAACCCCTTCTCCTCTGCCAGACGCGTTATGGCAGCCAGGCGATCAGAGCAGGTTTTCTCGCCTGCAGCCCCGGCCTCCGTGCCGGCAGGGCCCGGGACAGAGCTCTGGTCAGTCTTTTCGGCAGAGTTTTCGGCAGAGTTTTCGGCTGCACCCTGCTCTGCCCCCGCGGAAGAAGCAAGGCCAGTCACCATCTGTTCCAGAGCCTGATGCAAAAGTGCCGTGTTGATGCCGTGACGTGCATCTATGTAGAGTATGCGTCGTTTCCCCATGTCTGATATCCCCCCTTGCAGGACGCATTGCTGGTGCATCCAGGCAACATCCTGACGGCATTCAGGCAGCATCAGGGCTGCTGTACCGCTGTCAGACGCCGCTGCAGGACGTCATGCTGCGCAATTTGTACTGCCTTTGCAAGAAAAAGTCCGTGACTTTGCGAAAAAAATTGTGTGACAGCACCAACATGCAGATGCCGAAACTCAGCAGCGGACAGGAAAAGAGCCTGGAAAGCGCCGGAAAGCGCCCGAAAGCCCGGAGAAGCGGGGGAAAGGTCAGGGATGTGCAGCCAGGTCCGGCAGATGTGCCAAAGTGCCCTGGAGATGGCCGGTTGCTGTCCGGCACATGGCCCTGCACTGAGCAGCAGAATGACTACCCTGCCCGCAAAGCGGCCAGTGACGCGGGTTTTCTGGAACAGGCGCACATGGGCATTGCCATTTCAGGCAAAGTGTGGTCATATCTAATCTTGTCTGAGAGAGTCTTTCGGACCCGTTCAGACCCGTTCAGGCTGATTCAGCCTGTTCAGACTGGTTCACTTCTCGTCATGCTTTCGGAGCGCAGCGCTCCGCCAACAGTTTGTGAGTTTTTAAGGAGAAGCATATGCTCATATCTCCCTGGATGACATCGGACCCGATCAGCGTCCAGCCCGATACCTCTCTTTCCAGGTGCCAGAAGCTCCTGAAGGAGCACAAAATCAGGCGTCTGCCGGTCGTTGACGCAGAAAACCGCGTGATTGGCATCATTTCCGATCGCGACGTCAAGAGTGCTTCTCCGTCCCAGGCCACCTCTCTTGAAGTGCACGAAATCCAGTACCTTCTCGCCGAGGTCAAGGCCAGGGACATCATGACCGCCAACCCCATCTGCGTGAAGCTCAACGAGAGCGTCTCCAAAGTCGCCCTGCTCATGCTGGACAAGAAGATCGGCGGTCTGCCTGTTGTTGATGACGAAAACCACCTGCTTGGCATCATCACTGACCAGGACATCTTCAGGGTGCTGATCACCATTGGCGGCGCCCGCGAGCCCGGCATCGAGCTCACTGTGGAAACCAGTCAGCAGCCCGGCTCCCTGGCCCGCGTCTTTGATGTGATCCGCAAGAACAAGGGCAGAATCGTCTCCGTCATGACCGCCTACCTCGACAATGGAAACCGCCATGTTTTCATTCGTCTGCGCCCCTTTGAAACTGAAGAGGCAGCCCTGGCACTGAAGGAGAATCTTGAGGCTCAGACGTCCCTGCTTGAGTGGACAGTCTGCCAGGAGAGTTAAGACCGGGAGAAACTTTTCCCCTCTTTGCCCTTGCCTTATGCCTGCCTTTATGGCAATGTCTCTCGAAGAGAATTTACGAGGCATAGCACGTTTGTATGCCTCATTCCCGGGCAGCGACGCTTGACACTGCCGACGCAGAAACTGTATCTGCGACGGGAACATAGTATACTTGCTTGTCGGAGTCGTTCCGACTGCTGTAACCCAGGATCCAGTATCCTGCTTTTCATGAAGTCCAAGGAGGACACGCATGGCTGAAGTTCAATTCCAAGGCAAAACATTCGAAGTTGATGAAGACGGCTTCCTTCTCCACTTCGAGGACTGGTGCCCGGAATGGCTCGAATATGTGAAAGAGTCTGAAGGCATCAAAGAAATCACCGCCGATCATCAGAAAATCCTCGACTTCCTGCAGGATTACTACAAGAAGAACGGCATCGCTCCCATGGTCCGTATTCTCTCCAAGAATACCGGCTACAAGCTGAAGGAAGTGTACGAGCTCTTTCCTTCCGGCCCCGGCAAGGGCGCCTGCAAAATGGCTGGCCTCCCCAAGCCCACTGGCTGTGTGTAGGAATCAGCTTTTATTTTTCGGACGGGGCTCTGCCCCGTCATATTGCAAAAAGCCCCGCAAGGGGCTTTTTGCTTTTCCGGCCTGCCTGTGCTACACGCGAGCGCACAACACGAAAGAACACAGAGGAGTTGCCTGCGCACCTGGCGCGGTCATGGACGCCTGCATTCGTGCGAGTTTTCGCGGGGCTGCATGGCGCAGCCTGTCTCGCGCAGCCCGCTGCGCACACCCTCCGCACCTTTTTGCTGAACTGACCACCTGCCGGACCATGCGGCCTGCAGCTGACACCATCTTCTCAAGGGAAGCAGCGCCCATCCCCCCTGCCGGCCTGCAGTGCCCCTTGCGCTAACGCTTATGAAGCTTCACCACACTACTCCCAACGACACGTTCGCCACTGCACAGACACCCGAACCATGGGGGAAGACCATGCAGCAGGGCCCGCAGAATATCCTGGATCTTCAGGGTTTTCAGGCTCAGGCTGCCGACCATGGCGGGCCCGGGCATCCTGACAGCGCCGGTGGTTTTGGTGGCGCCGGGGGAACCGGCGGCTCTGGCGATGCCGGTGACTCTGGTGACCAGCAGCCGGCAAAACCTCGCAGGCGTCGCAGCTTCCTGGGCACGCTGTTTCGCTGGTTCTTCGGCATCATGCTGGGACTTTGTGCCATTGGCGCAGCCGCAGGCTTCTTCCTCTACAACTGGGTGAGCCAGGATCTGCCTGACATCAACAGGATCCTGGACTTCAAGGCTGCCCAGGCAAGCACCATCCTTGCCAGGGACGGCTCGGTGCTGGGCACCCTCTCCCATGAAAAGCGCTTTGTCATCACCCTGGATGAGATGCCCAAGTACCTGCCCATGGCCTTCCTGGCCATTGAAGACAGCGCCTTCTACCAGCATCCCGGCATCAACCCCCTGGCCATTTTGCGCGCCATGCTGGTGAACTTCGAGCGCGGCACCAAGAGTCAGGGCGGCAGTACCATTACCCAGCAGATCGTCAAGCAGCTGCTGCTCTCCTCGGAGCGCAGCTACGTGCGCAAGATGAAGGAAGCCATCCTGGCCACCAGACTGGAGCGGGAGCTGAGCAAGGATCAGATTCTCTCCCTGTATCTCAACTATATCTTCTTAGGCCAGCAGAGCTATGGTGTTGAGGCTGCTGCCCGCACCTACTTCGGCAAACACGCTGCCAATATCACCCTGGCAGAAGCCTGCGTCATCGCCGGTATGCCCCAGGCACCCAGCCGCTACAATCCCTTCCGCAATCCGGAAGCAGCCAAGGCACGGCAGCTGGAAGTGCTCAATCGCCTGCGTGTGCTGGAGTGGATCACAGAGGAAGAATATCAGCAGGCCAAGGATGAGCCCCTGGTCTACTGGAGCATGCCTGACAAGACCACAGGCCCCAGCCAGTGGTACTTCGAGGAAGCCAGGCGTCTGCTCATCGAATTCTTCACGGAAAGCAATCTCAAGGCCCTGGGCGTGGAAACCAACCGCTTTGGTCTGGACTACGTCTATGAGGCCGGCCTCACCGTGCAGACAGCCATGGATCCCCTGCAGCAGCAGCTGGCAGGCCAGGCCCTGCGCTCAGGCCTCGAAACCATTGACAAGCGCCAGGGCTGGCGCGGCGCCATCAGGAAGCTGCCCTCCAGGGCCGAACAGCAGGCCTTCCTGGAAAAGAAGAACTTTGACCCTCTGGAGCTTGCTGAAGGCGAATGGACCCAGGCCCTGGTCACCTCGGTCACTGCACGGGAAATCCGTGTGGACCTGGGCTCAGGCTACACAGGCATCATCCGCCAGAACAACTTCAAGTGGGCAAACAAGCGCTCCAAACTGGCTCCCCGTGCAAAGACCAGGGGCATTGTGGCCCCGGGTGACGTGATCTGGGTCAGTCGTGCGCCAAAGCCTGCACCTGCAAAAAAGGGAGCTAAACAAAGCCAGCCTGCACAGGCTGCTGACCAGCCCATTGTGAAGGGCACAGACATTGAACTGTGCCTGCAGCAGGAGCCCCTGGTGCAGGGAGCCCTGGTCTCCATCGAGCCCCAGAGCGGCGATGTGGTGGCCCTTATCGGCGGCTATCAGTTTGGTGAAAGCCATTTCAACAGAGCCACCCAGTCCAGGCGCCAGCCAGGTTCGAGCTTCAAGCCCATTGTCTACTCCACTGCCCTGGACAATGGCTTTACCCCCACCTCTTCCGTGCTTGATGCTCCCATTGAGTACGTGAACCCGGTCACAGGCCAGATCTGGCGCCCCAGCAACTTCGAGAAGAATTACCGGGGTGAGATGCCCCTGTGGCAGGCCCTGACCCTGTCGCGCAACACTCCCACAGTGCGTCTTGCCCAGGCAGTGGGCATCAACAAGGTCATTGAGCGCGCCAAGATGCTGGGCCTTGAGCCTGACTTCCCGGAAGTGCTCTCCGTGAGCCTTGGGGCCGTGGGTGTGTCTCCTCTCAATCTCACCCAGGCCTATACGGCCTTTGCCAATGGCGGCATAGCCTCCCGTCCCCGCATCATCACCTCCATCAAGGATGCCAAGGGTCGTGAGCTCTACCGCCAGGAAATCGAGCAGTGGCGCGCGGTCAGCCCCCAGAACGCCTACCAGATCACAAGCCTTCTGCGCCGCGTGGTGGAAAACGGCACCGGCAGACGCGCCTATATCGAAGGCCTGCATATCTCAGGCAAGACCGGTACCAGTAATGACACCCGTGACTGCTGGTTCATGGGCTACACCCCCTACCTGTGCACCGGCGTCTACATAGGCTATGACCAGATGGATTCGCTGGGCAGCTGGGAACAGGGCGGCAGAACTGCAGCCCCCATCTTCAAGGCCTACAGAGAAAAGGCAGACAAGGCCTATGCCGCCTCCCCCCAGGACATGACCATGCCTGAGGGTATCGTCATGTCAGACGGCCTGCCCTTCCTCTCCGACAATACAGGGCCTGGCCTGTCAGCAGTGGACGGTGCCGTGCCGGAATCCGAACAGGCCGGCATTCCCCTGGATACAGGCGAAGACAGCGAACTTCTGCTGCGCCAGATGTTCTGAGGACAGGTTTCCGGGAGAGTCTTTCGGGACGAAGGCAGGTGTCCTCCGGCACCTGCCTTCCTCTTGTTCGCCATTGCCCGCCACCGTTCCCCCCTTCCCTCCTGCCAGCCCCACCGTCTCAGCAGCATTCCAGTTCACCATTTTTCAGTCGCAGCCTCTGACTGCGCGAGGACACCGATGATCCCCTACGGCACACTTGTTCTTTTCGTTACCCCCAAGGGCAAACGCACCATCAAGCGCCTGACAGAAGGCGAATCCTGGCAGAGCCATGACGGCGTCCTGCCCTACGAAACCGTTGTCGCAGCCGATTTCGGCGATACTGTGCTGACCAGCATGGGCCGTCCTGTGCAGGTGCTGGATGTGACCCTGCAGGACCTCATGAAGGGCATCAAGCGCCAGACTCAGATCATCTATCCCAAGGACATTGCCTATATCTGCATGAAGCTTGGTGCAGGCCCCGGCCGCACCATCTGTGAGGCAGGCTGCGGCTCAGGCGGGCTCACCCTGGCCCTGTCCTGGTTCTGCGGCCCCACAGGCAGAGTGGTGAGCCACGAGGCCAGAGAGGAATTTGCCAGACTTGCCCGCAGAAATCTCGACTGGGCCGGTGTGGGCGAGAACGTGGAAATCAATGTGCGTGACGTGGCCGAAGGCTTCTGCGTCACAGGCGCAGACGCCCTCTTCCTGGACGTGCGCACCCCCTGGGACTATCTCGACAAGGCTGTGGCAGCTGTGCGTCCCGGAGCCATGTTCGGCTTTCTGCTGCCCACCATTGTCCAGGTGAGCGAGCTGTTGAAAGGCCTGGAGCGCGGCCCCTTTGACCACATTGAAGTGCAGGAGCTGCTGTTGCGCGACTGGAAGCCCCTGGCTGACAGGCTGCGTCCCAATGACCGCATGACTGCCCATACAAGCTTCCTTGTCTTCTGCCGGCATCAGAAGCGCAGCAAAGAGTTTGACGACCTGCGTCCCATGGGCACCAGGGAACTGAAGCAGAAAAAGGCCCTGGAAGAACGTCTTGCCAGCGCTGAGCAGCTGTAGGACAGGCCTTCAGCAGCCTCACAGGCCCAAACGCCTGAAAACACGGGCTCCCATCGGGCTGTTCCTCCGGGGGGGGGCAGACGCTCCCCGCCAGCAGGGCTGCTCTGCCGGGGGCCTGTACAGCTTCTTATGCGTTCTGCAGGAAGATGTTGAATCTCGGAGAACTCCCGGCTAGGATGACCCCGTTTTCTGCGCCCTGTTTTCTGCACCTGTGTCCTCTCCCTGAGCGGAAGGGCTTTTTCTGCGTTTTGACAAGTCTCATCTAATTGTGCAGAATGGCACAAGCATCTCAGGCTGCCCTTCGCCTGTGTTCCATACCTGGAACTCTTTACAGTGATTTCCGGGACATGTCCTGCCATCGACGCTCGTTCTGTTTTTCACATTTTCCCTTGTTTTCCACACTTTACACCGGCTGGAGAGGACTGCCTTGGAGAGCACAAAACAGAATATCTGTGTTGCCGGAGGCGGCAGCTGGGGGACGGCTCTTGCCCACCTGGCCTGTCAGAACGGCCACAACGTCACCCTCTATCTGCGTGACGAAGCTGTCTGTTCCGCCATTAACACAGTACATGAAAACCCGCGCTACCTGTCAGGACTTGCGCTGCATCCTGCGCTGAAGGCCTCCACGGACCCGAAGGTGCTCAACGCACCGGTTGTCATTCTTGCCGTCCCCTGTCAGCAGCAGCGAGCCTTTGTCACTGCCTTCAGGGAGCACTTCGCCGAAGGTGTTGTGCTGGTGAATGCTGCCAAGGGCATCGAGGATGCCAGCGGTCTCACCCCCTCCCAGTTCCTGCCTGATCTCCTTGCGGAACTGCATCCCGTCTATACCGTTCTTTCCGGTCCATCCTTTGCAAAGGAGGTCCTGGAAAGCCAGCCTACAGCTGTGGTCATTGCCTGTGCGGACAATGAGCCGGCTGTCCGCATCCAGCATCTTCTCTCTTCCACATCTTTTCGCTGCTACACCAGCACGGACGTGCTCGGTGTGGAGATCGGCGGCGCAGTGAAAAACGTCATTGCCATAGCTGCTGGGCTCTGTGACGGCCTTTGCATCGGTACCAACGGCAGAGCGGCTCTTCTGACCCGCGGCCTTGCCGAGATCACGCGTCTCGGTGCTGCCCTTGGCGCAAAGCCTGCCACCTTCATGGGCCTGTCAGGTCTTGGCGACCTTGTGCTCACTGCCACAGGCAACCTCTCCCGCAATCGCACCCTAGGTCTTGCTCTTGGTCAGGGCAAAAAGCTTGAGGAGGCGACACAGGAGATCGGCATGGTCACGGAAGGCGTGAAAACGGCCTTTGCCGTGAGCAAGCTTGCCGCGCGCCTGGGCGTCAGTGTGCCCATCACCAGTGCTGTCTGCGCCATCCTCGACGGCAGGCTCACGGCACGCGAGGCCAGTGTTCAGCTCATGACCCGCAGCCTCGGCCAGGAGTAGTTTCAGGGCCAGCCCGGAACCCGTGTTCGCAGCCAGTGTCAGAACTGGGCCGGACACTGGCTGCAGGACTGGCTTTGCCCCTGACTTCCTGCCTCATCTTCTGAGACTCAGCCGCGCAACCGCGGTTCCTATCAACACCTCCAAACGAGACATTTCGGGGGAAGTTCATGGATACTTTCACCTCAGTCATGCTCTTCTTCAGCGTCTGTCTGGTAACAGCCGGTACAGTGCTGAGCTTTCTGAGTCATGACAAATTCAGGCCCCTTATCTGGAGGGGCGCCCTCCACGATCTGGGCATGGGCTGTCTTGGCCTGGCCTGTCCGGGAAGTATGGGCACTGCAGGGTTCTTCCTGTATCTCGTCTTCCAGTTTGTGGTCAGAGGCGTGGCCTGGACCTCGCTTGACGTGCTCAAGCCGGCCCAGGACAAGGATGGCAGCGGTAACGATCTCTGGGCTCTGCGCGGTGTCAGTGAACGGGCACCCATCTCGGGCAGACTCTTTGCCTTTGCCATGCTGGCCACAGTCGGTGGTTCCATCTTCTTTGTCCCTGAGGGCCGCTTCCTCATTGCTGCTGCGGCTGTGTCCCAGGTACCCGGAACTCCCGAGTTCTTCTACATCATGCTCTATGCTGCCGGCACAAGTACCGTGCAGGTCTGGCTCATGGCCAGGGTTGCCTGCTGTGTGCTCTTTGACAAGCCGCAGCAGAGATACGTGATTGAAGATACCCCGGGCAAGCTCACCATCGGCCTGGCTGTCGTCGCAGCCCTCATGGGTATCTTCAAGTCCAGCCTGCTCTCCTTCATGTGCGCGCTGTGCGGCTTTGACATGCATCACAGTGCTCCGCACATCTCAAGCTCCATTCTCTATATTGCAGCCTTCATCGTGGTCTTCTGCTTCTGGCTCTACGCGGAACGCACTGCCATCCGCCTTGCCGTGGCATCCACAGTCATAGGCCTGCTGGCCATCATACTCTGGCCGTCCACGCCCCTTGCCCAGATGTTCCTGCTTCTGGTGGGCATTGCCGGCGTGGTCATTGCTGTCTACTCCGTGGACTACATGTCCCATGACAAGCACAAGGCCTGGTACTGGTTCTTCCTGCTCTTAACCTTCTCCTCCCTGGCAGGCGTGGTCACCTCGGATAACGTGGCCGACATCTACGGCTACGGTTTCTGGGAAATGATGACCTTCACAAGCTTCATCCTGGTCGCCCACGAGGCTGACAGAACGGCCAGGGACGCAGCCGTCAAATACTTTGTCATGTGTATCGGCGGCGCACTGTTCATGCTGCCAGGCATCATCCTGCTCTCTTCCGATGCAGGCCAGCTCAGGGCTCTGTCCGCTGCAGCACCCGTTGCCTGGACAGGCATGCAGAACCTGACCTCCTCCTGGGCTCAGGTCGCCCTCATCCTCTGTGTGGCCGGTTTCGGCACCAAGGCAGGCGTTGTGCCCCTGCACTTCTGGCTGCCTGAGGCCCACCCCGCAGCACCGAGCTCCGTGTCGGCACCCCTCTCCGGTATCATCACCAAGATGGGCTTCTTCGGCATTGCAGCCATTGTTGCCGGCCAGGCCGGTCCCTTCCTGTCCGACATGCCCGGCTACTTCGGCATGTCCTGGTACAGCACAGGCATGGTGCTCATCGGCATGGTGACACTCTTTGTCGGTGAAATCTGGGCCCTGCGTCAGGACGACATCAAGCGCATGCTGGCCTACTCCACCATCGGCCAGATTGGTGAAATCACCATTGTTCTCGGCCTGACTTCGGTCATGGCCACCACAGCAGCCTTCTATCACATTCTCAACCATGCCGTGATGAAGGACCTGCTCTTCCTCTGCGCCGGCGCACTCATCCTGCGTGCCGGCTCCCGCAAGCTCTCTGACTTCAAGGGTGCCTGCAGCCAGATGCCCATCACATGTACCTGCATGCTCATGGGCCTGCTCTCCATCATGGGTCTGCCGCCCTTTGCGGCCTTCTACAGCAAGTTCGCCATGATCAATGCAGCCGTAGCCAGCGGTCATATCGTGGTCGCAGCTGCCATCCTCATCGGCTCCCTCATCGGCATGGTCTATTACACGCGCATCCTGAACACCATTATCTTCGAGAAGCGCCCAGCCGATGCTCCTGTACTGCATGAGGCCCCGAGGTCCATGCTCTTTGCCCTGGTGGTCCTGGCTGCCACCACCCTGCTCTTCGGCTTCTGGCCCACCATCCCCTACAACCTGGCCGCCTCCGCTGCAGCGCTGTGCGCCAATGTGGGTGAAAGCCTGCCTGCCGAAGCCCTGCTGATCTCCTGGCCGTCCTATGTGGTCCTGCCCATCATCGGCGCAGTGCTCCCGGCCTTCTTCAGATACAACAGGCGCATGAGCGGCTGGGTCAGCGTGACTGTGCTCATCATCACCTGCCTGCTTGCTGTCTGCTACGGCACTGAGCTCGACACGCTCTCCTACGCCTTCATCATCATTGTCCCGGCACTGGGCGCCCTGAACATGGCCTATGCCGTGGGCTACATGGAACACAGCCACACCCAGTGGCGCTTCTACTGCATCTTCACGGCCATGTGCGGCGGTCTCATCGGCATGGCCTCAAGCTCCAACCTGTTCAGCTTCTTCGTCTTCTGGGAAATCATGAGCTCCTGGACCCTGTACATGGCCCTGGCACATGAGGGCGACAGGCTGAGTCTGCGTGAAGCCGGAAAGTACTTCTTCTTCAACGTGGCAGGTGCCAGCTTCATCTTTGTGGGTGTCTGCATCATCGGCGGCGGCGCTTCCATGCTCGCCTTCGGCACCGAGACACCCTGGATCTCCACCAATGACGCCCTCATGCCTCTGGGCCTTGCCCTGCTGGCCATCGGCTTTGTCATGAAGGCAGCCCAGCTGCCCGTCCGCATCGACTGGCAGATGCACCCGGCAGTGGCTCCCACGCCTGTGTCCGGCTACATCTCCTCCATGCTGCTGAAGAGCGCCATCATCGGTCTGTGCAAGCTCTTCCTGCTCCTCGGTGCCGGCGCTCCTGCCCTGTACAATGTGCTGCAGTCCAGCTTCATCATGTGGGTTGGCGGCATCACCATCGTGGTGGCAGCCATGCAGGCTGTGCGTGCCAACCAGGTCAAGCTGGTCTTCATCTACTCCACAGTGAGTCAGATCGGCTACATGGTGCTCGCTGTTGCCGTGGCCGGCTATGCCCTGGCCACCCAGGCCAATGCTGCCCTGGGTCTGACCGGCAGCCTCCTGCACCTGGCAAACCACGTCTTCTTCAAGGACCTGCTCTTCCTTGTGTGCGGTGCTCTCATGTACATGACCCACAAGGAATACCTGAGCGACATGGGCGGTCTCGGCCGCAAGATGCCCTTCACCATGACCATGTTCTTCATCGCCGGTCTCTCGGTGGTGGGCATTCCCCCGACCTCAGGCTTCAGCTCCAAGTGGATCATCTACCATGCCCTCATGGCAGCTGATCAGCCCATCCTGGCCCTGCTGTCCCTGTTCGGCTCCGTGCTGACCCTGGCCTACATCTCCAAGTTCATGCACGCCGCCTTCCTCGGCCAGCCCAATCCCTCGCTGCAGGATGTGCATGACCCGCCGCTCATCATGAAGGTGCCCATGTTCCTGCTGGCTGTGGGCTGCGTGGCCACGGGCCTGTTCCCGGGCATCATGCTCACCCCCATCAGCGGCATTGTGGCTGACTTCAACATGCAGGCCATCCCCTTCACACTCACAAGCATCGGCAGCGGTGCCACCGGCTGGAACCCTGGTGTGATGTTCATCATCATGCTGGTGCCCTTTGGCTTCGGCTGCTGGGTTATCCATCGCTTTGTCCGTGTGCGCGATATCGACGTCCACAACTGCGGCCGTGAGCCTGAAGACTCCACACGCCGTATGCGTCCTTCCAGCATCTACGGCAGTCTGCCTGCCTTCCTGCGTGCAGGCTCGCCCGCCACGGGCAAGGAGGAATAGCCATGAGTGACATTCTCTGGGCACTGTTCCACGTATGCATCTTCCCTGGAGGTGTCTTTGCCCTTGGCTTTGCCCTCCTGCTCAAAGGTCTGGACAGGCGGCTTGTGGCGCGCATGCAGCGCCGTGTGGGTCCGCCCCTGGCCCAGCCCCTCTTTGACATTGCCAAGCTGCTGACCAAGGAAACCCTGATCCCCAGGACTGCCTGCAAGCCCATGTTCATGCTGGCTCCTGTCATCGGCATGACCGGTATGGCTGCCTGCGCTGCCTTCATCCCCGTGCCCGGTGTCTTTGACGGCATGTACATGATGGGCGACCTGCTGGTGCTCTTCTACCTTCTGCCCATTCCGGCCATTGCCATCATGCTCGGCGGCTCGGCCTCAAGCTCACCCTTCGGCGCCATCGGCTTTTCCCGTGAAATGCTGATCACCCTGAGCTATGAGCTGCCCCTGCTCATGATCCTGCTGGCAGTTGCCATGATCACCGGCAAGGCAACAGGCATCGGCACTGCAGACTTCTCCCTGCTCAACATCGTGCAGTACCAGATCACCTACGGGCAGTTCGGCCTCAACCCGCTCATGATCCCGGCCTTCATCGCCTACCTCATGTTCCTGCCCGGCACCATGGGTGTTCCGCCCTTTGACGTTGCGGAAGCAGAAACGGAAATCCTGGAAGGCCCCATGCTGGAATACGGCGGCCCCCTGCTTGCCCTCTTCCAGATCGGCAGCGCCCTGAAGACCTTCGTGGTGCTGAGCCTTGGTGTGGTGCTCTTCTTCCCCGGTCAGCTCGGTGACTACTGGTTCGTGAATCTTGTCTGGTTCATGGTGAAGTGCTTCCTGCTCATGTTCTTCGCCATCTCCCTGCTGCGCTCCGTGACCGGTCGCTTCCGCATCGACCAGGCCATGATGTTCTACTTCAAGATTCCCGCTGTCCTGGCCTTCATCAGCCTCGTGCTCGTCATCGTGGTTTAAGGAGGATGCCGTGCTCGACACACTTCTGAAAAAGACATCTGTCCGTTCTCCGTGGCTGTTCCGCATCAACGCAGGCTCGTGCAACGGCTGTGACGTTGAGCTCGCCACCACGGCGCTCATCCCCCGCTATGACGTGGAACGCCTTGGCTGCCATTACACGGGCTCTCCGAGGCAGGCGGACATCGTGCTGGTCACAGGCCCTGTGACCGTGCGCATGCGCGACTATGTGCTGCGCGTCTGGAATGAAATTCCCGAACCCAAGGTCACGGTTGCCGTGGGCATCTGTCCCATCTCCGGCGGCGTGTTCCGCGACAGCTATTCCATTGCCGGCCCTCTGAGCAAACTGCTGCCTGTGGACGTCAATGTCCCAGGCTGCCCGCCGAGACCGCAGGCCATCATGGAAGCCGTGGTGCTGGCTCGCAGCATCTGGCTGAAGAAGCTGGGACTGGAGGGATAAATCATGGCATTTCTCAGTGTTCTGCTGCAAAACCTCATCTCCGGCCCGGCAACGGATCCCTTCCCCTTTGGGGAGACCTTCTCTCCGAAGCGCATCCGCGGTCTGATCCGGGTGGATCCCGAGCGCTGCCTCGGCTGCGGCATGTGCCGCCACGTCTGCGCTGCCGGTGCCATTCACCTGCAGAAGGACAGCACTGGCTGGACCATCACCATCTGGCAGGACAGCTGCTGCCTGTGCCGCTCCTGCGTGACCTACTGCCCCATGCAGGCCATGTCCATTGACCCGGACTGGCACAGCGCCCATGTGGAAGCAGACAAGTACAAGCGCATTGAGCAGCACACCATCAGCTATGAGCCCTGCGCACGCTGTGGCACCCCCATGCGTGTCATGGCCCTGGACAAGGCAAAGGCGCTCTATGCAGACGACGCAGACGTGGACCCGGAGGAAATCCGCCATCTCTGCCGCTCCTGCCGTCAGATGCGCGATGCGGAAAACAGCACTGTCTGCGTGCTGAAATCGGACATCAATACGGCTCAGCTGGACGGGCGTGACCAGAGCTAGGTCTGCGCTTCACCTGCCCATTCCAGCCTGCAGACCGCTTTTGAAGACAAGGATATCCCATGTTCGATGTCATCAAGGGCAATACAGCCCTCATCAATACACTGACCTCTCTGAGCACCAAGGACGGCGTGACCCTCGGTTCCGACAACTACGGGAATGCCCAGCACTGGTTCGAGCTGAGCTCCCCTTCGCACCTCACGGCAGCCGCTGCTGCCCTGAAGGATATGTCGGCCAGACTCAGCCTCATCACCGGCTATTCCAGGTCCCATCTGCCCGATGGCGACACCATTCCCTTTGCCGCCTGCTACCACTTTGTGCTCGACGGCGTCATCTATAACATCACTGCTCTCATCACCAGGGAGGAGCCCAGTGTGCCGTCCATTACGCCCTGGTTTGCCAATGCTGACTGGCATGAGCGCGAAATGATTGAGCTTGTGGGTATCAACGTGACCAACCAGCCCAATCCCAACCGCCTCTTCCTCGATGCCTCCCTTGATCAGGGTGTCTTAAGCAGGATTGTGCCGCTTTCAGTCATGATGAATGGAGCCTGTTCCAAGGATCTCTGGGAACACATCCTGGCCACCAAGGAGGGGAGTCGCTAATGCCGTCACTGCCTACCCAATCTCCGGCTACCTTCAACATCCCCCTCGGCCCTGTGCACGTGGCCCTGGAAGAGCCTGTCTACTTTGACCTGCAGGTGGATGGTGAAATCATTCGCGGAGCCACCCTGCACAGCGGACATGTGCACAGAGGCATGGAGAACATTGCCCAGCACAGAAACCTGATCATGAATCAGACGCTCACCGAGCGTGTCTGCTCCCTGTGCTCCAACAGCCATGCCTTCACCTATGCCATGGTGGTGGAAAACGCCCTTGGCATCGAGGTCCCGGAGCGTGCGCACTACCTGAGAACACTGACCGAGGAAATCAAGCGCGTTGCCTCGCACCTCTTCACCCTGGCCATTCAGGCGCATCTGTGCGGCTTCGAATCCCTGTTCATGCACACCATGGAGCTGAGGGAAATCTTCCAGGATGTGAAGGAAAGCCTCTACGGCAACCGCATGAACCTGGCCTTCAACTGCATTGGCGGCATCAAGTTCGACCTTGATGACGAGTGCTTCGAGTTCCTGGAAAAGAGCGTGGACAAGTTCCTGCCCCAGTACAAGGAACTGATGGACATCTTCGAGACGGATCCCATCATCTGCGCCCGTATCAAGGGTACAGGCATCCTGCCCAGGGAAGATGCCATCCGCCTCGGCGTGGTGGGTCCCGTGGCCAGAGGCTCAGGTCTTGCCCTGGACGTGCGTAAGGAGACCCCGTACGCTGCCTACGGCTGGGTGGACTTCGACGTGATCACCCGCGACGGCTGTGATCTCTATGCCCGTACCTGCGTGCGCCTGCACGAGGTGCTTGAGTCCATCAAGATCATCCGTCAGGTCATGTTTGAGGTGCCTCAGGGCGAGATTCGCACCCACATGAACAGGATCTTCCCCTCCCAGGCCATTGCCAGATCCGAAGCGCCGCGCGGCGAAGTCATCTACTATATCCGTACCAATAACACGGAAATTCCCGAGCGACTGAAGTGGCGCGTGCCCTCCTACATGAACTGGGAGGCTCTGGGCGTCATGCTGCGCAATGCCAAGGTGGCTGATGCCGCTCTGATCACGAATACCATTGACCCCTGCGTTTCCTGCACGGAGCGCTAGGAATGCACGAAGCTTCCCTTGCTCAGGGACTTCTGAAAGTGGCCCTCGAGAGTGTGTCCTCGTACAACAAGGCACACCCCGAGGCGCCGGCAGGACGCATCACATCCCTCAGACTGGGTCTCGGTATCCTCTCCTGCGTGGAAGTGAGCACCTTCACAGGCTGCTTTGAGCTGCTTGCCGAAGGAAGTCCTGCCGAAGGGGCACGTCTCGACATTGAGCGCGAAGCGCTGCCCTGTGTGTGCAGAGACTGCGCAGCCAGCTTCAGCCTGGAACAACGGCATTTTGTCTGCCCTGTCTGCGGCAGCCAGAACCTTTCCTTTTCCGGGGGGCACGGACTCACCCTGCTCGGTCTGGAAGTGGAAAACCCGACAGTCTCATAACTTCCTGACACTACGGATATATAGATACTCAACAGGACGAGCCATGCTGGAACGTATTGTCTTACTCTCCGAGCGCTGCAGAGCCTGCCGCCGCTGCGAAGTGGCCTGCATTGCCGCTCATCACGGAATGGACATCAAGGAAGCGACAAAACGCAGGGCCGAGTTCATCTCAAGGGTGCGCGTCATCAAGGGCGAAGGCTTCAAGACCACCACACGCTGTCATGAGTGCCGCAATGCCCCCTGCTGCCACATCTGCCCCACCGGCGCCCTGGAGCAGCTGGAAAGCGGCGAGGTGCGCATGCACGAGGAACTGTGCATTGCCTGCGAAATGTGCGCTGATGCCTGTCCCTATGGCGCCATTCAGATGGACGTCACCTCACTGCCGGTTGTCAAAATGGAAGACAACCCGGACGACGACGAACTCCTGCAGCCCCGCAAGGTTGCTGTGCGCTGTGATTTGTGCCGCGACTGGCGCAAGCTCAATGGCAAAATCATGACTCCCTGCATGGAGGCATGTCCTGCCCAGTGCATTGGCCTCATGAGAGAAGACGGCACCACCTTCTTCCCCGAAAAGCCGCAGAAAAAGGCTGTTCCTCCCAAGCCTGCAGCTCCTGCTGCTCCCAGGGCTGAGGACAAGCCCGCTGCTGCCGAAGCCCCGAAGGCCGAGACCGCAACGCCTGCTGAAGCCGGGGCTGAAGCAAAGTCCGCAGCTCCTGCTGCCGAGACTGCCAAGCCTGCTGCCCCTGCCGAGGCTCCCCAGGCCGGAGAAAAGCCTGCAGAAGCATAACCCTGGCGCTGCCAGACAGTTTTGAGCGGGAAGGTGACATCACCTTCCCGCTCTTTTCTTGTCTGCAGCACACAGAAACTGGGCACACAGGACAGCAGACTGTCCGCTCAGGGACCGGGAGCCCTGCATACGTCTGACATGCAGAGGTAATGCAAGTCTCAAATCATGAGCAGCTGGGAAAAGCATTGTGACAAGGTATCGAACTTTTCCCACTGCACAGAACGAATCTGTTCATCGAGAAACAAGAATTCCTTTCCAGGCGACTGGATGGCCCAGGTGACGCCCAGACGTGCCTTCTGCTTCAGTCGGACGTGCCCGATGTACTTTTTTGCATACGGTTCGATCTCGTCCACAAACGCAGTACTGCGAATGACGATCTCTTGATCATATGGATCTTCCGAGATCGCTTCCAGCAACAAAGTCTCCAATGCGCCTTGCTGGCTTGCTGGAATTATCAGCAGCAGGAATTGCAATGACTGCTGTTGACCGAAACTGTCTTCATAGTAGTTTTCAATCCACTGATTTTGTTTTGCCTGTGTTATCAGCGGCGTAAATCGTTGGCACACTTCCTTTGCAATTTCTTCTTCCAAACGGGCATCGCGATCTGTGACCAAAGCCATCCTGGAGAACATTTGAGCATCCCGTATTGTCGCCTGCAGCTTCTCAGCAAAAAAAATGCCAAACCGATCCTTGCCGCCTACGGCACAAATCAGCAGATAGTCTCCTCCTTGCTGATACCAATACGCGTATTCTCCCACTTTTTCGTTGACGGAAATTTGACACCTTTGGGGACCATACTTGCAAGGCTCCCACTGTTTGATACGCCCCAGATAGTAGCTGAGCAGAATGGCATCTGTTTTACCTTCGCACAAAATCAGTTTGTTCACAGGCGCACCTCAAAGCCGAATTGTTCCCGGTTCTGATAGACATGGCGTCCAGACAGAACACGGGCGTAGCTGCGAAAAAAAGTGGCATCCTTTTTGAGGGTGACCACGCTGATCGGGTCGTCTGTATCGGCAACTTTGTCGTAGTTTTCAAGTGCGAGAAAAGCATCAATGGCTTCGATGCTGTGCGTCGCCAGAAAGACCTGCACATTGAACTTCCGACTTGCAGAAGCAATGAAGCGAAAAACATTCTCAAAATACCGAGAGTGTATTGCCGTTTCCACCTCATCGATCAACAAAACACCATTTACAGACATTGCTATTCCATTGGCAATGGACAGCACCTTTTTGATACCATCGCCATAGACAGAAAGTGGCATCATTCCCAACTCTTTGTGACTGACATATTCAACAGGCCGGTTGGTGATTTCATTTTTCATGTAAAGTAAATCTGTAATACCAGGATCAAAAAGCTGTACGACGCCTACACAAAGCTCCTTAAAAGGGGCATTTTTCAGTATGAGGGAATACAATCCTCCTCTCAGATGGTCGAAAGGAGCCAGGTAGACAACGTTCAAAAGACGCGTTCCTGCGATTTTTCTTCCTGATAGCATAGAATATTCGTGAAAAATGATATCATTTTTCTGTTTGCTGCTTCCGACCTGAACCAGCAGCTCACCCTGGAACGCCTGGCATTCCGAAGGCAGAAGTTTTTTTTGTCGTGTAAAAACAGGGGAAAGCTCGTTCTGCTCTTCAGCATTAAGCAAGATTGTCTGGTTCCTGCCCTGCAGCTCGTACACAACATGCTGCCCGTTACAGCAGGCCTGCATCCTGATTGCGTGTGCTGCAGACCCGTTGCATGGGAAAAGCGCAAGCAGACTTTCAAAAAGAGAAGCACTGCCGGTTGCGGTCAGACTGTCGCGCATGCGTGCGACACGCAATGTACTGGCAAAATCTGCGGGATTGCGCAGCAGGAGAAGCGCTTCCAAAAAGCTTGTTTTGCCGCAATTATTGTCTCCTGCCAGCAGATTGATATGGTTGAAATGCGGTATGGACAACTGTCGGATGCCGCGGAATTCTTCTATCTGCAAGCTTTCTATATGAATCGCCACTGTCTTACTCCTCCGGATCCTCAAAACAAACTACCAGCCGTTTCCCCAACGCATCTGCAATGCGCTGTAACGTGGACAGACCAGGATGGTAATTTCCATTTTCTATTTTGCTGATATTGGCCTGCGATACGCCCGATAGCTGTGCCAGCTGCTTTTGCGTCAGATGAGACATTTTGCGGGCAGCTGTCACCAGATCGCTCACCTGCCTGTTGATGTCGTAGTCTTTGGATTGCGGGCTATCCTCAACAGGCGTCAGAGTAATCTTGTCTAGAGCTTCATCAAGAAACCTCTGAAAGTCTTGCATGACCTATCCTCCTCATCCGAAAAATATGTCAAACATAATATATTTTCAAGAAGATTATAGCTTATGAGAATTTTTAACTCTTCAGTCCACTTGCTTCGCGCCCCGGGGGCAGGAAGAGGAGACTATGGCAAGTGGTAGCCAGATGATCGTTTTCACTGTCGTTTAGTGATATCTTTCAATTGTCGCTTGACAAATATGCCTTCCTGAGCCTGAAACCAGTACGGACAATCCGGGTCACATCTCACACACCAAAACGCGCTCAGCGAGGCGCTCAGAGGCCTTCTCGAGGCCATGCATGTCAAACGACATCCGGAGAGATCACCCAGACGACAGCAAATTGACGGAAAGTCACCCCTCTTTCTCCCTGCGTGCCTCACTAAAGAAGCCCGAAGCGGGCCTTAATCATCCTTGCAAATTCCTGTGAGGCCGGTGTGAGTTCAGTCAGGTCATGGGCAAGTATGCCTATGTCAAAGGCGATGTTCTGCTTGAGCGGACACTGTACATGTCCAGGTGCCAGTGCATCCATGGTGTAGGCAGAAAAAATGCCGATGCCCGTGCCGTCGAGGACCATGTTGATAGCTGTTTCTGCCATTTCCACTGTAAGGATGTGTTCAAGAGAGACCGGCTCTCTGACAAAATCCAGGATGGTCTCAAAGGCAGGCCTGTTGATGATGGTAACCCCCGGCAGCCTGGTCAAATCAATTTCAGCAATATCCCGGCTGTGCTTCGGCAGCATGGCCACCATGCGGTCGTGAGCAAGGACCAGGGAATCAAACTTTCCAAAGGGGGAACAGGAGAGGGCAAAGTCAACGGCATGGTCTTCCACCATGCAGATGATGTCGCCTGGCGTTCCTTCCTTAATCTCTATGCTCACCCCCGGATACTTCGTTTGATACGCATGCAAAACCCTGGAGAGGATAGTTGAGACTAGAAGGGTTAAGGAAGCAATGCGCACCCGTCCCTCCACAAGGTTGTTCTCCCTGAAGGCAGTCTGTGTGATGCGGTTGTCAAGGTCCTCCATCTGCCTGGCAAGATGCAGTATCTTCTGCCCTGCACTGGTCAGGACAAGTCCCCTTCGTTTGTCCCTGAAAAAGAGCCGTATGCCGAGATCTTCCTCAAGCCTTGTCATGGCATTGCTCACGGCTGGCTGGCTGATATGCAGCATCTTTGCCACTCTTGTGACACTGCCCTCTTCTGCTACCCGCAAAAAGACCTCCAGATTGCGGCTTATCATCATTTTTCAGTTATCTCCACATCATGAAATTTGAATTTTACTTATATGCTGCCCTGCCATATATGGCAATGAAGAAATCGGGTAGGAGGCCCGTGATTATTTCACGGGCCGTCCTCCCACACCACCCACCGTACGGGTCCGTAGTGGGCGGTTACCAGTAATTACAGGAGGACTTTACATGTATATGTCCCCCAGACAGGTCCAGCCTTCTTCCT
>CASEWR010000237.1 GCA_949291675.1 uncultured Desulfovibrio sp. | reverse complement strand
GCAGCATCGGTGATCTGATCGGCCATTGGTATACTCCTTAACCCCGGAGGGAATCCGGGCGTTTTTTGCTGTTGGGACAGACTGACTAGAGATAGAGACGCCCTCCCTTCTTGTCAAGGGAAAAGCCGGTTTGTGACAGGGGCCGTGACAGGGCCCGGGCGCTGTGCGCACAGCCTGTAACGTGGCTCAGACACTGCCATATCGCTGTTTCAGCAGTCCTGTCTTTTGGATGGCTGTCTGCAGGACGCTCCTTCGGGGCCCAGTGCTGCATGCAGGCTGCATGCCAACTGCAAGTCCCCTGCAGAGACTACACAGCGTGCCCTGCAGCAGCCTTAAGTGCGTCGTCAGGTATTGCTCTTCCTCTGGGAATGGCTTCAAGGTCCAGACCGTGCTGCAGGCCATGCACTGCCATGAGATAGCCTGCATGGGCAATCATGGCGGCATTGTCAGTGCACAGGGAAGGACCAGGCATGCAGATGCGGCCATGGCGCTGTGTCATAAGCTCAGTCATGCGTGCACGCAACAGGCTGTTGGCTGCAACACCACCTGCCATGACAAGGGTGGAAACGTCAGGCAAACGGCGCAGAGCACGCTCCACCTTGGCAGCAAGGGTTTCCACCACAGCCAGGTTGAAGGAGGCGCACATGTCGCACAGCTCCTTCGGTGCATCAGCTGCACTGGTCAAAGGCCTTGGCCAGGCATGGTCTGTAAAATGCGCCTGGGCATAGAGGGCTGCAGCCGTTTTAAGACCGCTGAAGCTGAAGTCCAGGTTGTCATTATCCAGGTACGGCCTCGGGAACATGGCAGGGTCTGCACTGCCTCTGCCTGCCAGTTCATCCAGAAGGCGCCCTCCAGGATAGGCCAGACCAAGCACCTTGCCGCATTTGTCAAAGGCTTCGCCTGCTGCATCATCCAGGGTTTTGCCAAGCTGGGTCACGCTGACAGGAGAGAGCATGTGATAGAGATTGGTATGCCCGCCAGAGACCAGAAGGCCTAAGGCCGGAAAGCGCAGCTCCTCCTCAATGCCTGCAGCAAGCAGATGGGCCAGCAGGTGGTTCACGCCTATGAGGCGGGCATGTGTGCCTAAGCACAGGCCCTTGGCAAAGGCTGTGCCCACTAAAAGGCAGCCCAGGAGCCCCGGACCTCTGGCAACGGCGACTGCGTCAAGCTCATGGGGCGAGAGCTTCTGGCGCTCCATGAGCATGTCGAAAAGACCGCCCATGAAGCGCAGATGCTCGCGGCTGGCGAGCTCAGGCACCACGCCGCCGAAGAGGGCATGAATGTCTGCCTGGCTTGTCAGCACATGATCCACCAGCCTGCCGTCGCGCACCAGGGCAAGGCCTGTCTCGTCGCAGGAGGATTCTATTCCCAGAACAAGCATGAAGTTGCTGCAGCCTTAGGCGTAGCGCTTGTAGATTTCTTCCACTGCAGCCACGTCCTTCTTTGAGCCAATGAAGAGAGGTGTTCTGCAGTGCAGGGCATCGGGCTGCTTTTCCAGGATGCGCATGCGGCCGTCAGAGGCTGCACCGCCTGCCTGTTCGCAGAGATAGGCCAGGGGGTTGGCTTCGCACATGAGGCGCAGCTTGCCGTGGGGACGTCCCTCGTACTCGGGATACATGTAGATGCCGCCGTAGATGAGGGTACGGTGGAAGTCTGCCACAAGAGAGCCCACATAGCGGGAGGAATAGGAGCCACCCTTGGAAGAGGGCGCCTTGTGGAAGTACTCCACGGACTCAAAGGCAGCCCTGGACCATTTCTGGCGATAGCCCTCGTTGCAGGAATAGATCCAGCCCTGCTCGGGAATGCGCATATTGGGATGGGAGAGCAGAAATTCACCGACACCGGGGTCAAGGGTGAAGCCGTGCACGCCATCACCTGTGGAGAGCACCAGCATGGTGGAAGGCCCGTAGAGGAAGTAGCCTGCAGCCACCTGCTCCGTGCCGGGACGCAGCACTTCTTCCAGACGCACTTCCCCTGTGCAGCCCTCGGGACGCCTGTAAATGGAGAAGATGGTGCCGATGTTCACATCCACATCCATGTTGGAGGAGCCGTCCAGGGGGTCAAAGATCATGATGTAGTCGCCGCGGGGGAATTCAGGCCCGATGCGGATCAGATCAGGATTTTCCTCACTGGACATGGCACACATGGCTCCACAGCGCTCCATGCGGTAGATGAGCAGGCGGTTGGCAATGTCATCAATTTTCTGCACTGCCTCACCCTGCACATTGACGACACCTGTGCCGCCAAGAATGTCGAGCAGGCCGGCCTGACTGATACGTCTGGAAATGGACTTGCCGGAGAGAATAAGGTCATAGAGCAGGCCCGTGAACTTGCCGGTTGCATGGGGCATGCGCTTCTGATGCAGGAGTATGTGCTCGGTAACGGTAACATCTGCCATAAGCTGTCTTCCTTCGACTTCTGCGCGGCTTCTGCGCGACTGGGCACGTGACGTGTCAATGACGTATCCATGACGTGTGCATGACCGTGTACGCAGCGTGTCGTGGCTTGTACGGTTGTCCCGAAAACCTGTGTTTTGGGAATGTGTTTTGGAATGCTTCTTGTGAAATACCCCCTTGTCCCGCCAGGGACAAGGGGGCTGAGATATCTTTTTTACTGCGCGGCTGCAGTGTCAGCAGGGGCTGCGGGTGTTTCTGCCGCAGGTGCTGCGGGCCTTGGACCGAAGGGCGAAGGCCTGAAGGGTGCTGCAGGAGCAGCTGGAGCTGCCTGGGGTGCAGCCTGGGCTGCCGGTGCAGCAGGAGTTTCTGCCGCAGGGGCTGCGGGAGCAGCGGGTGTTTCTGCCGCCGGAGCTGCCGGTGCGGCAGGGGCTGCACTTTCAGCAGCCGGCGCTGCAGGCCTGGGTCCGAAGGGCGACGGCCGTGCCGGGGCTGCAGGGGCTGCGGGAGCCTCGGAGGCCTCGGCAGGGGCTGCTTCGGCTGCAGGTTCTGCTGCAGGTGCAGGTCTGGGCCCGAAGGGCGACGGTCTGCCACCTGGCAGCATGGCCGGCATTCTGGGGCTTGCAGGAGCCGTGCCGGCTTCTGCCGGAGCCTGTGCAGGCGTCTGTGCGGGAGCTTCTGCTGCAGGCGCTGCAGTGCTCTCCGGTGCCGTGGTCTCGGGTGTTGCTGCCGCGGCATCAGGCTGGCTGGCAGTTCTGGGACCGAAGGGGCTCGGGCGCTCGAAGGTCGGAGGCGGCGTGACCGGCTCTTCCGGCATATCGGGAATGATGATGGGAGGCAGTCTGCGCTGCTGTGCTCTGGGCCTCGGCCTTGGCTGATAGGTGGTATTCTCACCTTCAAGGTCGCGCTCGCGCACCCTGCTCTTGCGTGCAGGTGCGGGCTGCTGGAGCAGCATGGAGTCAGAGCTGCCGGCCTCAAGGTCGCTGGCAGAGGAGGAACCTGGCTGCGTGTGGGCTTCCTGACCGGGCTGCGGGGGCAGGAATTCTGCACCGCCGCTCTCGGCTGCGGGCCTTGTGCGTTCCTTCTGCGGAGGCACAGGCATCTTCTCACGCACAGGGAAGAACTTCTCGCTGCCGGCAAGGGAGCCGGAGCTCTTGGGGAAGTCACCCTGTTCCACCACAGCAAAGATAATGGGCAGGTTGCCGAGCCAGCGCACCTGGTAGACAAAGGAGCCGCGCTCGTTTGTCACCACACCGGAGCTGGCCTTTGTCACGGACTCATGCCAGTTGATGCCTGCCATGGGGGTTGCACCGTAGTCAAAGGGCGACCAGAGCAGGCCGTGCGGGGTGAAGATGACAACGCTTTCCGGCTTTTTGACCCTGTCAATGATATTGGTGATGCGGAAGTAGGTGGCCACCACACCAAGGAAGTCCACGCCGTCATAGAGCGGGGCTGCCAGCAGCACCACAGGACCGATCGCTGTCTGCTGCATGTCGCCGCGCAGGGCTCTGGTGCCCTGCTTTTCAGGCTCGTAGAGCAGCGGGATGTAGTCCACTGTGACAGTGGGCTTGCCAGGCGGCACTTCCGTGCCCAGCAGGGTGCCGTCAGCACGCATGCCTGTGAAGCCGTCCACCCAGGGAACCTCACTGAAGAAGCCGGTAAGCCAGCCGCGGGTCGGCGGTCTGTCGGCATTGGTCATGAGGCGCTCAAGCTTGTTGAGCTCTATGTCAATACCCATCATGCCGTCCACAAGGGCCTGACCCTGCTCTGTGAGCGTGCCGGTCTCACTGTAGTCAATGGAGGCCGGGGGGCTCACGTATTCGTACCACAGCTCCTTGGTGCCCTTCCAGACATTCTTGGTCGGCTGATAGCTCGAGCATGCAGCACCTGAGGTCAGCATGGCAGCCAGTACTACCAGGGAAAGGCTCCTTTTCAGCGGAGTTTGCACATTGCACTCCTTGTACCAGCTCTGTCTGCTGGTCCGATTACGTACTTGTCTGAAGCCTGCCTGAACGTCTCATGCCCTGCGGCGTGTATGGACATCCATCAGCGGCTGTTTTCTTGGAAAAGTCGGGTGGGGGCGTTCTCTCAGGCCAGAAGTCATGCTGCCCTGAGCTCCTGAGCTGCAGGCTTACTGCACGCGGCTTTGCAGGCTGTTGACCAGGGCATTGAGCATGCCGAGGCTTTCAGGTCCAAGCCTGGAGGCTTCTCCTGCAGCGTCGGGCGCAGCCTGCACAGCATGTGCTGCAGCGTCTTCCGCATCTTCTGCGTCTTCTGCAGCGTCCGCATCGCGCAGGCCTTCTGCTTCTTCAGCTCTGCTGCGGGCAAGCAAATCCTCGCGCCTGGCAGCATAGCGCTGTGCGTCCTCAGCAGAGGCAGCTCTGGCCACAAGCTCGGCATAGATGTCGCAGGCGCCGTCAATGTCGCCCTGCTCTGCCAGCACTTCGGCCATGGTCACTGTGCGCGGCGGCCAGGGACCGCCGGCAACCTCTCCTGCCTCATAGAAGGAGCCGGCCTCATCGCCCTCGTCAGCATCTTCCCCTGCAGGGGGCAGACCGGGATCAAGGGGGGCGCTCAGCTCGATGGGAATATCGGAAATACCGGAAAGATGGCTTTCGGGAAGACGGCTTTCGGGAAGATGGCTCACGTCAGAAGCGTCAGCAGCTGCAGGGGCTTCTGCAGGCTGCGCTTCTGCGCGCACAGCTGCAGTGCCCGCATAAGAAGCTGCAGCCGCTGCCGTGGCAGTCAGAGGTGCAGCCTTTAAGAGCGGCGTGCCATGCGGTATGTCATGAGGCATGTCATGAGGAATTTCATGAAGCGTGTCATGAACACTGCTGTGAGAACTGCCAGGCATGGCTGCGTCGGCAGGAACAGAGGACGTCACAGGGGACGTCACAGGTGCAGGCTCAGCTGCAGACATCTGATTGCCCATTTTGGCAGTCAAGTCAAATCCTCTGTATTCTGCCTCAAGACTTTCAATGCCGCGGCGCAGGATATCGCTTATGTCCAGCTTCACACCCTGCATGGCAAGAGCCAGCAGACGTATGGCAAGGGAGGTGTCTTTCTCACCCTTCCCTGCCGTTCCTGCAGCCCAGGCCTGCCAGAAGCCGTCGTGGGCTGCCAGGGTCTGAAGGAGACTTTCAAGCTGCTCACTGCTCTCGTGATCCCTGTTTGTGTCCTTCCCTGCCCTGCGCAGCACATCTACATAGGTCAGTCTGGCTTCCAGGAAGGAGGGATGCCTTTTGATGCCCTCACGCAGGACAGTGCAGGCCTCGTCCAGTTCGCCTTCGTCCGCAAGCAGCCGGGCCAGGGGCAGAAAAAGTCTGGAATCGGGCTCCAGTTCCAGCACTTCTCTGTACCAGCTGATCTTGATGTTCATTTCTTTGCCCCTCCGGCTGCGTGGTCCGTTTCGTCAAACAAATAGAGAATCTCGTTGTCGCGCAGATAGTGCAGACGCTCGCGTATCATCTTTTCCACATAGGCATTGTCTGTCTGCAGCATGCGGATTTCTCTGCTCAGGGCCATGTTTGCATCATCAAGGCTTTTGCATTCCGCTTCTGCGGCACGCTGCTGCTGTTTGAAGGTGGCGTGATTGATCAGGCCGTTTTCACCCCACACAGCCTTGTACAAGAGAATGCTGTTCACAAGGATGAGCAGGCAGAGGACACACAGACGCGCACCCATGGTCTACCAGGCTCCCTCTCGCTGCCGCACAGCATGCAGGCCTGAACGTTTTGTGCAGGCACAGGCAGCAGTCTGCCATGAAAACTGCAGAGCAAGCTGCAGTACAAACAGTGAAGAATTCACCATTATGCCTTGTCCTGCATGTTGTCAGCTGACGTTTCGGCTGGCTTGCCAGTCGTGCCTGCCGGATGCAGCTTCTGAAATTCCAGCCAGAACTGGCGGAAATAGTTGATACAGGAGAGGATGGCCATGATCATGGAGAGGTAGAGAATGACGGTACCCCAGAAGTGCATGTCCAGGCCCAGCAGGGGATAGTGAATGAGCAGCGGAATGATGGCAGCAATCTGCAGCACTGTCTTCAGCTTGCCGTACTTGTCTGCAGCCATGACAATGCCTTCGTCAATGGCAATGGTGCGCAGGCCGGTGATGACAAGCTCGCGGCTCACGATGATGATGACCACCCACGCCGGCGCCCAGCCGAGGTCCACCAGCATGATGAGCACTGCACAGATAAGGAGCTTGTCTGCAAGAGGGTCAAGGAACTTGCCCATATTGGTCACCATGTGGTGGTGACGGGCAACATAGCCGTCCATCCAGTCTGTAATGCCTGCAGCAGCAAAGGCCAGGGCTGCGAAGATGCAGTTGGTCGGGCTCTCGAAGTAGAGCAGAAGCACAACCAGGGGAACAAGCAGAATGCGCAGAAGCGTGATTTTAGTGGCGAGCGTGAGCATGGAGAAATCCCTGTCGGGAAAAAGGAAAAGAGATGGTATTCGAGAGATACTCGGCTGGATTTAGCACAAAAGCCAGTGAGAGAAAAGCCAAAAATAGACAGGACTGCCGGCGGGAAAAGAGCTGTGTGCAGGCGGCTGCTGACAGGAACAAACCCTGCCCTCTACGCGCCATCCTGTGTCTGGGGGTCGCTGCAGCCAGGCTTTCCTATGACAAAAGCTCCGGACGAATCCGGAGCTTTTGTCTGCAGAGTCGTACACTGTGTACGTTTTGTGTGTCTTAAGCCTTTTCAGCCTGGGCAACAATATTCTTTGTCACTTCCATGAAGGCGTCCTTGGCAGGGCTTGCACCTTCGATGGTGACGACCGGCACGCCGTTGTCAGCGCTGACCACGGCCTGCAGGTCCAGAGGAATGGCTCCGAGGAAGGGCATGCCGTCCTTCTTTGCCAGTTCTTCGCCGCCGCCGTGCTTGAAGAGATCGATCTGCTTGCCGCAGTGGGGGCAGACCAGACCACTCATGTTCTCCACCAGGCCGATGCATTTGGCATTGGTGATCTGGATGAAGTTGATGCACTTGCGCACGTCAGCCAGGGAGATTTCCTGGGGAGTGGTGACCACCACGCACTTGGCGTCCGGAATGGACTGGAGGATGGTCATGTGCTCGTCGCCTGTTCCTGGAGGGGAGTCGATGACGAGGAAGTCAAGGTCACCCCAGGCCACATCGCTGATGAACTGACGAATGGCACCGGTCTTCTTGGGACCACGCCAGATCACGGCCTGATCCTTGTTGTCGCCAAGCAGGGAATCCATGGAAAGCACTTCCAGGGTGTCCTTCCACATGGCCGGCACAATCTGGTTCTGATCATTGACCATGAGCTGGGCGCTGCCGATACCGAGCAGGTTGGGCACGCTCGGGCCGTGCAGGTCAACATCAAGAATGCCGACCTTGTAGCCGAGCTTTGACAGGGCACAGGCCACATTGACGGCCACGGAGCTCTTGCCCACACCGCCCTTGCCGCTCATGATGAAGAGCTTGTGTTTGATATGGGAAAGGCGATCCTCGATCTGCCTGTCCTGCTGGGCCATCATATCGCCGGGACAGGCGCCCTTGGTGCCTGCAGAGGAACAGGAAGAGGCCGATCCGCAATGGGAACAATCTGCCATGAGAACTTCCTTGAGGGATAAAGGGTTGAATGGGCGGGGCCTACCAGCCGTGGCTTCCCACCAGATCCACAAACACAGCAGGACCACAGTCCTGCTCGTACAAGCTGCCTGCGCGCCGGAAGACGCGTGTCAGTCGCTGGTTTTTGCTGTTGCCTACAGGAATAAGCATAATTCCGTTCTCGTCAAGCTGTTCCAGCAGAGGATGGGGAACAGCCGGGCCTCCTGCAGTGACAATGATGCGTGCAAAGGGAGCAAGTGCAGGCAGGCCCAGTGTCCCGTCCGCAAGCCAGGTGCGCACACCTGTGCAGCCAAGGCTGTGCAGAAGGGCAGTTGCCTTCTCATGGAGCTCGGGCAGGCGCTCCACACTCTCCACAAGGCAGCCCAGCCTGGTCAGCACTGCTGCCTGGTAGCCGGAGCCTGTGCCTATCTCAAGCACGCGCATGCCGGGCTCGACCTGCAGCAGTGACGTCATTTTTGCCACTGTGAAGGGGCTGGATATGGTCTGCCCCCTGCCAATGGGCAGCGTGCCCGAGTCGTAGGCCCTGCCTGTGAGCGCCTCATCCACAAAGAGATGGCGGGGCACCTCGGCCATGGCAGCCAGCACAGCTGCATCGGCAATGCCCTGACGCGCAAGCTCTTCGACCATGCGCTGGCGCTGTCTGCGCGGGTCAGGACGCGTTTCTGAGCGGACATCAGGCCTGGCACAGGCACGCAGCTCAGGCCTGATGTCTGCTCGGCTGCCTGGCCGGCTGTCAGGTCGGGCACTGTGCTGGCTGTGCGGCATGGCAAAGGTCTGCCTGCCGGGCTGTGCGGCCGGCTGTCCCGGCTGCAGCCAGTCAGGGTGTACCTGCCACTCAGGCGCATGTCTGGCCAGCATGTCTTTATCGTGCACGTTGCGCTCCTGCAAAAAATCTGCTCCTGCCCTTTGTGGCGCATGGGCGCAGCCCGGATGGAAAGGCGTCCAGAAAAGAAAAGCGGCCGCATGGAAAGCGTTCAAAAAAAGAACGGCCAGGCAAAACGTCCCAAAGAAGAACGGCCAGGGGGAAGAGCGTCCAAGAGGGATTAAGCCAAAATGCCGCCCGTGTCCATGAAAATGCAGGAAGACGCAGGAAAAGAAGCCCGTAGCACTGCAGCGCCACGCAGGCACAATGCCCTGCGCATGGCCCCCTGAGCGAAGCCCCCGAGAAAAGCCCTGAGCGAGGCTCTGTGAGAGGCACTGAGAGCTACAGGGACCCCTGATACCTCCAGGAGCCCCTGCTGAGCTTCCCTAGCGGGGCTTTTGCGGCACACATCGTCTCGCAGCATCCTGCAGCACACACTGCAGTACATTTTGCAGCATTTCCCAGCCTCGTACGCCATTTCCCAGCCTCGCACGCCATTTCGCAGCCTCTTACAGCATTGCATCTCTTCTCGTACCATCTTGTACCATCCTGTATCAGGGTGCAGAAGCTCGCATTAGCTTTTGACCGGACAGGGAATAGACGTTAGCATAGGCGAACAATCGCTCGCACACCTGACATTCCCTTTACTGCCTCACCTGATTTCCCCGGAGTTTTGTGCTCATGGCATCACGTCGTCTGCTTCCAAACATTCTCATTATTCTGGTTCTTGGCGTCATTGGCGCTGTTGCGTATACCTTTGTCAAGGATATGGATGGTCCTGCAGTCACCATCAGTCCTGATACCGGCCGCATCTCCAAAAACACTGTCCTCACTGTACAGGTGGACGATCCATCCGGCATACGCGAGCTCAATATCGGCATACGCAGGAACAATGCCTTCACCTCCTTCTTCCGCAAGCATTATGAAGGAAACCAGACCAGCATCACGGAACATGTGTCCCTGCAGGGTGCAAAACTCTCGGAAGGCATTTTCGAGCTGGAAATCAGGGCCACAGATGCCTCTCTGGCTGGCTTCGGGCAGGGCAATACCAAAACCGACATTCAGGAGATGCGCTATGACCCCGTTGCCCCGCGCATTGCCGTGCGCACCAGACCTGCCAATGTCTGGCAGGGTGGCGCCTCTGCCGTGCGCTACACTGTGGATGAGGAAGTGAGCCGTACAGGTGTGGTCATTGCCGGCTACTTTGTGCCTGCCTGCAGGCAGCCTGACGGGGCCTATGTGTGCATCTTCCCCTTCCCCTTCCAGATTTCTCCCCAGGACTTCAAGAACAATATCTTCCTCACTGCCACAGACCTTGCCGGCAACGAGACCACCACACGCTTCACCGTGCTGGCCTATCAGCGCAACTATCGCAGCGACAGGCTCACCCTCTCGGACAGCTTTCTGCAGGAAGCCCAGGCCAAGCTGCAGCACCTTGCTCCCGGCATCGCGGATCCTTTGCAGTGCTATCTCTACATCAACTCCCAGGTGCGCGGTCAGAACATCGAGAAGCTGCGCGAGCTTGGCTCTCTGACTGCCCAGGGAAAGCTCTGGGAAGGCAACTTCCTGCCCCTGCCCAGAGCAGCTGCCAGAGCAAACTTTGCTGACAAGCGCACCCTCACCTACAATGGCCAGCCTGTGGCAGAGGCCTATCACCTTGGTCTGGACCTTGCCTCTGTGCGCAATGCCGAAGTGCCTGCTGCCAATAACGGCACAGTGATCTATGCCGCAGAGCTCGGCATCTACGGCAATGTCGTGGTCATTGACCACGGCCTTGGTGTGCAGACCCTCTACTCGCACTTGAGCGCCATCAGCGTCAGCACAGGGCAGGCAGTGACCAAGGGCACCATTGTGGGCCGCACAGGCACCACAGGCCTTGCCTTTGGCGACCATCTGCACTTTGGTGTGGTGGTGGGCGGCCTTGAGGTCAATCCTGTGGAATGGATAGACCCCAGATGGCTTGCCAACCTGACCAGCCGCCTCACGGAAAAGGAATAGCCTTCAGACATTGCTGACTTTTCAAGGGCCCCGTACGGGGCCCATTAGCGTTACTGGCGGCCCCTGCGGGGCACAGCAGGGCAGAGCGCAGGTGAAGCGTCAGATCAGGTGACTGGTCAGGCGCCACGGCAGGTGACAGCTCAGACGCCAGAGCAGGTGACGGGGCAGACGTCAGCTCAGAACGATCAGGCGCAAAAGCACTTTTTGACAAAAAGACCGCTCTGAAGATAGATTGCCGCTGATTTCTGGAACGTCTTTTCCGGCATCTTTTGCCTGACACTGTCCCCGGAGCAGGCAGCGAAAACTTGCAACAACTCATGCAACAACCCATGCAGACATATATGTGCGCAGACACGGCTGTCCAGACAGCCGTGACAGCATCGCAAAAGCCGTCACAGACGGCTGCACAAGCGGCTTTGCGGCCGGCTGCACAGCCTGCCGTCCGGGCCTTTGCCGGCCTTGGCTCCAACAGCGAAAATGCCCTCAGCATGCTGGAACAGGCACGTGCCGGCCTTGCTGCCCTGGAAGGTGTCTGCATCACAGCTGCCTCGCCTGTCTATGTCACAGAGCCGCAGGGCTATGCCGACCAGCCCTGGTTTCACAACCAGGTACTGGAGCTTGCCGTGCAGGACAAGGCGCTGCGCGCTGATGTGAGCGCTGCAGCCCTGGCAGAAGCTGCCAGGGGGCTTTTGCGGGCCATGCTGGACCTTGAGACTGCCCTTGGCAGGGTGCGCAGTCCTGACCCTGCCCTGCGCTTCGGGCCACGCTGCATCGACATTGACCTGCTCCTCTTCGGAGAACTCAGACTCGATGACCCGTGCTGCACTGTGCCCCATCCACGGCTCACAAAGCGGGCCTTCTGGCTGGTGCCATTGCGTGACATTGCCCCGGATGTGCTGATTGCCGGAGAAACTTCCGAAACACATCTTGCCAGACTGACCTGGCATCTGGAAGCGAACACCATCTTTCAATAAGCCCGCGCAGCCCCTGTGTGCCTGCCCGGATTCTCTTGCCCAAACCGGCCGTGGAGGACATATACATGATTAAATGGCTCATACTGGCTCTGGCAGCCTACATTCTCTACAGACTCTTTGCCAATGACATCCTCAAGAAGAGACAGAAAGAGGAGAAGGTTGACAAAAAGGAAATGGAAAAGAAGGTTGCTGCCGGGGAAATGGTCAAGGATCCCATGTGCGGAGCCTATGTTTCCATTGATGACAGCATCACTGTGCGTGATGGCGACAAGCGCTATCACTTCTGCAGCTACGAATGTCGTGACAAGTTCATCAAGAGCCTGAGTGATGGCAGCAGAGTTATTGAGCAGAATGCCGG
>CASEWR010000236.1 GCA_949291675.1 uncultured Desulfovibrio sp. | reverse complement strand
ATGTGGGGGCACGCGGCCTTGAGGGACGTCAACACAGAAGGAACTCTCTAAAGGCCATGTATGAGCCCCGTGCTGTTGGAGCTGTGCCAGGGAAGCTTTGCAAGCAAAAGCCATGCCAGATACAAAATATGCACAAAGACCTCGTCATACAGCGAAACTCTATGAGAATGTTGACAATCTTGTTTAAGCGCAAGGCGGATAACAAACACCTGAATCAGGAGCCGGATGCGGGAAATCCGCCCGTCCGGCTCTGTGCGGGGGCGTCCAGCAATGGACGTCCCCTACCGCGACACGGGGAACAGCCCCAAGGCGGCAAGCCCGGCCATGAAGGGGCTGGCGTGAAGAAACCACGATGTGCTGCATCGGAGCCCCGAAAGGGCGCCGTGTTGGGCTGAAAAAGAGCCCAGGACTTCAAAAAGCAGGTGACAAATCTGCTGGTTGTTACTATTCTTTCTGTACCCCCCAGAAAGCGCTTGAGGTGTCCTATGGACGGAAGAACTTTTGACTCTTTCAGCTTCAGCAAGAAGCTGGTTCAGGCAGGCTTCTCGCAAGAACAAACAGAAGTTCTTACCAATCTGGCTACTGCGCTGGAAAAGGCTCGTATTGCTGATCGTGACAAGAGCGAGGCAGAACGCAGGGCGGAACAAGCCAAGCTTGAAGAAGAACGTCTTAAGGTCCTTGCTACTAAGGCTGATATTGAAAGAGTGAGGGCAAAAATAAAGGACTCTGAGATGCGACTTCTTAAGTGGCAGATTGGCATCGGCATTGTTCTTGTTGGTAGTATGGCCAAGGGATTTGGCTGGTTAGGCTTCTAGTCTGTTCACCTTTCTAAAATTTCTGTTTTTTTCAAGGCCCTCTTCGGAGGGCCTTTTTGTTTCCCCTGCCTTGGTTCGTCCAAGGCAGGGGTTTTTCATCGGAGAGCACCATGCGAAACATCAACCCGGCCAATTTAGAATGTCAAGCGACAATTGAAAGATATCGTGCAGTGGTGCGGACAGGAAAAGATCTGTTTTCTCACACTGGTACACGCTGTGACACCCGGCATTGACAGACAGAGAAACGTTGACAGCCGGCCTGTTTTTCGACTACTTGAAAATCATCTTTTCAATGAGCGTGGTGTCGCATGTATCTTGCCAGAACTCTTGAAAAAACTATCCACAAAATGAGTGACTTCCTTCCCGTCCTGCTTGTCACAGGACCTCGTCAGGCGGGAAAGACGACGCTGCTCAGGACCTGCGGTGGTGCGCAGCGAAACTATGTTTCGCTGGACAAGCTGGAGATGCGCAGTCTGGCACAAAACGATCCAGGTCTTTTCCTGCAGCGCTTCAAGGCCCCGCTTCTCATTGACGAAGTGCAGTACGCTCCGCAGCTTTTCCCGTACATCAAAGCCGCCGTGGATCAGCAGAAGCAGGCAGGCCAGCCACGCGTATGAAGCTTTTGCCGCTCTCGCGCTTTGGCGACAGCCCGCAGTAGGCACAGCGCCCTGCACAGGAGGATCTATAGGTCAGAAGCAGATTGATGCAGTGCAGGCAGGCATTGGGGTGTAGATAAAAAAGGGTGGTAAATTGGTAGGAGCCAAGGTGTCTCTGCTTCTGTAAATCATGACCAAAGTCACTGACCCCATAGTACCCTTTCACTGTACAGACGACATCCTGCTCCCACAAACTTCTTTCCAACTTGCGCTTCAGAGTGAACAATACTGAGCTGTGCCGGATTCCCAGTGCCTTCCAGCCTGATTCAGACGTTTCGCAACTTCACTACCTTCTCCCCTGGAGATGTTCGAGCTGGCGGCAGTCTGCTTGGATGTTGGGCATAGCCCTTGAAGAAGTCTGTCTCATGCTTTCCCTAAAAACCACCCTTTTTTATCTACACCCCAGGCATTGCGATAAAGTTGACTTTATGCTCATGTGAGCTACAATATTGAAAACAAGGAGAAGACCTATGCCTGCCAATAACTATGTTCGTGCCAGAATTGACCCGGTCATAAAGAATGAAGCGGCAACCGTGCTTGCGAAAATGGGCCTGACGGTATCCGACTTCTGTCGTATCGCTCTTACCAGAGTAGCCCATGAAAAATGCCTGCCGTTCAATATGGAAATTCCCAATGAGGAAACCAGAAAGGCATTTGAGGCTATTGATAAGCGTGAAGGACTGCATTACGCCAAAGATGCGGATGACATGTTCAAACAGTTGGGCATATAAATGCTTCAGCCTGTATTCACAACCCCTTTTCAAAAAGACGTTAAACGTGTTGAAAAACGCGGTTACGACATGGAAAAATTGAAGGCGGTGATAAGGCTTGTCCTGCTTAATCAAAGGCCATTGCCGCAAACCTATAGAGACCATCCTCTTAAGGGAAAGTGGAAACCAAAATGGGAACTACATATTGAGCCTGATTGGTTGTTGATTTATCAAATTTCCGGGGAGCAATGCTTTTTTGCCAGAACCGGCACCCACGCCGACCTTTTTTCGTTGTAGTTGTCGGACCATCCATCCCTACTGCTGTGCACCGACCATGCGCGTGTAGAGGTCATCCATTTCCTTGCCGGTAGTGCCTTCCATGCGCGTGAGGTAGTCCAGCGAGGCAATGACGGTCAGCCTGTCGAGCAAATCCGTATTCTTGCGCGTCAGTTCCAACTGGAACGCCTGCATTGTGATCGGCAATATACTCAGCGCTGTTATTTTGACGTTCTTCGGCTAAAATAAAAGCGCTCCAAGGGAAGTGCCATTCCCCTAGGGCAAAATCCGTTAACCTAAAATAGCGGAGGATGCCCGGCCCGAAACCCGCCCGGAAGGTGGTGACACACCTTCTGGGCTTTTTTGACTTCAGGCGTCCTTGCTAAAAGAGTACGTAAGACAGACAAAGAGAAAGGTCAAGCAGCAGCGCTGCAAACAATTGCTTTTCGCCGTGCCCTTGCCTATCTATATCCCTTGGTGTCCATCCAGTCCCCTTTTACGAGGGGGACTAAATGGACACAGAAAATCAAACTTTTTTGCAAATCTGCCACATTTAGCAGCGTTGTCAGCATACACCCTTCTTCTCGATGGCGCCCTGCCCGCCCATGAGCTTGCCCGAAGGCTTGCTGCAAGCAGGGAGCTTGCCACGCGCTAAGCTTACCGGCACGCCTGCAAAGGCCTTTGCCAGGACGTTGTCCGGCACAGCCGGACGTGCACAGCCGCACACAAACACGGAGGCCCCGGGCCTGCCAGGGAGTTTCTTTGCGTGAGGGCAGCCAGGCTCTGCTGCCCTCACAGGGGACTGTTTCACAAAGCCTTCAGGCTCAGGCAGGACTGCCGCTGGCTGCGTTGTGTTCACCATCGCCGAGGCTGTCAATGACAGTGATGACAAGGCCGCGGATGCTGTTTTCCGTCGTACGGTAGGGAGCAATGCGCATGGTGTAGAAGCGCCCGTTCATGCCAATGACTTCCCTGTCCACAGGAACCAGGTTCTTGAGCACGTTCTGGGCATCCGTGACAATGTCCTCTTCCGGGAAGCTGTGGGCAAAGATCTGGATGGGACGGCCCACGTCCTGGGAGACAAGCTGGAACTCTCTGCCCACGTACTCCGTGAACTTGCGGATATTGAGCTGGCTGTCCACAAAGAGGATACCAATCATGGTGGATGACAGGAAGTTGGAGAGGTCATTGGTCATGGTCGTCAGCTCGTCGAGCTTTTGCTGGAACTCGGAGTTGACCGTATAGAGCTCTTCGTTCACGGACTGCAATTCTTCATTAGAACTTTGCAACTCTTCGTTGGCAGTGAGCAGTTCCTCGTTGGCTGCCTGCAACTCCTCGTTGACTGTCTCAAGCTCTTCAATGGTTGTGCGCAGATCGTTTTGGGAAACCTGCAGTTCGTGCTCAAGATCCGTGATGCGCCGGGCAGCTGTCTGATTGATGTCGTACTTCTCGCTCACACCACCATCCGGGATATACTCTTCCCTGTGTTCCACAAAGAGAATGGCAAGGAGCACGGTATTGTTCCCGGCAAAGCCTGACACAGGATACACGGAAAGATCAATGCACTTGCGCCCGCCGGGACAGTCCACGGAGATCTTTGTATAGGTCACGGGAATGTTCTCGGAGCGGCAGCGGTTGATGGCTGTGGAAGAGACCAGACTCAGATCCTTGTTGATCAGGGAGAAGAAGTTGAAGGTCGCCTTGCCCGGGGCAATGTTCAGATAGTCCGGGTACTTGCCAAAGAAGTGAATGACATTGTTCTGTTCATCCACAATGACCGAGGCAGGCAGGAAGCGTTCCAGAAACTGGGTGTAGATACTCTCCATGGCAGGATTGCTCTCCTCCCTGCGGGTCAGACCGGGCAGTGAGGGCACAGTCGTCTGGATATTGGGAATCTTGAAGGCAGGCGGCACGAGATCATCGGATTTGCCGTCACTCTTGTGCAGGTAGATCTTCTCTGCAATGGAGAGCGGCGTGAAGACCGAGGAGTACTCACTGGCCGTCTCGCTCTTGCCGAGGAAGAGGAAGCCTCCGTTTTTCAGGGCAGAATGGAAGATGGCAAAGAGGCCCTTCTGCAGCACAGGCTGGAAGTAGATGAGCACATTGCGGCAGCAGATGAGATCCAGTTTGCCGAAGGGCGGATCCGAGAGCATGTTGTGGGGCGCAAAGATGATCATCTTGCGGATATCCTTGGATATCTGATAGGTGTCATTGCGCTTGGTGAAGTACCTGGTCAGACGCTCCGTGGACACGTCATCCACAATGCTTTCCGGGAAAATGCCCTTGCTGGCCGTTTCAATGGCGCTGGCATCCACATCCGTGGCAAAGATCTTGATGTCACGCTTGCGGTTGTTCTCATCCAGCACTTCCCTGAAGAGAATGGCCAGGGAATAGGCTTCCTCACCCGTGGAACAGCCGGCACTCCAGATGCGAATGGGGTCGGACTCGTTGCTGCGCTCGACAATGGCAGAGATGGCGGACTGCTTCAGGGTCTCGAAATAGTCCGCATCACGGAAGAACCTGGTCACCCCTATCAGGATGTCCTTGACAAGCAGACTGGCTTCCGCAGGAGACTCTTCCAGCAGCCTGGAGAACATGGCAGGTGTCGAGCAGTGGGTGACAAGCATGCGCCGCTCTATTCTGCGCAGCACTGTATTGCGTTTGTAGTGGGTGAAATCTATGCCGCTCACCTGCTTCAGGAGCATATAGATATGGGCAAGTGAGTCCTCATCCGGAAAGCCCTGCAGCTGTTCCTGGCGCATGGCCATGGCCGGATAGTTGGTATAGCTCAAAATCTCTTCTGCCAGCTGTCCGGGAGGCAGAATCACGTCTGCAAGGCCGGTATTGATGGCATTGCGGGGCATGCCGTCAAACCTGGCACTCCCCGGTTCCTGCACCAGCACAAAGCCGCCGTGCTCCTTGATGGACTTGATGCCGTTGGTGCCGTCAGAGCCCGTCCCGGAGAGAATCACTGCCAGGGCGCGCTCCCTGCGTTCCTCAGCCAGGGAATTGAAGAAAATGTCAATCGGATGGTTGATGGCCCCGTGTACATAGTCTGTTAGATGCAGCCTGCCGTCGCAGATGGTCATGTTCTTCTTGGGCGGAATGAGGTAGACCGTATCCGGTTCAATCTCCATTTCGCTCTCTGCCTGCAGTACCATCATAGTCGTGTACTTGCCGAGGATTTCCGCCATGAGGCTTTTGTAATCCGGAGACAAATGCTGGATGATGATGAAGACAAGGCCTGTGTTGCCTGGCACGCAGGAAAAGAACTGCTGCAATGCCTCCAGTCCGCCGGCCGACGCTCCAATACCCACAACCATGGGGCGGACAGTCTGTTGTGCGACGTTTTCTCTGTCAGACTCAGTCATACATCTCTCCTAAATCTCTCCTGAACTGTACTGCGCATGTATTTTTCCCTGAACTCCTGCACCGGGATCGGGCAGTTGTAGAAAAATCCCTGGGCCAGGCTGCAGCCTTCCTCAAGCAGCACATCCACCTGGGCCTGCGTCTCCACGCCCTCTGCCACGCACTGTATGCCCTGACGGCTGCAGATGCGGGCAATATTGCCCACCAGCGAGCGGCAGATGGGATTGTAGGACATTTCCCGGATCAGGCTCCTGTCGAGCTTGACGGTGTCGAACTTCACACTGGCAAACATGGCGAAGTTCGCATAGCGGGAGCCAAAGTCATCCAGGGCAAAGTGAAGGTCAAGCTGGCGGTAGTGATCCATGGTGCGCTCAAGGGTGGCTCGCTCCACATCGCCGGCAGTCTCGGTAATTTCAATCTCGATGAGGTTCGGATCCACATCCGGGTAGCGGCTTAGGATGGCCAGCACGGCACCGGGTGTGGAGGGGTTGAAGAAGGTGACGCGGGAGAAGTTGACGGACACGGGAAGCACGTCAGAGCCCTGCTGTCTGCATGTCTCCAGGTGCCTGAGCGCCTCATGGAACACAAAGAGGTCCAGTTCGCGAATGGAACCGAGCTTCTCCATGGCCTCGATGAACTGTACCGGAGAGACGAGCCTGCCCTTGCTGTCCACGCCGCGCACAAGTGCTTCGGCACCGAAGACCCGTCCTGTACGCATGTCCACCTTGGGCTGCAGGTAGACCACAAAGCGCTTCTGCCAGTCCATGGAAGTGCCTGAGAACGTGCCTGGGGAAGTGCCGGAGGCAGGCTGGCTGCCGCTGGTCCTGAAGGGGGACATTTCCCCTTCGGAGCGCATGATGGCTCTTGCCTCGCGCACCAGGCGCTCCCCTGTGAAGAAGCCTTCAGCCCAGGTGTAGCCTGTGTGCAGATTTTTCTGATAGCGGCGCTGCAGCACGGACTGGGCCCGCAGCACGCGCCCGAGAAAGACATCCTGGGTGGTATTGGGGCAGAACATGACAAACTCGCTCATCCCCGTGCGGAAGATGAGCCTGCGGTCAAAGATGGTCACCAGCACGCTGGTCACATCCACCAGCGCCTTGGCGCTGGCCTTGCACTGCGGCCCGTTCCCTGTGTCCAGACCGGGCATGTTCACAGTCAGGGCGCCCAGGGAGCTGTACTTGTCCGAGGTCAGCTTGTGCACACTCTTCTTGTAGGCCTGCACACTGGAGATGCCGGTCAGTGCGTCCAGCAGGGACTCAGACCTCTCGGAAAAGACCGAGAACTTCTGATTGAGGCGCACCAGGTAGGGGATGAGGCGCTTGAGCTCTGCCACACTCTCCTCATGCCGGGAGATATTTTCCAGGCAGAGGAAGCCGCAGGTGCTGCTCTCGGAAGGCATGTGCAGCGGGAAGATGGCAAAGTTCCACACATGCTCGCCATTGCCAGCATGCAGACTGACAGCGTCCACCAGGTTGTGCATGCTGGAGCGGTTCACAAAGAGGGCCTTGTTCTTCTCCAGGCAGGTACGCACCAGGGGCAGGTTGTCCAGTCTGGTGCCGGACACAAAGCTTCTGATGCTCAGCTTGTTCCTGCCGCACCACTCGCTGGTGACAATGACGTGCCGGCTGTTGACAGGCATGGTCATGAGATAGACCCTGTCTGCGGCAAAGTGCTCTCCCATGCGGGCAAGCACATCCTCTGTCACAGAGTCCGGGCTGTCCGTGACAATGGCATCAAGGCAGTCATAGAGGAAACTGCTCCGCTCCCTGCTGCCCTGTTCCCTGCGCAGCATGGGCAGGACAGTGCCGGCAGGAAAGGCCTGCGAGCCCTGCCCCCCATCCAGGGTGCACTGCTCGGCTTCCAGCTGCGCTCTGGTGAAGCAGATGATCTCGTCATCCTGTGACCCCTGCCAGATCTCGCAGAGGCGACCTGCCCGGGCAAGGAGCGTGTCATAGTCAGCGCCAGTGAGATTGTCGCAAATGGCCACGCAGGTAAAGCGTACAGGATGCTGCACAAAGAGCCTGGCAAGCGCAGTGCGCACAAAGGCTATGGCCCTGTCTGTCTGCTGACGCATGAAGCTGCGGGACGCGACGGAGGGGAAGAACAGGGAAATCCTGCTGGAGCCGGAGGTGCTGATGATACACTCACTGCCCGAGAAAAGCTTTACTGCCAGGGCAATATGGTGCTGCTCGACGCCCTCTGTCCCGGGAGCCCGGCAGAAGGCATTTGCCGCACCACTGCTCTCGAACTGAATCACCATGAGTGCCTGCATGCCGAACAAGGAGCCTGCGCCCGAACTCTGGCTTTCCAGGACAGCTCTTGCCATGGCCCTGGCAGTGGCACTGTCATACAGTCCTTCACTGCTGGCAGCAGCAGTGCCGTTTGCCAGCGCCATCTCCCACTCGTGGCGCTGATCCGTATTCTGGATGAAGAGGAAGACGTGCACATCCTCACTGTCGGGTGCAGGAGACAGCAGTGCCGTATAGGCGCACCAGCGGATATTGCCGCCGCTGTCAACGCGCCGGTATTCCCTGCTGATCCAGAACTGGCCGCTGGCAAAGGCCTCCAGCAGCGTCTGGCGGTCAAACTGCCTGGCAAAGTCTCTGGCCTTCTCAGGGAAAAAGAGTCTGGACCTGCTGCGCTGAATGAGCTGGCTGTAGGTGTAGCCCGGTTTGCTGACGCTGCGGCCCTCATTCCACAGCACACCAATCTCATTGGCGGAGAGATTGGCGTGCAGGTAGAGCAGAAGCGAGGGGCGCAGGACCTCCCACAGGCGATCCGCGCCGAAAAAGCCGGTCTTCGGGGACATACCGGCCAGCGGCTCCATGACGCCGATGATTCTGGCACGACGCCCCTGGGTCTCAGGCAGCAGATGATAGAACACCGAGAACCAGCGATAGGTCCTGCTCATGGTGTTGCGCAGGGCAAGAGCACAGCCGCCGCTGACATTGCCCTGCATAAGATCCCTGGCAAAGTTCCTGAACCTGCTTACCGAGACAGGATGCACCCAGCCGCGCGCAAGGACGCCCTCGGGAAAATTCTTCAGGCTGATGACCGGGCGTCGGATGTGATGGCGGGAGTTGAAGAGGGAGAAGGTTCCGGACTCAATGTCCACAGACCACAGAAAGCGGTCACGCTGGCTCAGGAGCAGGTGCAGCAGCTCCTGCTCCTCCGTAAGGCTGGTCTGAATGCGCCTGGAGGCAGAAATATCCGTGCAGAACAGCAGTATGGTCCTGTGCCCGCCATCCCCCATGGGGCCCTGCACCATCTTGACGCGGTACCAGCGCCAGTCTCCCGAGCCCCTGGCCCTGTAGCGCAGCTCGTACTCCACTGCCTTGTTGCTGCTGGCACTCTCCTGCACAAGATGCCGGAACTCTGCCTCATTGTCCGCATGCACCTCTCCCAGGTCCTGCGGGAGGCAGGGAAACGTCACCTCAGCGCTGCGCATCCCCAGAAACTTGAGCAGCACAGGACTTGCGTAGAGCACACGCAGCGGTGCCGCAACGTCCAGCAGGGCAATGCCCTCGTCCATGTGGGACAGGAGGGTGTGTACAGAGATTGGCAGCTGCGCGACGCCTGCTGGCACGTTGGGGACTGCGCAGCCTGTGTCCCCTGTACATTCGTCGCTGATGTGGAAGGAATTGCAGCCTGCCTGCTTGGCCAGGGACAGGCTGGCGTCAGCCCTGGCGTAGAGCGTCTCGAAGCTGATGCCTGCCCCGGCAATGTGCACGCCGACACTGGGCGTAATGCGCAGCTCATGCTGACCGCCAATGCAGAACTGCAGGCGCTCGCAGATGGTTCTGACCCTCTCGGCAACAATCTCCCTGGTCACGTTTCCGGCAAGCAGGGCAATGAATTCATCGCCGCCGAGCCTGCCGACGATGTCTGTGACTCTGAAGCAGCGTGACAGCTGGGAGGCAGCCTGCCAGATGAGCTTGTCGCCAGCCTGATGCCCGAAGGTGTCATTCACCGTCTTGAAATGATCGAGATCAATGATGAACAGAGCGCACTTCTCTGTATGCGGCATGGCTTTGAGGCAGTTCTCTATGTACTGCGTTGCCGTGACTCTGTTCAAAAGCCCCGTTAAAAAGTCCCTGGTAGCGCATTCGCTGAGAATCCTCAGCCGCTGCCAGTACTTTTTGTTCGACGTTGACGGCTCTTCAATGCTCATTGCTTTCAGCTGCTGCGTTTTCAGGTGGCAGATGGCACCGGGGGTAAGGACACCTGCACACACAGTGCGTCCGCAGTCAGCCAGAACAGCCTGCGGCAGGAATGTGCGCGCGCTCCAGTCAGGCAGGACAAGCGGAAGAACACACAACACCATGCCTGACAAGCAATGTGGCACTGATGCATCGTACAGCGCAAAGCAGGTGTTCTGGCGGGTCCTGGAACACGTCCCGTGCCGGGTAAAGGGGGAAAACAGAAACCAGGTGCAACGAAACGTCCCGCAGGTACGCCCACCGTGCAGCAGTGGGCCTGCAAACGGACA
>CASEWR010000235.1 GCA_949291675.1 uncultured Desulfovibrio sp. | reverse complement strand
TTGGCATAGCTTTTGCTTGCAAAGCTTCCTTGGCACAGCTCCAACAGCACGGGGCTCATACATGGCCTTTAGAGAGTTCCTTCTGTGTTGACGTCCCTCAAGGCCGCGTGCCCCCACATACAAAATATGCACAAGGACCTTAGGACGATGGGCAAATTCTTTTCTCGCCACACCTTGCTTAGTACACGATGTTGGGAAAGCTTTACTTAAGTAGTAGGCCTGGGCTTGTGTACAGCAGGCTCAGCCGGGCCAGAGAAGCCCCAAAAAGCCCCCAATGAAGAGCATCAGGATGAGATGAGCCCCGGGTTGCCAGTGTGCGCCCTGGCTCGTGCCCTGCTGAGCGCTACAGCGTCCCAAAGACTGCAGGCAGAAGCTCCTGGACTCTGCGCATGATGTCCTCGCGCAGGAAGAACCACATGGCCACAAGCATGGTGGCCAGGAAGGCATATTCGCCTATGCCGCCTGTCTTGCACAGTTTCAGTGAGAAGCGGTTCTTGCGGGAAAAGGGTGAGAGAGGCACACCCTGGGGCGTGAGCATATCCAGAATAACATGGGAGAGCCCGCCCACAGCAAGGCCCACAGCCACAGGGCGTAGAAACTGCAGGCTCTCCTCCTTCACAAAGACCACTGCCAGCAGAGTCAGCCCGAGCCACAGTCCCGGCCAGTGGGTAAAGCCCCTGTGAATGCGATTGAAGGCAGTCTGTCTGTTGCGGAAAAGCCCGGCTATCTTCTGATCCATGACATCGGGGAGAATGCCGCCCAGCCAGGCTGCTGCTATGCCGGCCAGGGGCAGCTGCAGCCACAGGGCAGCCCCGAGGGCCCCGACCTGATGTGTTGTCCAGCGCATGTTGTCTCCTTTTTCTTTTTCTTCAGGGGGACTTGTACACTGCCAGGGCACACCTTGCAAGACGAGGAAGTCAGCTGGGAATCTCCTGAAAAGACGGAGAAAAGTATGCCTGTCCCGCTGCTCTTCCACTGCCCTGCTGCGCGGGGACGACGATGCTTTTGCCTCTTCTTGTGTCGTACAGGGAGAGATTCAGGAGAACGTCTGACACTTCAGAACTCCCCAATGAACTCACCAGGAACTGTCTTTCTGGATAGTGTCTAGTCAAAACAACTCAATAACTGCCTTGTTCTTCACAAGACACTCGGTAACAGCTCCCCACAAGAAGGCTCAACCACCCGGTTCAAACCTGTTTTTCGGAGTTTAGGAGCAAAAAGCTCAAAAAATCTCTGAATCACCAATACTTAGGCTCTAAAAATTTTCCGAACCTCTAGAGAAGCAATTGTGTGTTTCCAGGGTTCGTTCCAGATCTTCCCGGCTAACATTGTGATTTTGCTGTCCAGGACTTGTACGAAAGCCGTACGCTTCTCCTCTCATCGGAACCTGAACACGAGCAGCACCCTCCCTTCAGGGCTAACTCACTTAGAACTAGCTTTTTGGACAGTTATAAGCTAAAAAGAAGAAATACAGCTTTTTAAGCACAATAACTCCCCAAAAACAACGAGATAACCGTCTTGTTGTGCGCCAGATACTCAGTAACAGCTCCCCCAAAAGAAAACTCAACCACTTGATTTACAGAGTTCCACCGAAAGAGACACTCATGACTTTTGAAGAATTTCAAGATCTTATCGCACGTCTTCGCACTACAGGCAGGGAGACGCAAACGTGTGACGTCAGGGAATCTGCTGACAAGCTCCCTGCTTCGATTGTCGAAACGCTTTCCGCTTTTGCCAACAGCGTTTCTGGCGGTACTGTTGTTCTGGGGCTTTCTGAGAAGAATGGTTTTCGGCCGATCGAAACGTTCAACGCTGTCAGAATGCAGGAGGCTCTTGTCTCGGCAGGGGAAAGACTCACGCCAGTCGTTCGTCCAAAGACAGAGATTTTCCCTCTGGATGGGACAAAGGTGCTGGTTGCGCATGTTCCTCCCATGTCCAGCGAGATGAAACCATGCTATGTAACCCAGCGGGGGATGTACATGGGGTCCTACATCCGTAGTGGAGACGGGGATCGCCGCCTCACACCGTATGAAGTTGACAGGCTTATCGAAGTTAAACGTCAGCCATGTTGGGATGCCGAGCCTGTTGCAGACGCGAGTCTGGAGGACCTTGAGAAAAACCTGGTACAAAGGCTTGTTGCGCGACAAAAGCAGCTCCATCCCAGGATATTCGAGCATCTGTCGGAAACTGAGGTGCTTTCCAACCTTCGTGTCATAGCGCAGAGCAATGGGACGCTGCGCCCGACTCTGGCAGGACTTTTGGCCCTGGGGAAGTATCCGCAGAAGTATTTTCCCTCCCTGGTTGTCACGTTCACTCGCTATCGCGAGAGCCATGGTGAAGGAAAGCCCGATCCCCGTGACTATCGTTTTACTGACACGCAAACGCTGGTCGGTGCTCTTCCGTATCTCATTGCAGATGCTGTAGAACTCGTCCGCAGGCATATGAATACCGGCGCGATCATCGAAGGGGCTTTTCGCAGGGATCTCCCTGACTATCCGCTCATTGCCGTTCGCGAGGCTGTGGCCAATGCTCTCCAGCACCGTGATTATTCACACGATGGGCGAGCCTCGGCAGTACAGATCAGGATGTATCCGGACCGGTTGGAAATCCTCAGTCCCGGTGGACTGTATGGCAGAGTGCTGCTGGAAGATCTTGGCAAGTCAGCTGTCACTGCACGTCGCAATCAGTTCCTTTCCGCAATTCTGGAGACAACACCATATCCCGGGGAAGGCTGTGTTGTTGAGAACAGGGGCAGCGGTCTCCCTGCTCTGCAAAGAGCCCTTGAAGAGGAGAATATGTTCCCGGCTAAGCTCTCCTCTTCACTTGCCACTTTCGAGATCACCTTCTTCAAACGGCGCAGGGATGCCTCTGGCCAGAAACGTCTGTCCAGCGCGGAACTTGAGCAGGCAATTCTCAACGAACTTGAAACCCATGCTTCGCTCAGTCTGCTGGAGCTCATCAGACTTTCAGGTCGTTCCCGCTCCACTGTCGCCAACAAAGTCAAAAAGCTTGTTGCCGAGGGAAGGATTGAACCTCTGGAAACGGCGAAAAGTCCCAGGCAGCGCTATCGCAAGGTGCGCTGAGCCAGACCGTACAGGGCGCATGAGCAGGCTGCCCCTGTCTTAGCAAGGGCTCAAATGCCCTGGTCTGAGGTATGGCAGGACGAACCAGGTATACAAACGAATTTTGCCAGTATTTTGCAAAATACTATTTTAAATAGGAATTTCAAGAAACACAAAAGGGACAGGATGCAGAAGTCCTGTCCCTTTTGTGTCTTGTGCTGATTCTTTGCACAACACGCTTTTTCTATGCGCCCTGGCACTGTTGCTGCCGTGCAAAGCGCAAAAAGCGCACTGCAGCCACATCAGCAGCCATGCTCTTCTTGACCTGCAGACTGGCCTGCACGCTGCCTTCCACATCCATGGGCTCACTGCTGCGGGCACGTGCTATCTCTTCTTCCAGGGCATCGCGCAGCTTGTGAAAGGAGCTCTCCACTTCAGGATAGGCATTGTCCTCGCGCCAGGGCAGGGTCAGGGTGTGCAGCATGGGGTGGCCGATATGGGACGGCGTCTCCAGAGTGTAGAAGGCACTTGCCTTCCAGTTGGCAGCGCGCTCCATAACACCGGGATAGCAGTATTTGGTATGGCTTTCTTCAGGCCTGGGGATGGAGGAGGTAATGCTGACCTGGGGCAGGGCAAGGGCTTTTTCATGCTCTTCCAGGCGCACTCTGTACTGCAGGACAGGGCGCATATTGCCGCGCTCTTTCTGTATTTTCCATTCTATATGCATAGCAGTCTTCCTTGAACCAAGAAGTCTTGCGAACAAACGCTGGTCGAAATTGCAAAAAGTACGGGAGCGGAATTGTGCGGGCATGCAGCCGGCAGCTGGCGGTCTTCAGAACCAGAGCCTTCAGCACTCGGACATGTACACCACTTCCCCGAAGGGCGGTGTCTCGCCACCCGGCTTTGGCACCATCCACAACACAGGATAGCCCGGCTCCTCGGGAAAGCGTGTGCATTCAAGGTCCGTGAACCAGACAAGACAGCGCGGATGTATGCCCTCCTGCTCCAGTGCCTCGGGGATGGGGCGAAAGTCTGTGCCGCCGCCCCCGACAGGGACAATGACCTCGGAGAGATCTGCCCGTGAGAGGGACTGCATGTCGTGCACCTTTGTGTCGTGGAAGAGCACTGTCAGTCTGGTGTCAAAGAACTCCAGCACTGTCTGCAGCTCGCCCATGAACATGGCTAAGGTTGCTGCATCCACAGAGCCCGAGGCGTCCACGGCAATGACGATATGGTCCAGACGCTGTTCCCAGCGCGAGGGCATGTAGATATTCTGGTGCACATAGCGCCTGTTGGGCGCAGTCCAGGTGTAGTCATTGTCCGCACAGGCAGCTAAAAAGCGCTGCAAAATCTCCCGCCAGTCCACCTGGGCAGGCAGCAGATGCTCCACTTCGCGGGCTATGCCTGCAGGCAGAGCACCCATGTGCCTGGCCCTGTTCACAGCCTGGGCCAGAGTGATCTCAGCCTCGCGCTCGGCAGCAGCTGCGGCCTCTTCAGAACCTTCGCCAGCCTCAAGGTCAGGCACGTCGCGCACTTCACCGTCAAAGTGTGCAACCTTGTCCTCGGAAGGACGTCCGCCCTTTTCCCTGCCCGTGACTGGGATGACCCCCCTGCCCTGCTGGCGCACGCGGTCCTTGTCCTCGCCCTCGACTGCTCTGGCAGCCCCATCGTCAGGATTTGCAGGACGGGGCAGGCCCATCATGGTGTCCGAGGCACCGTTCTTTGTCTGCTGCAGCTCGCCGCCCTTGTCGGAGCCTGCCTGATGACCGAGCCTGGCCTCTCTGGCCTTTGCCATGCGGGCAACCAGTATGTCGTAAATTTCGTCTGCGCTCTTGCCTGTCAGCGCGGCATCATAGAGAAAGCCGTCCGGCAGCAGGAAGCCTGCCTCCATGAGAATGCCATTGATGGCAAAGTCACAGGCCCTGTTCCAGAGGCGCTTTTCCCGCTTGTTCCTGCGCAGATGATGGCCAAAGACAAGGTGCAGCACTTCATGGGCCTGGGCACCCACCAGCTTTTCCTCGCGTATGGCAGTGGCATAGAGGGGGTTGAAGGCCAGCACGCGCCCGTCAGTCCACATGTCGCGGCAGGAAAAATCGGGCTTCAGGTGCAGGCGCAGGGCAAGGTCCCCGAAGAAGGGGTGATCCGTCACCAGACGGGCCCTGACCCTGGTCATGACTGCCAGGGCCTGCCCTGCACAGGCCTCGCGCTTGTCAGCATCCACCATCATCCTGCGCTCCGTGTCCACATGTCCGTTCGCATATGCCCGGGTTAGAGCAGGACATCTGCGTTTTTCTCAGCCCAGCGGGCAAAGGCTGCGCTCCGGGCAAGGGAAGGTGTGTGGCTCACGGCATCACGCATGAGCAATACTCCGAACTCGGGCTGCACGCGCAGGGTATAGTCCACCAGGGCTTCAATATTGTCCTCGTCTGCCACAAGACTCAGGGCCTCGCACAAGGCGTACATGGCAGCAGGCTCTGTGGGCACCCTGGCCTGCAGAGGCTGTGTCAGCACCTCGTCCACGTCCGGCAGATCGCGCCAGACCTCCAAAAAGCCTGCGAACTCGGCAGCAGCTGCCTTGCCCACAGTGCCCCGGAAGAGCTCCACCAGCACGGACGCGTCCGGGCCTGCCTCAAGGATGCGGGAGACAAATTCCCAGGAACGGGGCGAGGGGAAGGCCTTTTCGGTCAGGGCAGGATCCATGTTGTGCAGCATTCTGGGGCGGAAGCGCAGAAAAGCGCGTACTTCCTCGCGTATGCCGGCCTTTCTGGCCCAGTCCAGCCAGTCGTCAAGCACAGGGTCAAAGTCCAGGTGCACCATGCGGTTGGCAAGGGCTGTGGGCATGCGGTGGGTCACGGACTTGTCGCGCTCCCTGTTGCCTGCAGCCACAATGGTCCAGCCGTCAGGCAGATGGTACTCGCCAATGGCCCTGTCCAGGATGAGCTGATAGCAGGCAGCCTGCACCAGGGGCGGAGCTGTGTTGAGCTCGTCCAGGAAGAGAATGCCGCTGCTTGTGTCTCCCTGCGGGGGAAGGAAGGAGGGCGGACACCAGATGGCTGTGCCCTGCTCGGAGATACGGGGCAGGCCTCGCAGGTCAACAGGGTCCAGCAACACGGCACGGATGTCGCGCAGCAAAAGTCCCCGCTCAGCTGCCACCTGGGCAACAACCTGGCTCTTGCCCACACCGGGCGCACCCCAGAGAAAGACTGGCTGCTGAATGGAAATGAGCGTGTGCAGTGCCGAAATGATCTGTCCCGGACCCATGAGACCTCCGCTGGGAAGAAGTGTCCTCACCCCCTGCCATGCGCCCTGCACACTGCCTGCGCCAATGCACATCCGCCTCATTTGGCACGAGTGAAGCTGCGCAAAAATGTGATAGATTAGAAAACGAAAGTCAATATCATTTTCTTCCTTTCCGGCCAGTTTCGGGCCAGCTTCCGGGCAGCGCAGACAAACCATGAGGGGGCAGGATGTGTCATCCTGCCCCCTTGTACTGGTCTGCGTTGGTTCTGGTCTGCGTTGTCAGTGGTATCCTGCAGCCCTGGCGCGCAGTGTCGCGGCAATTCCTGCCGAAGGCGCTGCGGCGTCCGCAGCTTCTCCGGCTTCAGCGATCACCACGGCCGCCACGGCCTGCCCGGCCGCTGCGGCGTCCGTCTCCGCCCCTGCTTCCGCGATCAGGACGGCCTTCTGTCCGACTGTCCTGACGGCCATGCGGGCGGCTGTTCTGGCGGCCATCATGGCGGCTGTTCTGGCGATCAGACTGGCGATCAGATGGCCGATCAGGCGAACGATCGTTGCTGCGACCGTCCCAGGCTCTGTCCTGATCTCTGCCCCGGGGTCTTCCCCGGTCACCAGAACGACCTTCAGATCGGTCGTCATGGCGGCCATCATAGCGGCCATCATGGCGCCCTGCAGGGCGACCGGCTTGCTCTTCCTCAGCCCACCTGCCCTGTGTGTCAGGTCTGCCGGGCCTGCCCCCTGCTCTTTCGCCATATCTGTCAGCGGGCCTGCCTGTCCTGCCAAAGCCCCTGCCAGGGACGCGGCCAGCACCCTGGCTCCTGACGTCCCTCTTCTGACCGGGTGTTGCGGGCAGGACCAGGATGCGGGCGCCTGAGCGCTT
>CASEWR010000234.1 GCA_949291675.1 uncultured Desulfovibrio sp. | reverse complement strand
CACAACCGGCAGGACACAACTCGCAGAACGCAAAGAGGCGCAGTCCGTGGCAACGGACTGCGCCTCAGCGTCAGTTGGGAAATAAAGAAGAGGTCAGCAGACTACTTCTTGATCTTGCCGCCCTGGGCCAGCAGGGCCTGCATGCCGCCCATGGTGTGCCTGACATCGGTGATGCCGTGGCGGGCCAGGCAGAGCACTGCGTCATAGCTCCGCAGACCAGTGTTGCAGATGATGGCAACAGGTCTGTCCTTAGGCACCTCGTTCCAGCGGGTCTGGATACCTTCCAGGGAGATGGCGTGCCAGTCGGGGTACTCGGCCTGGATGGCGTCGCCGGCCTTCTGGGGACGGGCATCAATGAAGAAGTAGTTGTTCTTGTCTCTGTTCTGCCACAGCTCGTAGAACTCCTGGGCAGTGATGACCTGGCATCTGCCGGCAAGCACGTTTTCTGCGGCATTGCCCACGGCGTTGATGACATCCATGGCTGCGGCAACCGGCGGGGCATAGGCAGCTTCCAGGGTGCTGATGTCTTCGACAGTGGGCTGGATGTGCTGCAGCAGGGCGGCAACAGGATCAATACGGGCCTTGAGGGCGTCGGCATTGGCGCTGCAGCCCTGAATGCCCAGCACGCGGCTTGTGCCCTTCTCCACCACCAGTTCCAGGGCAGTGATGTCATGCTGCGGATAGAAGTGGGCCTTGTCGAGCTGTTCCACAAGCACGCCGATGGCATCAAAGTCGCTCCTGCGGGCCATTTCCACAGTCAGGCCGGTGCCGCAGAAGGCCTTGGCAAAGAGCTTCACGGCCCAGGTGCCCACATAGCCCTTGAAGGTGGCCTTGCCGCCGGCAAGATTGGTGCCGATGACGCGGCCCTGGCGGTTGGCCATGCTGCCCAGGGGCAGGTAGCCCTGTGCGCCTGTGATCAGGTTTTTGATGGAGCAGCAGTCACCGCCGGCATAGATGTCCGGGTCAGAGGTCTGCATGTACTCGTTGACCACGATGGCGCCGCGGCTTGTCACCTCAAGGCCAGCGTCCTTTGCCAGCTGGCCGTTGGGCAGGAAGCCTGTGGAGTAGATGACGAGCTGGGCCTCGATTTCGCGCTTGTCCGTGACAACCTTGCAGACCTTGCCGTCCACGCCTTCCATGCGCAGCACTTTCTCGCCTGTGTAGACGTCCACGCCATTGCTTTCGAGATCGTGCTTTGCCATGAGGCTCAGGGACTCGGAGAGCACGCCGGGCAGCACCTGGTTCATCATTTCCACAACGGAAACCTTGACGCCCCACTGATCCGCCATGGCCACAGCGGCCTCAAGGCCGATGAAGCCGCCGCCCACAACCACTGCGGACTCGGCCTTCCTGCTTTCCATAAGGTGGCGCACGGCATCTGCTGCTTCCAGTTTGGTCAGGGTGTAGACGTTTTCCAGATCTGCGCCGGGCACGTCGGCAGGCCTGGGTTTGGCACCTGTGGCCAGCACCAGCTTGTCGTAGGGGCAGGTCATCTCTTCGCCTGTGAGCAGGTTTTTGGCAGTGACGGTTTTGGCTGCCCTGTCAATGGCGGTCACACGGGTGTTGGTCTTGACCTCAAAGCCCTTCATATCCCTGAAGTAGCCGGGATCACGCAGGGTCTGATAGGGAGTGGAGCACAGCTCCTTCACATTGTCCACATCACCGCCCACGAAGAAGGGGATACCGCATCCACCGTAGGAGATGAGGGAGTTCTCATCAAAGAGCGTGATTTCACTGTCCGGTGCCAGGCGCATGCAGCGGCAGGCTGCCTTGGGACCCAGGGCGACGCCGCCGATGACGATGATTTTCTGTCCCATAGTAAGTGTTCCTTTGGCTAGACGTTAAGCCTGATGGCTTCGGAACTGGCGTTTATCGCCAATTCGCACAGTTATTTTCTCCTGATCGAGATATTCGAGCAGGGCGATGAGATATTTGCGTGACAGCCCGAGAATGGTCTTCATGTCTGCCACAGTGAGGTCGTCATGGCTCTCGAACCAGGTCGAGACCCGTGCCAGGACCTGGGCAAAGGCTTCCTGCGAGTAGTAGAGGCCCTCGCGAATCTTCACGAGATCGCCTTTAGCTGTGAGCACCCTGCAGATGGCAAGGGCTTCCTTTTCACTGGCGCGCACCATGTCCAGCACGTCCCTGAGATTGGGCGGGGTGAGCCCGGCCTTTGCATAGATGCGCATCATGGAGGCGCCGAGCTGTGTCTGCCTGTCATCAAGCTCCACACCGCGCCCCGGGAGCTTGAGGATGTCGCCGGCTGCCACAAGGCGTTTGCCGGCCACAAGGCTGTCCAGCACCCTGGCCACCAGGCGCGGGGCAAGGTCCTTTGCCCAGCCTGCGGCAATGGCGGATCTCGCAAAGCCTTCCTGCAGGGGCGACTTCTCATGCAGCTCATGGGCCCTGGCCAGGGCCAGCTCGCCGAGCCTCGTAAAGGCCGCACTGCCCACATAGGCCCTGTTCTCCCTGTCGCAGCAGATGGCCCTGTGCGAGGAGGTCAGGGCCTGCAGGGCCTTTTCCAGGCGCTTTGTGCCAAGGCCTGTGAGTACCTTGAGGACGGCAAAGGAGGTGAGCTCGGTGCTGCGCAGGGCAAGGACAGTGTCGCACAGGCTCACGTCATCAGCCTCACTGGCTGTGCGGGCAAGGTCGGCAAGCGTTGCGAGCAGGGCAAGCCTTTCCTCTCTGTTTCCTTCCCTGCTGCTCAGCACTGGGGGCAGGGGCGAGATGAGGGCGCCGCCTGCCACAGCGCGCAGGGGCGAGGAGGAGCGCAGCACGCAGTGATCGTTGAAGACACCGGGCAGGGCCTCTGTAAAGCGGATTTCGGCAAGACAGGTCTCGCCCGGCCTGAGCTGCTGGCGGTCAAAGAAGAGAACTCTGGCCTGGGTCTCCAGGGTGCCGTGATGGAAGTGCAGCTCGGTCCTGTTCCGGATGACCATGGGGGCATCTGCAAGGCAGTGCAGGTGCACAATCCAGCGCCTGGAGGGGAAGAGGGTGTCCGGCAGGCAGAGCACATCCCCCCTGTGAATGTCTGCCACGTCCAGGCCCTGCAGGTTGGCAGCACAGCGCTCGCCGGCATGGGCCTCTTCGGTGGGTGTCTCATGGCGCTGCAGGGTACGGATATGGGTGGCAAGGCCCCGGGGCATGATCACCGCGTCCCTGTCTTTTTGCACGCGCCCGGAAATGATGGTGCCTGTGACAATGGTGCCAAAGCCCTTCAGCGAGAAGACTCTGTCCACAGGCAGGCGGAAGATGTCGGATCGTACCTTGGCACGCAGCTCATGGGCCCTGGCTGAGATATAGGCGCGCAGCGCATCCAGGCCCTCGCCTGTGTGGGAGGAGACGGCAAGAATGGGCGCTCCCTCAAGGAAGCTGCCCTCAAGGAAGGAGGAGACATCCTCCTTCACCAGGCCAAGCCAGTCCTTGTCCACAAGGTCGCACTTGGTCAGCACCACAAAGCCGTCGCGTATGCCGAGCAGAGAGCAGATATCCAGATGCTCCCTTGTCTGGGGCATGACGCCCTCGTCTGCGGCAATGACCAGCATGACCAGATCCATGCCTGCAGCACCTGCCACCATATTCTTCACAAAGCGTTCGTGACCAGGCACATCCACAATGCCCAGGCGCTGGCCGTCAGCAAGATCCATCCAGGCAAAGCCCAGTTCAATGGTGATGCCGCGCTTTTTTTCCTCTTCCAGACGGTCGCAGTTGATGCCTGTGAGAGCTTTGACTAAGGCAGTCTTGCCATGGTCGATATGGCCTGCAGTACCGAGAATGAAGGGCATGGAATCTCCTTGGGAAATGGCAGGGAAGAAGCGGGGAACTGGCTGGAAACGCCGCAGGGGAAGAAGCCGGGAAAGAAGCGGGGAGCCGGCAGGAAAAGCAGCAGGAAAAGCAGCAGGAAAAGCCCTGGGGGGATGCAAATCTGTTTTGGCCGATAGTAGATCCAAAGATCGCCTTTGGCAACAAAGTGCAGCGCTTTTGCAAGCCAGGCTGTGACGGCAGACAGGGGCAGGCAGGGCGTGCGGACTGCCTGCTGACGCAGCTCCCCGGGTTCAGGATCAGGCCGGGCTCAGGTCAGGCTCAGACCCGAATCAGGCCGGGCTCAGGCCATATTCAGCCCCTGGGCGGCGGAAGTTCAGGGGAGGACGCCTGCCCGCAAAAAACAGCCAGGGGCTGCAGGAAGCTCCTGCAGCCCCTGGACGGGGAACGGGGGAACAGGCCCAGTTCAGGGTACCCTGCGCGGCTGCCTGTGTCAGTTTCGGGGCCGGGAACAGGCAGGGGATGCGTCCTGGGCCTACATGTCCTTCAGCCAGGCCTCGGCTTCGTCAATAAGAGGCTTGGGGGTGGAAGCACCTGCGGTCAGGCCCACAGTGGCAAGACCTTTGAAGGCCTCTTTGCTGAGCTCGTGGATGTCTTCCACATGGTAGGTGGTAATGCCGCAGCCTGAGGCAAGGGAGGCCAGACGCCTGGTATTGCCGCTCTGGCGACCGCCCACAACGACCATGGCGTCCACGCCGCCGGCAATGGCCAGGGCTTCTTCCTGGCGCTCGTCTGTGGCGTCACAGATGGTGGAGAGCACCTGCAGACGGGGCAGGCGGGCCTCAAGATAGGCACGGATTTCTTCAAAGAGGCCTGCATTCTGGGTGGTCTGCGAGGCCAGCACCCAGGAGCGCTCTGGGTCAAGCTCCATGCTCTCCAGGGTGTTCAGGTCCGTGAACACGTGGCTCTCGCAGCAGGCATAGGAAATAAGGCCGCGCACTTCGGGGTGATCCGCCTCACCGAAGAGCAGCAGGGAGGAACCGTCCTTTGTGGCCCTGGCTATGGCCAGCTGGGCCTTCTTCACCCTGGGACAGGTGGCATCCACAATGGTGGCACCACTGTGTTCCAGCAGCTCCTCGTCCTGACGGGGCACGCCATGGGCGCGAATGACAACAATGTCCTTTTCGGAGACTGTGTCCAGCGCCTGCAGACAGACCACGCCCTGGGATTCGTAGTCGGCAAGGACCTGGGGATTATGGATAATGGGGCCGAGGGTGCAGATGCGGGCCTCGGCGGGGCTGTTTTCAATGGCTTTGTCCAGGGTGCGCAGCGCAAGGCTGACACCCATGCAGAAACCGGCTGTTCTGGCGCGTTTGACGATCATGGCGACCTCTGGCGCAGGCCCTGCCGGCAGGCAGGGCGCGCAGCTCGAAAGATGGTATCCCGGGTACTGTAGGGGGCAGGGCGGACAAGTGCAAGGTGCACTGTCAGGGAAATGTCAGGCCTTTTCCCCTGCCCAGGCCTGTTCGGGGCTGGTATTGCCCGAGTACAGGGCATTGCCCCTTGCGTCTGTCAGAACCTCTGCCACGTCCTCTTCCCCGCCCAGGAATTCCTCAAGCAGGGCATCGAGCCTGGCAAGGCTTGTGCAGTGGCACAGTTCCTGGCGTAACTTGCGTATGCCCGGCAGAGTGCGCACATAGCGGGGCACAATGGAGCGCAGGCGAAAGACTGCGTTCTCTTCGTCGCCCAGGGCACTGATGAGGGCCACGTGACGGGAGATCATGGCCTTGAGATCCGCCTTGCTGCGGGCTGGCAGGTTCCGGCCATTCACAAGGGCAGTGTGCTCGGCAAAGATGGCCGGATTGGTCAGGGCACCTCTGGCGTACATGACCCCGTCCACGCCTGTTGCATCCAGGCAGCGCACCCCGTCTTCGGCAGTGAAGAGGTCCCCTGATGCCAGCACAGGGATGGAGAGCTTCTCCTTTGCCCTGGCCAGTTCTTCCCAGCGGGCCTCACCGCCAAAGCCCTGCCTTGCCGTGCGCGGGTGCAGGGTGATGAGGCCTGCGCCCATGTCCTCAAGACGCAGGGCAAAGTCAAGCCAGGGCTTGTTTTCCTCGTTGAGGCCCAGGCGCAGCTTGAAGCTCATGTGCCCGGGCTCGGCAGCCTCGATCATGGCCTTTGCGCAGGCTGCGGCATTCTCAAGGTCGCGGAACATGGCAGAGCCTGCCCCCTGACGGGAGACCTTGGGCACTGAGCAGCCCATGTTCAAATCAAAGAAGGAGTAGCCAGCCTCGCGCAGGGTGCGCACAGCATCTGCCAGAAAGGGGGCTTCCGCGCCGAAGAGCTGGACCACCAGAGGGGTATCCTCAGGCACTGTGGCCAGCACCCGCCAGGTATTGGTGCCATTGTAGGCAAGACCCTTGGCAGAGACCATTTCCGTCACACAGCAGGCTGCTCCGTACTCGCGGCACAGGTTTCGGAAGGGCAGATCGCTGTAGCCTGCCAGCGGTGCCAGCCAGGGCTTGTCCCTGCCAATGGGAAGCCTGTCGGGCTGTGGGCCCGGAGCAAGGGGGAAATCAAAGCTGTGTGCCATGGAAACTCCAAAGATTTTTGTGATTTCTGCCGACAAGGAGGGTAGCCGGCAGGCTCCCCTGCCGGGCAGCGTGCAGGTCTGGTGCCGGGTCAGGTGCCGGGTTTGAAGAAGGCCGTCTATACACCGAACAGGGGGCAAGGAAAAGCCCGCTCTCTTTGCTGCCGGCTGCCGGAACAGGCAGGGCCCTCAAAAGCCCGGCCAGTCTGGCTCAGGTCTGGTCAGCTCAGACTGGAAGCAACCAGATCTGCCTGGACAGGGCCTGCTGTCTGCAGGCTGAAAGCCTGGGAAACAGGCAACGTTCCTGCCCGGAGCAATGGCTGAAGCAATGGCCGGAGCAATGGTGCAGCAAGCGGCCCGAAAGGGGCGCAGCAAGAGGCCCGAGAGGGCGTAGAAGGATGCCCGGGAGGAGGCACAGCAAGGCGCCCCAAGGAGCCCGGAAGATGCGCAGAAGGGGCGCAGGCAATCCGAGGCAGGCTGTGAGCGCATGGCAACCCTATGGACGTAAGACAGGACAACACAATGCGGCGCAAGGGCGCAGGAGAGGAGGCCGGCAGCAGACTGCAGCGACTGTCTGGCCGGCTGTGGTCTTTGTGTGCGCCCTGCCTTGTCTTTGCCATAGTGCTCGGTCTGGGTGTGCTTTGTGCCCTTACTGCCAGGGAGGAGGGGCAGGTCAGGCAGGAGCACTGGCAGCTTCGCCAGAGCCTTGCTGCCAATGCCGCAGGCTGGCTGAAGGGCAGGGCCGGCGACTGGCGCCTCTTTGAGGCCAGTACCTGGCTGCATGGCAGCGTGCGTGCCCATGTGACAGGCCTTGAGCGCAGTGCGTCCCCCTATGGCCAGACAGGCATACGCGAATTTGTGGAGCCGGGTGGCGGCGTGCGTGAGCCCTGGCCGCTGCTGCAGGAGCTGCAGCAGGCACAGGCTGTGTCGGATGGGCAGGACAGTGCCGGGCTGGTGGGCTTTGCCTCCCGGACCGGGGGTGAGCCTCTGGATGAGAGGGGCTATCCCTTGCGCTGGCAGCACAATGCCCAAGCCCTGGAGCAGGCCGTGGAGCAGGCCAGGATGATGCATGTGCGCGAGAAGGTGACACGGCAGGCGCAGCCCTTTTCCTACGTGACCAGGGCCAGGGGCCTTGGCCGCAAGGGTCCCATTCTGGTGTACCTTGATGTCGTGCGCCGCACTGCAGCACGATACCATCTGCCTGTGCACATGCTGCTGGCAGTTATGCAGGTGGAGAGCGGCGGCAGGCACGAGCTTGTGAGCTCCCGCAATGCCGTGGGCCTCATGCAGGTGCAGCCTGAGACTGCAGGAATGCATGTGCATCACTACCTGACACGGAAGAAGCAGGCAAAGGAGTCCCCTGCAGGCGGCAGCGCAGCTGCAGACGGCTCAGGCACGGCAGGCAGCACAGGCGCAGCCGACAGGACAAGCGGGGCAGGTGGCACAGACGGGGCAGCTGCGGACAGCGGCCAGGCTGAGGTCGATCTGCTGCAGGTGCAGACGCATCTGACGGACTTTGAGCAGAACATCTTCTACGGGGCAAGCTATCTGCATCTGCTTGAGAAGGTCTACTTCAGGAAGGTCCATGACAGAGAGGCGCGCATTTTATGCATGCTGGCCGCTTACAACATGGGTCCCGGGCGCTTTACCCGCCTCTTTGCCGATACCCCGCAAGAGGCTGTGCGCATCATCAATCTCTACAGTGCCCTCGGTTTGTACGAGGAAATACGTCTGCGCTTTGCTGACTCCGGTGACGCCCCGCACGACACCCCGGATGGCGCTTCGTATGACTACCTGGACAAGGTGATCACCCTCATGCTGCAGTACAAAAAGATGGGGTACTGAGCCCGGGGTGAGCCCGGGGACAAGGCTGGGAAAGCGGCCTGCCTGCAGGAGAATGGCAGGCCCGCAGGCTGCCTGACAACAGCAACATCGGACGCTGGAGCTGCTGGCGGTCGTGCCTGACAGGGGGCAAGGCAGGCGAAAGCAGAGTTTTGAAGATTTTTGGCAAAAAAGCATGACTAAAGTCAACTATTCAAAATAGTTACTTGCACTCTCCCTTTATTTGCTTGTGGGTACAAACTTCTCAGGCTCCACGAGCTGCGCCAGGACTGGCTGGATGTCCGGGAAAGGGACGCCCACTGCAGTTCCAGGCTCAGAGCCGCTGGTGAACAGGGGGATAGGGGAACAGGGGGAGAGGACCCATAGCGCAGGCTTCCATGACCAGCGCCGTGTCACTCCCCGGGAGCGCTGGTTGCCGGGCCAGACAGGGGCAAAGCAGCGGGAAGGCAGAGTTTTGAAGATTTTTGGCGAAAAATTATGACTAAAGTCAACTATTCCAGATAGTTACTTTCATTCTCCCATTATTTGCTTGTGGGTACAAACTTCTCAGCCTCCACGAGCTGCGCCAGGACTGGCTGGATGTCCGGGAAAGGGACCCCCACTGCAGTCCCAGGCTCAGATCCGCTGGCGAACAGGGGGATAAGGGAACAGGGTGAGAGGATCCATAGCACAGGCTTCCATGACCAGGACTGTGTCACTCCCCGGGAGCGCTGGTTGCCGGGCCAGACAGGGGCAAAGCAGCGGGAAGGCAGAGTTTTGAAGATTTTTGGCGAAAAAGCATGACTAAAGTGAACTATTTCAGATAGTTACTTGCACTCTCCCTTTATTTGCTTGTGGGTACAAACTTCTCAGCCTCCATGAGCTGCACTACGACTGACTGGATGCCCGGGAAAGGGACGCCCACTGCAGTCCCATGCTCAGATCTGCTGGGGAACAGGGGAACAGGGGGAGAGGAGGCATAGCGCAGGCTTCCATAACCAGGGCTGTGTCACTCCCCGAGAGCTGCTGGCTGGCGGGCCAGACAGGGGCAAAGCGGCGGGAAGGCAGGCGAAAGCAGAGTTTTGAAGATTTTTGGCGAAAAAGCATGGCTAAAGTAAACTATTCCAAATAGTTACTTACGCTCTCCCTTTATTTGCTTGTGGGTACAAACTTCTCAGGCTCCACGAGCTGCGCTACGGCTGGCTGGATGTCCGGGAAAGGGACGCCCACTGCAGCCCCAGGCTCAGATCTGCTGGTGAACAGGGGAATAGGGGAACAGGGGGAGAAGAAGCATAGCGCAGGCTTCCATGACCAGGACTGTGTCACTCCCCAGGAGCGCTGGTTGCCGGGCCAGACAGGGGGCAAAGCAGCGGGAAGGCAGACGAAAGCAGAGTTTTGAAGATTTTTGGCGAAAAAGCATGGCTAAAGTTAGCTATTCCAGATAGTTACTTGCACTCTCCCTTTATTTGCTTGTGGGTACAAACTTCTCAGCCTCCACGAGCTGCGCCACGACTGGCTGGATGTCCGGGAAAGGGACGCCACTGCAGTCCCAGGCTCAGATCTGCTGGTGAACAGGGGAACAGGGGGAGAGGAGGCATAGCGCAGGCTTCCATGACCTGGGCTGTGTTATTCCCCGGGAATGGCTGTGTTTTCCTCAGCTCCATCGCTTTCTTTGTGCTCAGAGGCTCCTGACCGCGTCGGAAATTTTTCCTGATGTGTACCGCGATTACGTTCAAGCATCCTTTAGCCGGGCAAAACAAAGCCCCCTGCTTCCGGGCAGGAAACAGGGGTCAGAAACTGTGTGAGAAATTGTGTCAGAAATTGTGTCAGGAAGCCTGGTGAAACGTCAGGCAGGCTCTGATTGAACGCTATTTGGCAGGCTTTTCAGCAGCAGCAGGAGCAGCTGCTTCAGGCGCGGCTTTTGCGGCAGCGGGGGCTTCGTCAGCACCGTCAGCGTCTTCGGGAGCCGCTTCGGCAGCGCTGTCTGCGTTGTCAGGGGCCGCTTCGGCAGCAGCAGCGTCGTCAGTGTCGTCAGCTGCGGGAGCCATGGTAGCAGGGATGGTGGGCTGATCAGAGGTGACAGGCTTGAACTCGATGGTCAGCTTGTTGATTTCATCCAGCACAAGGCCGGTGACATCCAGAACGTCATCATAGTCAACCACGGCTTCGCTGCGCAGAATGGCCTTGAACTTCTTTTCCTCGCGGAAGGTCTTCACAGTCTGCAGCACATGCTCAAGGAGATTGTTGCTGACATTCTGCTCTTCAGTCTGCATGCGCTGCTGCATGCTCACATACATGGTCTCCAGTTCCTGCATGGCTTTCTTGTCATCAGGATTGTCCTGGACCTTCTTCTGCTGGGCAAGAAGTCTGTTATTAAAGTCTTCCTGAATGTTTTCCAGGAAGGTCTGGGCCTGCTTGCCGGGTTCACTGTCGCGGACCAGTCTGCCAAGATCCACGACGGCAATATCGTCCTTGGACTGACTGTCCGGAAGGCAGGCTCCCAGCATGAGACACAGAGCAAGAAGCGGAAGAAGAACAAAACGCTTGACCATGATATACACCCCATCCAGGCAGTGCCTGGTATCTTTGAAGATTTGCGCAAAAGATGCGGGAACCCGCGCTGCAGTCCCTTCAGCCTGATCTGCAGTCTGCCCTGCAAGGGCGTGACAGCTGGACACAGGGAAAGCACAGGCTTCAGACCGCTCTTTCGCAAGTGCAGCAGATAGCACACAATGCGCGGAAAGGCAAAAGACAGCCTGCCTGCTTTCCCGGAAGGTCCTCCTGGTCCTGGAAGCATGTGAGAGGGCCTGGCTGCTGCCAGATGTGATATTTTGCAAGACTTTGAAAGAATTGTGATGGTGCCTTGCACGGGCTTTTCATGTATGTCTGCACAAAGAGGACTCTCGCTTTTGAGCCCGGTCCGCACCTTCCGGCATTCCCATGTGGCAGGTCAGCATCTCTGTGGCAGCTCTGGCAGGGAGCGTACCGGTACTGCTGACGGCAGGGTGGTCGAAGTGATGACAGGGAGCCTTGCGTCCGCCCAATGTCAGACACTGACATGGCGCAGCTCCTGACACTGCCATGCCCCATATCGCCATCACAGCTGTGGTGGACGGCAAGACCACAACCGAAGAAGTCACAGACGAACAGGACAAGGCCCGCTGAACAGAGACCTGGTGCGAGACTGACAAAAGACTGGTTCAAGACTGACGCAAGACCGGAACGGAGGAACTGCCATGCTGAAACACGCGACCCTGACCATGCTGCTCTGTGCCCTGCTGGCGGCCATGCCTGCCTCTGTGCAGGCTGACCAGACCCAGACTCAGGGCCAGACCCTGACACAGGCCCTGAGTGACAGACAGAAGAGCATCATCGTCATCTCTGCCTTCACTGCCAATGGCGATCTGGCCAGACTCAAACCAGCTCTTGTGCAGGGCCTTGAGGCAGGCCTTACTGTCAACGAGATCAAGGAAATCCTTGTGCAGCTCTATGCCTACACAGGCTTCCCCCGCAGCCTCAATGCCATCAATACCTTCATGACCCTCATGGACGAACGCCAGAAGAACGGCATCACAGACGAGATGGGCAGGGAAGCCAGCCCCATGCCCGCTGACCTTGACCGCGACCAGTATGGCGCCGAGACCAGGGCAAAGCTGGGCGGGCGCACCACCATCCCGGCTCCTTCCGGCTATCAGCTCTTTGCCCCTGCCATAGACGCCTTCCTGAAGGAGCACCTCTTTGCCGACATCTTCTCCCGCGACAATCTTGACTGGCAAAGCCGCGAGCTTGCCACCATCTCTGCCCTGGCAGCCATGAGCGGCACAGCAGGGCAGCAGCGCTTTCATCAGGGGGCAGCCATGAACATGGGCCTGAGTGAAGCGCAGATGCGGGCCTTTGTGGAAGTCATCAGGGCCGGGGTTGGCGAAGAAGCGGCCAGGGTCAGCCTGGATGTGCTTGAGAGTGTGCTGAGCAAGCGCCAGCAGACAGGCGCGGCAGAGAAGGCCGCAGGGAGGTAATGACCATGCCGGCAATGACTGACAGACAGCACAGACGCGTACGCCTGGCAGCACTGCTTGTGGCAGCGTTGTGTGTACTCCCGGGCCCGGTTCAGGCTGATGAACAGGCCACAGCACAGGCGGCAGGGCAGAGTGCCGGGCAGACTGGCGGTCAGGCTGAAGAACAAAAGCCCATAGTGCTGAAAACCATGGGCAGTCTCTTCTTCGGGGGCACTGTGCAGACTCTGGAAAACGGCGTCACCTTCCATGGCGACCATGGCTATGCGCAGTATTACCTCCCTGCCGATGCCCGCAACCTGCCCATTGTCATGTGGCACGGCATCTCTCAGTCCGGCAGGACCTTTGAGTCCACGCCGGACGGGCGCGAGGGCTATCAGGCCATCTTCACGCGCAGGGACTGGCCTGTGTACATCATGGACCAGCCAAGGCGCGGTCGTGCCGGGCGCACCATGGCAGAGACAGGTGAGGCTGCCTCACCTACAGCCCTCTATGAAAGTGCTGCCTGGGATGCCTTCCGCTTCGGCCTGTGGCTGCCTCCAAAGGGCCCTGTGACCTTCCCCAATGTGCAGATGCCCATGGACGGGGAGACCATAGACCAGTTCTTCCGCCAGCAGACACCGGATACAGGCATGGAGCCAGACTGCCAGACCCTTGCCAGGACTGCTGCCGACCTTTTTGACCGCATCGGGACTGCCATCCTGCTTACCAAAGGCGCCGTAAAGCCTCTCCCTTCAGGGAGAGGATATAAGGCGCACCCTACCGGGGAGTCCTCTGTGATTCAATATTTTCCTGCAAGGAAGAGAGAGCGCTCCCCACAGCTTCCGGCAAAATAGCTTGGAG
>CASEWR010000233.1 GCA_949291675.1 uncultured Desulfovibrio sp. | reverse complement strand
AGCACAGGATAGCCGAGAAAGGAGAGCTGGGCACGTATCTGATGGGTTCTGCCTGTGAGCAGACGTATCTGCAGCAGTGTCGCGCCTGCGCCGGCATGGGCGCCCGCAGTGGGGCCGGTCCCTGCCTTGCTGAGAAAGGCCAGGGGGCGGGCAATGAGCATGGCTTCCTTTGCGCCGTCAACAGGGTGATCGCTGACCAGCATCTTTTCCTGGGTACCTGCAAGGCCCTTGCGCATGTAGTGGCGCACAAGCCTGTCCTCTCTGGCAGGCCAGATGCCGTGCACCCAGACAAGGTATTCCTTGCGCAGGCCCTGGCGCGTGCGCAGGGCATCGTGCGCCTTGCGCAGGGCATTGAAGGTCCTGGCCACCAGGATGACACCGGAGGTGTCCCTGTCCAGACGGTGGGCCGGTGTGGGCGTAAAGGCGCCCCTCTTTAGGGCTGCAAGGCGGGTGGTGAGGGCATCGGTATGCCCTGTGCCGGGCTGGGTGGGAAGCCCGCCCGGCTTGAAGATCACCATGTAGTCGTCCGTCTCTGCCAGGATTTCCAGTGGGCCTGCAGCGTGTGCCGGGGCCTTTGCCTGGGCAGGCCCCTTCGGCATGCGGGCAGGCTCGTGCAGGCCCTGGTGCATGCGCTGTGTCTGCTGGCCAGTGTGGCTGCCAGCCTGGCCTGCATGGCCGGCAGGTCTGCTCTGGGGCTGCCCTGCGGCCCTGGCCTTCTGCCGCTCCTGCCTGGCCCGTGTGGCCTGGACCTGCTGGGACATGGACCCGGCAAAGGGAGGCACGCGGATGCTGTCTCCGGCATTGATGCGCACAAAGGGCTGGGTGCGTGAGCCGTTCAGGCGGATTTGTCCTGTACGTACCCAGCGATGTAACAGTGTGGCCGGCAGCAGCAGACGGTGCTCAAGATAGCTCATGAGCTTTTGTCCGGCCTCCTCATGGGAGACCTGTATGCCCTGCGCAGGGGCGGACGTTTGCAAATGCGTCGGACCAGATTGGGGGCCCGCAGGGCCCTCAGTGTCGGCGTTCATATCTCACCTTTGATGTATGTCTTCGCAGGGCCTATGCCCTGCAAAGCGTTCAGCCTGGCGCCGGGACTGACATCGTGCCATCTGATTTGTGCCATCTGACATCGTCCCATCTGGCACCGTTCATCCGGCACCGTTTATCTGGCACACAAACTCTCGGTGCGAAGCGGCCAAACGCGCTCTAGATCTACGTTTTCCCCCGCGTGAGAGTCAAGTGCCCGGGACAAGGCACAGGGACGGCCCTGCCCTGGGGGCTCCCTGGCAGAGCGTCTCGCACCTGCCATATGCAGGGCTGGCAGGCATATCCGGGCATATGGCGGCACATCCCGGGCCCGGCTCCCGCCATGAGACACTTCCTCTATGAGACAGTTCCGGCCATGAGACAATTGTGCAAGAATTGGCAAAGAATGGAGCTTTTGCCAGGGCGCAGGAGCGGGCTATGGTGCAGTCAGGAAAGAAAGCCTGCGCCCGGCCGGGTGCCCTGTCTGCGGGTGTCCTGAAGTGCCGTACCGGCCTCTACGGCGCATTCTGGTGCCCCACGGCACTCCCCGACATCCAGGGTGTATTGCCCGGGGGCGGCGCAGGGAAAGAACAGACACGTACAGCCCAACGGAGACAGCCATGACATTCTCGAATGACCATACCGTCCACACCAGCTCCCGCCGTCTTTTCCTCAAGTACAGCCTTGCCGGAGCCTTTGCCCTGGGGACCGTGCCCCTGCTGGGCTCTGCCGGTGCTGTCAGCGCAGCCAGCGCTGCCGGGGGCAGCAATATCCTCATTGCCTACTTCTCACGCAGCGGCAATACCCGCACCATTGCCGAGATGATTCAGCAGCGCACAGGTGGCGATCTGGTACAGATCCAGACTGTCAAACCCTATCCAGACTCGTATGAGGACTGCGTGGAGATGGCCAGGCAGGAACAGCGCGCCAATGCCTATCCTGAGATCTCCACGGTGATTGCTGACATCAGCAAGTACACAACCGTTTTCCTGGGCTATCCCAACTGGTGGGGCACCATGCCCAGAGCCGTGTTCACCTTCCTGAAGGCCTACCCCATGGAAGGCAAGACCATCGCACCCTTCTGCACGCACGGCGGCAGCGCCCTGGGCAGCAGTGAAGGCGACATCAGACGCCTCTGCCCCAAGGCCCGTCTGGTGAAGGGCCTTGCTGTGCGCGGCGGCAGCGTGCGCAGCGCAGGCAAGACCGTGGACTCCTGGCTGCAGAGCATCGTTCTCTAAGCAAACACGTCTGCCGCGGAGGCTCTCGTCCTCTGCGGCACGAATACCTGCTGCACGCACACTTTCGGGACCCTGTACCAGGGGCCCTCAACAACAGGCTGCCAACAGGCCGAGTGAGGGCTGGCTGTTTCGTACGGACAGCCAGCCTGAGCCCGGCCTGCCGCATGTATGGAGGCAGGCCGGCTCTTTGCCTCTCCCTGGCCCTCCCTGGCTCTCCCTGCCCCTTTCAGCCCCTCTCTGACAGGGAGAGGGGCTGAGGGCGACTGAGTACGTCAGTGCCGCAAGGTACTTTCCGTGCGCCCTGGCACAGGGCGCGATAACACTGGGTGCGATACCACAGGGCGCAATGACACAGGGCGCAATGACACAGGGCTTCGGAGTGCTCCGAAGCCCTGGTCAGTCACATGAGGACGTCTCTGCAGCCTGGTGTGCCTGCGCTCAGCAGCAGTGCTGCAGGCTCTCCAGCCGTGCTCTGGCCTTCCTGTGCCCCTGGGCTGCGGCTTTCTCAAGCCAGAAGCGGGCGTGGTCAGGGCTTTCCTCCACGCCCTTGCCCTGCTCGTAGAGGGAGGCTAAGTGGAACTGGGCATTGGCAAGGCCCTGTTCGGCTGCCTTTGTGATCCAGATCACTGCCTGGTCCAGGTCCTGTTCGCCAAGGGGGCCGTATTCGCAAAACCTGCCCAGGACAAACTGCGCCTCGGCATGGCCCTGCAGGGCGGCCTTCTTCAGCCACGACACAGCCGCATCCATGTCCATCTCCACACCCATGCCGCGCAGGTACAGTGTGCTTACGGCATACTGGGCCCGGGCATGGCCCTGATCCGCTGCCATGCGCAGCCAGACTGCGGCCAGGCCGAAGTCCTGCTGTATGCCCAGTCCCTTCTCAAAGTGTCTGCCAAGCCTGTACTGTGCCTCGGCATGTCCCTGTTCGCCTGCGGCTCTGAGCCAGAACACAGCCTGCACATCGTCCTTCTGGCTCATGCTGCCGTCCTCAAAGCTCTGGCCAAGGAGGAACTGGGCGTCCGTATGCCCCTGTTCTGCTGCCATGCGCAGCCAGTAGATGGCCTGCACTGCGTCCGGCAGCACGTCCTCACCCTTTGCCAGCAGCCTGCCAAACTCGAACTGTGCGTCTGCATGGCCCTGTCTGGCTGCCTTATGCAGCCACACGGCAGCCTCGGTGACATCCTTTGCCACGCCAAGGCCGTTTTCCAGGAACAGGCCATAGTGATACTGGCCCTCTGCATTGCCCTGTTCTGCAGACTTCTGCAGCCAGTAGGCCGCCTTGCCATAGTCCTTCTCCAGCACCGGAGCCTGGACGCAGAACAGGCCGAAGATGCACTGGGCATCGGCATCATTGCGCTCAGCTGCAGTCTTCAGCCAGTAGGCTGCCAGGGCATAGTCCTGCTCCACCCCAAGGCTGTGTGTATAAAACCTGGCAAGGCTGATCTGCGCCTTGGTGTGTCCAAGCTCTGCAGCCTGGCTGTACCAGTTCAGAGCCTGCCTGCAGCTCTTTGTCACGCCCTGACCGTGCTCCAGGCAGCAGGCAAACCGCCAGCAGGCCTCGGCATTGCCCTGGCTGGCAGCAAGGCCGTACCAGTATGCAGCCTGCACGTCGTCCTTCTCGCAGCCTCTGCCGCTTTCAAAGAGCTCGCCAAGCTGAAGCTGTGCTGTGGCCAGGCCCTGTTCGGCAGCCAGTTTGTACCAGTGCATGGCCTGTACATAGTCCTGTGGTACGCCTCTGCCCTTTTCACAGAGCATGCCAAGATGCCACTGTGCCCCGGCATGCCCCTGTTCGGCAGCCTGAGTCAGCCAGTGGGCAGCACGGGCAGGTGTGCGCACTGTCCCGAGGCCCTGGTCAGAGAGCAGGGCGAGCCGGAACTGCCCCTCGGCATGCCCAAGCTCGGCAGCTTCCGTGTAGAAGCCAAGGGCCCTGGTATAGTCCCTGCCCACGGCAGTGCCCTGTTCATAGAACATGCCCAGCCTGACCAGGGCGTCTGCATGCTTGAGCTCCGCAGCCCTGGAGAGCCAGTACAGAGCACTGCTGTACTCCTGCATGACCCCGTGCCCGAGTTCAAAGCACTGGGCAAGGGAGAACATGGCCAGGGCATTTCCCTGCTCGGCAGCCTTCTGATACCACTGCACAGCCAGGCCCTCGTCCTTTGTGACGCCGAGGCCGCTGGCATAGCAGCGGGCCAGACGAAGCTGTGCCCCGTCATGCCCCTGCAGGGCAGCTTCCTCATAGAGCCGGACGGCCATGCTGCTGTCTGCTGCAACGCCATTGTGACCGTGCTCATAGATGTGGCCAAGCCAGTACTTGGCATCACTGTTGCCCAGGGCTCCGGCCTTTTCATAGAAGAAGAGCGCCAGATCGTCGTTCTGCTCTGTTCCTGCGCCGAGATCATAGAGGTGCGCAAGGCGGAACAGGGCGTCTGTATTGTCTGCCTCTGCAGCCTGTGAGTACCAGTAGAAGGCCTGCCTGAAGTCCTGATGCACGCCAAGGCCGAGCTGATAGAGGTCACCAAGGTTGCACTGGGCATGGGAATTTCCCTGCTCTGCAGCCTGCAGATACCAGAACTGGGCCTGGGGGTAGCTCTGCAGCATGCGCTCGCCATCCTCGCAGAGGCAGCCCATCAGATACTGGGACTGTGCATCCCCCAGGAAGGCATTGTCTTCGCATTTCCTGAAATCAATGGGGCCTTCAGCAAGTTCTTTAACGACTCCTGGCAGGAAATCAAACTTTGCTTTTGCTTTCATGTAACCATCACCTGTTCAAAAGTTCTATTGTGACACCATGCAAATTGAGAAAGTTCAAGAGAATTTGCAGAGATGATTTTTCAGAGATGATTTTGTGTACAGTGTGAGACGTGCTTCCTGAAATCTTGTGAAAGACAACAGGAAGACACAACAAAGCCCTGCCCCGGTGAGGGGAGATGTGTGCAGAGCTTAGTTTGTACAGGAAAGCGCGTTGCGAAGTGTTTCAGCCATGTCGTTCATGGCAGCCTGGCTCTCGTACTTCTTCTGGGGCCAGGCAGGTATGCCATCGTTCTCAAAGCGGGGGATGATGTGCCAGTGCAGGTGAAAGACTGTCTGTCCGGCTGCGCTGCCGTTGTTCTGTATGATGTTGATGCCAGGGCAGCCGGTAACCTCTTTGAGCGCTGCAGCAAGGCGCTGCATAGTGCGCAGGACTTCTTCACCGAGCCTTGCATCTTGCCCATGGGCAGCATCGAAGATGTCCCGACAATGTGTTTTGGGAACGAGCAGAGTGTGCCCCCTGTGTGCAGGCTTGATGTCAAGGAAGGCGTACAGGTGTTCGGTTTCATACACCTTCAACGAGGGAAGCGTGCCTTCTACAATCTTGCAAAAGAGACAATCAGTGGTGGACATACAGTCTCGCGTGCTGTGCACAAGGGTAGGTAAGGTTCGAGAGAGATGGAGCCAGAAGTCTGCGGGGGAGAGCCCTGGGGGCTGAAGTCAGTGCCTACCGTCCAACGGGCATCTCGTCAAGGCACATCTGAAATGTGACAAGAAAGCAGGGTGCTGGCAAGGGAGGGCAGCCAGGGCGTCGTTCTGGCACCCTGCCCCTCTTCCTGCCGCAGATCGTACCTGGGCATCTGCATTGCCCTTGGCAGCAGCTCTTGCCAGGTGCGTTGCAGGGCCTGCGCAAAGCCTTGTGAAGCTTTGTGAAGAAGCTTTCCGACATGCTTGTCTGGATGCTGCAGGAATCTCACTCTTGTTGTCTTCCTGGGCAGGGACAAGCTCTGCAGTCTTTCGCCAAAAAACAAAATATCCCTGCAACCAGCCGGTCACAAGGATACAAAGGGAGTATGAAAAGGAGACGTTTGCAGAGCCCGTCTGCGGGCTGTGCGGCAAATACAGTCTGATGCAGTCAGATGAGCCTTTAGGCAAGTTCCTTGCGCAGGGCTTCAGCCATCTCGTTCATGGCATCCATGCTGGCGTACTTCTTCTGGGGCCAGAGAGCCAGGCCATCATTGGCAAAGCGGGGAATGACATGCCAGTGCAGGTGAAAGACCATCTGTCCGGCAGCTCTGCCGTTGTTTTGCAGGACATTGACGCCTGCGCAACCTGTCACCTTCTTCAGGGCTTCACCGACGCGCTGCATGGCACGGATGATGTCTGCGCCGATGGCAGGATCCGCTTCAAAGATGTTCTCGCAGTGCTTCTTGGGGATGATCAGGGTATGGCCTTCGTGCACGGGATTGAGGTCAAGGAAGGCATACACATGCTCGGACTCATAGACTTTGGAAGAGGGGAGCTTGCCTTCGACAATCATGCAGAAGATGCAATCAGTGGATTCGGACATAGGAGCCTCGCGGCATACGTTGTGAGTTGTGAACATTCTGACAGCCTGCCCGGGTCTGATGCACTGATGCATGATGTACTGATGCACTGGTGCTCTGAAGCACTGGTGCTCAGATGATCAGATGCTCTGCGTCAGTTGCCCCGGGCAGGGATGCGTCATGGTACTTCCCGGCTGGCTTCTGCACAAGACCTTGCGCAAAGGTGCGTGCAAAGGGCACATGACCGTCACCATCCTGGGCCTGTGCCTGTCAGGGCGGGGCTGTGGCCGGACTGTACCCGGTCGGGACCTTGAGCAGGCAGTGTCTTGCTCAGTCAGGGCCTGACGCTGCCCCGGGACTTACATCCGGTGGGCACCCTTGCCGCCCATGGGCACGCTTTCGTGGCGTGTGCGCTCGGATCTGGCCAGGGAAGAGGGTGTGGGAAGGTCTACCCGCTCGCCCTTCTTTGCCTGCAGCTGCTGCGCTGTCTCGCCCTTGCCGTTGACAGGGGCAAGTTTGCCTGCCCTGACAAGCTCCAGGGCCTGCACGGCAATGGCTGTTGCCTTTGCATGCTGTTCCACCATGGCCTTCTGAGCTGTGGCAGAGCACTGTTGCAGGGCTGTGGGCTCATAGACGGCAATGCGGCAGTTGTCATGAAAGCTCGGGCCATAGGACATGCCGATAAGGGGCCAGCGCCAGCGCTTGTGCTTGTCAGCATAGCGGAAGACATAGATTTCCTGACAGCTGACACGATCCGAGATCAGGGCTGCACAGCGCTCCCGTGCCTGCTCCCATTCCAGCAGCATATGGGCCTCGGGCAGGGGCACGAGCATCAGGTCCTCCCCTGCACCAAAGAGGGAAGGGCGGTGATCCAGCGCAAGGGCTGTCACCTGTTCCGCAATGGCAGAAGCGTCTGCGCACTCATATTCGCCTGCACGCACAAGGCGTTTGCGCAGCTCGTCCAGGGTTTTCCAGGTAAAGACGGCTCCCTGGCGTTTTAAGGAAAGAATGTCCTGGCCTAACTGATGATGTATCTGCATGCGCCACATGGGCTGGTCTCTCCCGGGCTGTTATTTGCCGCGTAACGTGCTGCCCACGTGCAGAAGGGCACCGAGCTCGTCAAGGTAGACTCGTTCCTTCTCGTCTGCAGGCCTGATGTTCAGGGTGTTCATGAGGGTACGGATCTCCTTCTTCTGTCCCTTCCAGCTCTCAAGCCAGGGGGCCAGCAGCATGGGATCCGGCAGACGGTTGAGGGCGTCTGCCAGCGGGGCAGGCATGGTCTGGCCTGTCCCGGCAAATTCTTCGGCAAGGCTGGCGGCAAGGGAGCTGGACAAGGGGCCGTACGTCCACATGAGGGCAATCTTCATGGCCAGCTCTTCTTCCGCTGTGTGTCCGCGCCTGCCTGCAAGGCCTGCCGGCAGCACACTGGCAAAGAGGCCGCCTGCGCTGCGCACAACCTGTTTTGCCTTGTCTGTGCCGGACTGCACTGTGCGCGCCACGGCTTCACCGCCGCTGGCAATGGTCTGACCGGCCGAGCGCAGGGTGTGCTGTGCCAGGTCCCTTGCCCCGTGCACAGCGCCTTCCACAGCGCCCACAGCCCCGCTCACAGCCTCAGTGACGGCAGTGCCTGTGCGTGAGGCTGTCGAGGTCACTCTGTCCACTGTGCTGCCCACGCCGGCTGCAACTTCTGCTGCCACAGCCTCGCCTCCCTGCACGCCCCTGCGCACAAAGTCCCCGGCAGAGGTGGCAGCATCACTGACAGTGCTGGCCACAAACTTTGCGGCATGGACAGTTTTGTCCACGGCAGAGCCTGCCGCAGAGGCAGCCCCGCTCACGGTGCTGGCCACGGTCCTTGCGGCGTGCACCGTCTTGTCCACAGCGGCATCCGCAGCAGAGCCTGCCGCAGAGGCAGCTCCGCTCACCGTGCTTGCCACAGCCTTTGCCGCAGTGACGGTCTTGTCCACAGCACCATCTGCCACACTGCCAGCCATGTCCTTCAGCTGGTCCCTGATGCCTGTGGTAATGTCGCCAAGGCAGTCCTTTGAGAGGGAGAGCATGTTCTGGCGGATTTCCCGTGAGGACAGGGCTCTGCGCTCGCTTGTGGTCAGGTCCGCATGGCAGAAGGCATTCTTGGTGAGCACGCCGGCACGGACAGCCAGAAGGCCGTTGGCAGCCCCCTCAAGCACACAGCTTGTGAACACATGCATGGTTGTGCCCACAAAGGGCATGGAAGTGCTGGCCATATGAGGCGCTATGGCAGGCATGATGCTGCCTAAGGACTCGGTGACAGTCTGGGGGATGTCCAGGGCATCCAGGCTGAAGGCCAGGAAGGCAGAGCTTGAGACAGTGGTGTAGACGCTCCAGATTTCTGCCGGCGTGGGGCGCTGGTTGTAGAGGGCAGAGATGCGCCAGACCATGCGCGCAAGCACAAGAAAGACAATGAGGGCATCCAGGCGGCCGTTCTGGGCCAGGGCAGTGCCAAGGAAGACCTTGCGGGCATCGGAGCGGATGATGGCATCGGCCTTTGCATCCAGCAGCGCCATGGCCTTGTTCGCAAAGTCAGGGTCAGCAGGACGCAGACCGGCACCAAGCACATGACGATTGTCCTTCAGGCGCTGCACAAGCTCCTTTTGAAAGGCTGCGCGCTCTGCTTCCGTGGGATTTTCCGTAAGGACCAGCTTTGACTTTCGGGGCATCCAGGCCATGGTCAGGGCCACAAAGGCAGCGAGCTCCATGGCAAAGAGCACCAGGAAGGCAATCCAGCCTGTACCAGGAGCCAGCGAATCCACAAACTGCAGGGCAAAGACATTGAACTGGAAGAAGATCACAAGGCAGGCGAGCAGCAGGATGATACCTGCCACTTTGACAAGGCGCAGAATCAGATGCATGTGCCCTCCTTCGGCAAGTCAGCAAGGCAAAAGACCGGTTGGGAAAAGACCGGTTGGGAAAGACCGGTTGAAAAAGGTCGAATTGCGTGTGCGGTGCGTCGCCCCTGGTCGTGGTCAGATGTCACTGGCAGGCCTGATGCCAGCCCTGGATTGGTTTTGCTGGCAGGCCGGGTCTCAGTCGTTGTTGTCGGCCTCATAGTCCATGCCCGCGGCCTTTCTGCGGGCCACAGCAAGGTTCTTGCCTTCCTTGCCACTGATATGCTCGACAGCAATTTTGATGACGCCGGTTTTGGGAAGCATGCGGGCAATGTAGGCCTCAACATCCATGGAAACAGAAGGCGCGTACTTTTGGCAGAGGGCATGCAGGGCCGGGACTTTCTGCGCAGCCTCGGTCACAAGCCAGGCCTTTCCGAAGACAAGGACGCTTCGGTAATTGGTGGAAAGGTCCTCGGGAACGACAGTGTCGGCTGCCACCACAGAGAAGCTCACCCTTGGGTGCCTTGCGATGGCGTCAATCTTGTGGCCTTCCGGGGCGCAGTGCACCCAGATGGCAGCCCCGTCAAAGACGTAGTTGACGGGAACGGCATAGGGATAGTCATCGTCTCCGAGCACGGCAAGCGTTCCGTAGGAACCGTTGCGCAAAATGTCCAGACAGACGTCGTCAGGCAGAACGAGTTTTTCTCTGCGTACAGCGCGAAACATGGGCAGTCTCCTTGCAGGCCAGTGTGCTCTGGCCAGTGTGTTCAGACCAGTGTGTTCAGATCAGTGCTGTGCCCTGCCGGCAGAGCGGCAGGCTTTCGGGCAAAAGCCCCTGTTCTGAAAAATAGGCTGTTTCCTGCTTCTGTCAAACGACACATGAAGAAAATATCTAGACGATATCGGATTGACTGGTGCTAAAAATAACAAGCTCCCTCAAAGAGAGGGAGCTCTTCAAAAATGTCCTTTTCACACTGTTTTGGGAGAGAAGTGAATGGACATCAGATAATAGTGTTCAGGTAGGTATAGGGAGAGAGAGTCAGATTTATAAGGCTTCCTGCAGAAGTTTACCAACTTCACTGGGTTTCTTTGCTACAAGAGCGCCGGCTTTAGTCAGAGCAAGAGTTTTGCCTTTAACAGTTCCTCTGCCACCGGTGACAATTGCCCCGGCGTGCCCCATACGCTTGCCTTCGGGAGCGGTCCGTCCCCCCATAAAGGCAACTATGGGCTTGGTAAATTCGCCAGATATCTTAAGTTCCGCGACTTCTTCTTCCATCGTGCCGCCGAGCTCACCAATAATGACGACAGCCTGAGTGTCTTCATCTTTTTCATAATACGGAAGCAGTTCGGCAAAGCGGGTACCAGGAACGGGGTCACCACCGACACCAACAAGCGTCGTAATGCCAAAACCACCTTTGACAATTTCGGCAGTCACTTCATTTGTCAGAGAACCACTGCGAGTCATGACACCAATATGGCCCTTTTTGTAGACACGTTCAATCCAGTAGGGGAATGTTCCAAGCATGGCTTCACCAACGGAAATGACACCTGAAGTATTGCCGCCAATCACCATGGCACCGCAGGATTGAGCAGCTTGGCGGATAGCAATGGCATCGTGCAGAGGAATGCCATCAGCAATTGTGCAGATTTTGCGTATCCCAGCATCAAGTGCTTCAAACACTGCATCCTTAGTAAACTTGGGAGGAACAAAAAGCATTGATATGTCTGCATCGTGCTCTTTAATTGCACGACGAACAGAATGGTATATCGGAATACCATCAACATCTTGTCCTTCTTTGCCAGGGGTAACACCAGCAACAACCTGAGTTCCCATGTCTTTCATGTGTTTGGTCCAGAAGGCGCCTTCTTTTCCCGTTGCGCCCTGCACAATAACACGTGACTGTTTATGAACAAAAATACTCATCAGGCCCTCCTGGCTGCAAGTTCAACTGCTTTCTTCACGGCATCTTCAGTGTCGGTCAAGGGTTCAAGGCCGGCATCGCGCAAAAACTTGAATGCCTCTTCTTCGTTCGTTCCCCTGATGCATGTCACAATGGGCTGTTGGGGATTGTGAGCCTTGATTGCTTCAATAAGGCCTTGTGCCATGACATCCGCACGTGCGATTGTTCCAAAAGTAACGACCAGGATTACTTTGCTGGGTGTTTTCAGGCAGAGTTCCATTGTGCGAACTGCCTTTGTGTAGTTAGCACCCCCGAATTCAACGTATGTTGCGACTGTTCCGCCAGCATCGTGTATCAGGTCAAAAACAGTAGTCGTCAGTCCTGCACCTGCACACATCAGTGCGATGTCGCCATTAAACACCAGATAGGGGATACCTTCCTGTGCAGCTTCAAATTCGACTTCAGAATCAAACTGTTCACGACTCAGAGGATAATCTGGATGCCGCCATTCAGAATTATCATCTATGATAATTTTGCCATCGCCTGCTACAGGAGTGCCGTCCGCAGTTATAAACAAAGGATTAATCTCGGCAAGTTGTGCGTCATAAGCCGTAAAAGTTTTGTACAGACTGCGAACAACTGCGCTTACTGGCTTGATTTGTTCTGCGGGGAGGTTCATCCCATAAACGAGATTATTGACATGGAATGAACCTAATCCCTTTGACATATCAACATTTACGGTAATGATTTTTTCTGGTGATTCTGCTGCAAGCTTTTCAATTTCAACGCCACCTTCTGCGCAGCCGATAAGCAAAGCTGTTGAGGTAACGGGATCTACTGTCACAGACAGATAAATTTCACTTGAGATATTTACTGCTTCCTCAACAAGAATCATATGCACGTTATGTTCAGATTCAAAAAGTTCTTTTGCTGTAGTACGTGCGGATTCAATATCCTTAACAACCTTGATAAGGCCAGCTTTTCCTCGGCCGCCACGCAAAACTTGTGACTTCAGGACGCAAGGCAGGCCAATTTCAGCAACAGCTTCTTCTACTTCAGAGACACTTCGTATAAGTTTTCCCTTTGGAATATTTATATTTTTAGTTTTAAAAATATCTTTTGCTTGATATTCAAACAATTTCATAATTATCCCTCGTGTAAATTATAATTTTTTATTTAAGCTTACTCTTGTCTACTTGGAATACTTCTTCCAGAAATCTCCCCAAATTTCTTCATCACTAAGTGACCATGGCTCAACGGGTTCATTAACCCAGGTAACGTTCATGAAATGTCTCCAGTGCACATTTTCAGTGGTAATATTTCCACCCCATGTGCCGCAACCAAGAGTTGCCGTAGATGGCATACGGTTGAAAGGATGACCACCATTACCAGCACTCATTGATTGACGTACTGTAATACGTGAGCTCTTCATATGTTCGCCAAGGAATTCAATATATTCTTTTTTGAAAGTATGGATTCCGCAAGAGTGGCCAGGGCCTACTAAGGTAGTCAACTCAGTCAGAATACGGTAGGCATCCATGAAGTTCTCTGCCTTGTAAATAGTCAAAACAGGCGAAATCTTTTCATCGTGGAATTTGTCCTCGGCAATAGGTTGTGTGCCTTCGACTAGAATTATATGTGTCCAGTCAGGAATCAGAATTCCTGCTCCTTCGGCTATATATTGGGCTGACTTTGCAATCACATCCGAATTCAATGCAAGCTTTCCTTTTGCATTGACCTTCCACATATGGTTCTTCAGAGTCTCTCTGTCTTCACCAGATACCAGGAAGCAGCCATTCTGCTTCATCTTTTCCATGAACTGCTCGTAGACATCTTTGACAACGACAACCGCGTTTTCAGAAGAGCAGGATGTAGCATAGTCAAAAAGCTTGCTTGAGCAAATAAGCTTTGCAGCTTCGTCAATGTCTGCATCTTCAGCAACAATTGGTACCGCATTGCCCTGCCCCACGCCATAGGCAGGAGTTCCACTGGAATATGCTGCACGGACAAGGGCACCACTTCCTGTTGCCACGACGAGATCAGATGCCTTCATCAAGGCGGCCACGCCTTCACGGCTTCCGTCTTCAACAATTTGAAGCAGATCTTCAGGTGCTCCAACACGTCGCAGGCCTTCACGCATCATTCTGACAGTTTCTGTCGTGCAGTTCTGAGCCTTTGAACTAGGCTTAAAAATGACTGCGTTGCGGCATTTCAGCATGCCAATGGCTTTGCCGCCGCATGTAGCCGTGGGATTCGTGGCAGGAAGAATTGCACAAATAACACCAACTGGCTTTGCATATTTAGAAATACCTGATTTTTCATCGCGATCTATGCATCCTACAGATTTTGCACCGATAATATCGTGTAGGACACCACCAACCTTACGCTTATGCTTTGTGATTTTACTCTCAACATTGCCAAAACTAGTTTCTTCAACTGCCATTTTTGCTAGCTTTGCAATATTTTCATCATTATATACTTCCCAACCAACAGATAAGCACATCTCATCAACTTGTTCTTGTGTGTAGTTATTAATTTCTTCCTGGGCTTTTCTGGCAATAGCAATTTGTTCTTGGATAGTTTTCATATTATAGCACCTTGTCTATTTAAGGTTAATAATTGGGAACAGTTGACGACTTGTTAACAAGAAAACTTAGCATGGTTAACTGTGTTTGTTTATAGAAACTGGCAGATTATTTTTTTTAGATGTAAAAGATTCAGCGATAAATCATCATGGAGTTATTGAAAACAATCTGCCAGTTAATATTATGTAGAAGTAAAAAAATATATTAATCTATATTACCTACATCCAAATGTTCATTCCTGCAAATCTTCCGAAGACTGCAACAGAAAATGTGACACATAGGATTGCAATAATCGTCATCACAATGCCAGCCTTGGCAAATTCAGAAATTCTAAAGTAGCCGGATGAGTAGGGAATGACGTTTGTGGGACTGGATGTCACCATGATAAACGCCATGCTAGATGCGATGCCCGCAGGACCAGCAAGGACCCAGGGGTTCATGCCGATATCCATGGCAAGTGTAATGATGAGGGGCATGATAACTGCACCGGTGACACTGTTGCTTGAAAAGAAGATCTTCAGAAGTTCAACGAGTGTAATAACTGCAAGAACTCGAAGGACAGGATGCAGACTGCCCACTTCGGAAAGAGCACCCCAGGCAATCCAACGGGCAGCACCTGTACTTGCAAGGAGTAGACCTGCAGAAATGCCACCTGCAATCAGAATTAGGCCACCCCAGTCAATACTGCGTGAAGCATCCTTCCATGTCTCGAAGACTCTCAGGCCAGGCAGGAAGAGAAGAACAAAAGCTAAAAGTGCAACAAAGGCTTCCGGCGTCTTAAATCCGAATATTGGTGTCAGATAGCTGCCAAAGAGCCACAGGCAAACAGCGACGACAAACACCACTAATGTCTTTATTTCCTTTGTGTTCAGGCCGCCAAGCTTCTTAAGTTCAGTGTGGATGCTTTCAAGAGTGATCGGAATTTCCTTCATTTCCATCGGGAAAATCTTTATCAGTGCGTACCAGCTTACAGGAATCATGAGGAGAGCGCCTGGCACGCCCACCATCATCCATTGCGCAAAGCTGACATCAAGCTTGGCAATATCACGGACAAACTGCATGGCAAGTACGTTTGCACCGCATCCTGCCGGAGTTGCAGTACCGCCAATGAGAGCACCCCAGACGATGCCTATCATAAGGGCACGTCCGAAATTGCTTTCGAGGGGCTTACAGTTACTGCCTTGAAGAATGCTCATGCCGAGAGGTAACAACATGGCGGCAACAGCCATGTCAGTTATCCACATTGATAATAATGTTCCTGTGACAATAAATGCCAGTACAATACGATCAGTTCTTCTGCCAACCTTTGTCAGCATCCACAGCATAAATCGCCTGGCAAGACCTGACTCAGTCATGGCTGCAGAAAGACCCATGGCACCCATAAGGAACATGATAGACTGATTGCCAAGACCTGACTTTACCAGGTTTCCAAATCCATCAACAGACATTATATGTAAGAATATAATGAGAAGCAATGATGTTGCTGGGAATGGAATTGCTTCTGTCATCCACATGATCACTGCAAAGCAGAGAACACCAATGACAATTTTTGCATTTTGCGTAAGTGGAATAACCTCATCACCTTTATAAAAAGATGGCAACTGAGGTAAAGCAATGATGATGAGCATTACAAATAATGCTAGAATAAAATAAAACGTCTTTCGTGCTGTTTCTAGTGAAACTCTGTCGCCACATACGCTTTTGAGGCAATTGTCAAGCAAACTCATAAGGAAGTCTCCAAAGCATGAAAGTTGAAGGGTATGGTGACTTGCACGTGCTTGTACATTTTATAACAAGATGTGTGCCATTTTGTGTTTGCGCGTTTGTAGTATAAAAATATTAATAATTTCATGTTGTTGTGTTTGCTTGTCGGGTTTGGCATTAGTGTCTTTAAGAATCGCATCTGTCTTAAAAGTCAGACAATTGTAAAAGGCATTTGTCTGACAATAAAGACACTTGTGAAATCTAGTGCCTATTGTTATCCATAGAGAAGGCCCGTAGCATGAAGAAAAAAAAGATGATTGCTTACAAAGAGTTATGTCAAATAATAAGGTCCATGGGATTCCTTAGTATGTGGAGCCACTAAACCTTGAGGGGCGTCGGTGCAGGAGGATTCTTACCAAAGACCATTTATGGACTCCCTTGCTGTTGAAGCTATGCCATATACCAAATGCGCCCCAGGGCCAGGTAAACGAATATCATCAACCTTGATGGGGTTAACAAGCGTCGCTGGCTTGGGGCGCAAATCTTTCTTTTGCAAAAAATTTATAAACACACACAAAAAAGAAAAATTTTTGGGAGATTGCCTATGAAAAATGTTTGTTCAATGCTGACAATAGCAATGATGAATTTGCCGACAGGTTTATTTGTTGTGGATAAAAATGGAATTATAATGTTTATAAATTATGCTTATGCAAAATATTTAAATATTGATCCTGCAGACGCAGTAAATCACCATATTACAGAATTTATCCCAGATTCAAGAATAGTAAATGTACTAAAGACTGGAAAATCAGACATTGGTGCAATAAGGAATTTTACAAAAAATGAAAATAAAAATAATATATTGACTAACAGGTATCCGCTATACGACAATAATCAAAAATTAATTGGGGCAATTTCTATTGTTGTTCTGGACAAAATGGAACAACTAAATTCATTGAAAAAGCAGATCGATTTGTTAAATAATAAAGTAAACAAATACCAAAAAAGAATACTTGCAGCACTTGATGGAAGATATACAATAGATTCTATAATCAGTTGTTCAGAAATCATGAATACATTTAAAAAAACACTGCTCAGATTTGCAAAAACCGATGCTCCCATTCTTATCAATGGTCCAACTGGAACAGGAAAAGAACTCGCAGCTAGTGCGATACATAATGCAAGTGCTCGGGCTGATGGCCCTTTTGTTTGCTTGAATTGCGCTGCAATTCCCTATGAACTTTTTGAGAGTGAACTTTTTGGTTATAGTTCTGGTGCTTTTTCAGGCGCGTCTAAAGAAGGCAAGGAAGGGCAAATTGAACTTGCTAACCACGGTACATTATTTCTTGATGAAGTAGGTGATTTGCCACTTAATACACAAGTTAAACTATTACGTGTTATTGAAGAAAGACTTGTTCGAAAAATAGGTGATAATACACCAAAGGAAGTTGACTTCCGTCTAGTAACGGCTACAAATAGAGATCTCAAAAAAATGGTTGCTAACGGCACGTTCAGACTAGATCTTTATTACCGTATAAACTCTATGGTTTTAAACGTACCACCATTAAAAGACAGACCAGAAGATGTCCCGTTATTGACAAATTACTTTTTGAAAAGGTTTGGAAATATATCTTGCTCAAAGGAAGTTATGGAAATTTTTAAAAGTTATACTTGGCCAGGTAATATACGAGAGTTAAAAAACACAATTTCATACGCATGCAGCATTGTCGAAAATGGTGTAATTGGTGTAAATGATATTCCAAATTCAATAATAATAGAGTCAAAATTTACAAACAAAGAAAACGATAGAAGTTACTCTCTTTCTTGTTTAAAAACAAACACAGAAAAAAACATTATAATCCAATGTTTAAATGACAACAATTGGAACATTACTAAAGCTTCGAAGATACTTGGAATATCAAGAGCAAATATGTATGAAAAGATGAAAAAACTTAATATAAAAAGAAGTACTAGGTTTGTTTAGCTTTAAGTTGTAAAGTTGTCTGTTTTTGCTAGTGTAGACATAAAAATGATTGAAATTACGCTTTACCTGTGAAGTTCGCTTTGAAAATATTGATGGTTGTGCGCTTTTCTTGTTGTTCATGCCCAAGTATCAGTGAAGACTGCTGGCAGTGCCAAGGCGCTAGGCGCAGGAGAGCTCTAGAGGTGGTGTGCAGGCGCCTGAGCCCAGCAAATCCGGAACAAAAAAAAGCCGGAATCACATGGATTCCGGCTTTGGACACTTTGTGAAAATCTGGCTCCCCAAGACGGACTTGAACCGCCAACCTAGTGATTAACAGTCACCCGCTCTGCCGATTGAGCTATTGGGGAACGTGACAACGAGGAGTATTTATACGCGCACAAAGGCACGCTGTCCAGTGAAAAGTGAGACTTTTTTTGCGAAGGGGTGTTTTTTCAGCAATGCCGGGACGTTCTTCCATGATGGCAGCTGGACTTCGTTCCAGCTGCCTGCCGAACCATGCCCGCAACGCCGGGGCAGAGGAAGGCAGAGGGATGCAGAGGGATGCTCACAACGAAGCACTGTGCATGTACCGCATCACATCAGCCCCTGCCCGTGGCGCTGGAATCAGTCCATACCCCATCCCCGAGGCCGTCCTCACCAGGCCATCATTGCCAGGCCGTCCTCACCAGGCCGTCATTGCCAGGCCGTCTTTGCCACAAAACTGCGCAGGATGTTCACAGGGGGCCGGCAGTGTCAAACTCCTGACTCTTCCCATGGCACCCGCAGACATGGCATCCGCAGACATGGCACCCCTCCGGAAGGGAGTCTTTCTTTTGCCGTTCCCGCTTTGCATCAGGGCAGGTTGACAGCCTGCAGCAGAACCTTGCAGGTCTTTCCGCAGAAGGCCATTCCAGCGTGAAGGATGGTCGTATAGCAGCGCTCGACCTTGAGTTCTGTATCGTATTCCTTTTCTTCAATCTGTCGCAACGCCTTTTCGGCCATGGCTGGAAGTTCCTGTTCGCTTCTCGCCCGCTGTACCTCAATGATTGCGGCCCTCTTTTGGCTTGTATCGCGGACGGCGACGTCGTAGCGCCCAAGGCCGCTTTCCCGGTTGGACGTTGTTGCAAACGAACTGGCGAAAAGACAGACAAGCATGCTGTGGTACACGGATCCGAACAGTCCATATAGCTGAAACTTTCGCGCATGAGCTGGTTCAGCTTTGCTTCGAACTTCTGGACGTCCTTCGCCCAGAAGGCGTCTGTGAAAACGGAATAGCCAAGTTTTGCAAGGCCTGGTTGAAACCATTGCCTGACTTGATCTTCCCAGGCCGCAAAGACTTCTTTGTTGGGAATGGCTAAGACCGTCTGCCCCGGCCCCGGTATCAGGCCGAGCTCTTTGACACGCGCACAAGACGCCCGTGTCAGATACCCTGTCAGACACATGAGCGACCAGAAGTTTTCAAGATTTGTCTGGATGGTGTTGCAGGTACACTGTTCCTGCAGTTTCGTGACGATATACGGATAGTCCAGCAGATCGCCGATCCACTTTTCAAGGTCGCTGGAATGCTCTCTGAAAAGGCTCCGGGTAATATCATTGCCTGAGGTATTGAGCCAGTAGGCCTGTGGTTGCGCGTCGGGATCTTTGATATGGTCATAGATGTAGTTTGTTATTCCCCATGGACAGTAGATGTCGTCCCGTTTCCCAAAAGAATACCCGTCGTACCACTCCCGCACCTCATCTCTTTTGTCGCCCATGCCGAATGCCTCAAGCATGGTGAAGACTTCAGCCTCAGTGAAACCGAAAACGTCGGAATATGAACTGTCTGTAACACCATAGCATTTCAAATTGTTTAATCCTGTAAAAATACTTTCCCTTGTGATCCGCAGACATCCTGTCAGGACAGAAAACTCCAGAAACTCATTACCCTTCAGTGCTTTTGACAAAAAGATTCGCATGAAAACGATCATTTTCTCGTAAAAACCGTTTTCCAGGGCATTGTGTACGGGAGTATCATATTCATCAATCAGGAGAATAACATTTTTGCCATAGTGGTCGTACAGAGCAGAACACAAAATATACAGACTTTCCTCAATATCAGCTCTGTCAGCCTGACCTCGTGCAAGAGTCTTCAGGAATTCTCTGGTTTCCGGTATGATCTTGCGACTTCTGAGAAGAACACTATGTTTTGTTCTGAGGCAGGTTGCAATGAGGGACCTGATGCTCTCGTAGCATTCCTCCCAGGTTGCATTTTTGATGTCCTTAAAGGTCAGAAAAATAACCGGATACTGGTTCATCCATTGCTGGCACAGCTCTCTGTTTCGGGAGACCGCAAGCCCCTTGAACAGCTCGGAACTCTTCCTGGTGATATCAAAGAACTCGGCCATCATGCTCAGCGTCAGCGTCTTGCCAAAACGGCGCGGACGAGTGAAGAGCCAGACACCTTCGGGGGCGGAAGGCAGAAACTCTTCTAAAAATCCTGTTTTATCAACGTAGTAGTACTGATTTTTCCGGTATCCTGCAAAAAACTGTGCTCCAGGATTAATCTTGGGTCTCATGGCGTCATCCTCTCTCGTCGTGTCTCGCCGTGTCCCGTCGTGTCTCGTCGTACTCGCTCTGTGTGAAGGACTATTGCACACCAGGGATTTCAGGGCAAGGCATGGCCCTTCGACTGTACAAGCGGGAGCGGGCAACATGAACCTCAAGGGGACATAGCCAGAAGCACGTCACTGCTCAGGGCAGACGCAGGAAACGCTCAGGCGAGGGAATGCTCAGGCGGGCGCTCAAGGCGCCGGGGTCCTGCAGACCAGGAACAAAAAAGCCGGAATCACACGGATTCCGGCTTTGGACACTTTGTGAAAATCTGGCTCCCCAAGACGGACTTGAACCGCCAACCTAGTGATTAACAGTCACCCGCTCTGCCGATTGAGCTATTGGGGAACGCGACAACGAAAGACCTTATACGCGCGCTCCCGGCACCTGTCAACGAAATTTTGCACATTTTTTAAAAAACTTTCACCCAATGGCCCGTCCGGCGGGGCCTTTTCCGGCCTCTGCCCCTGCGCCTTGCCCGCCGCAGCCTGTCTGCCTGGCCTGCCTGACAGGCTTGTCGTCGCGTGTGCAGGCCCGGGTCTTGTTGTCTTGTGCAAACGGGCTTCGGCAGCAAAAAGCCCCTGCAGCCTACTTCCCCGGTCGATTTGTAGGCTACCGGCCTTCAGGGAAGAGTAAATTTTAAATTATTTAGTAATATCAACGCATTATTGTTCATGCCTGCTTTTTGTGGTAGCGTATAAAAAATATTTGTTTGTACGCTACCAATGACACAGGAGCAGGCTGCAGGGCAGGGGCTGAACTCCTTTGCAAAGCGCTCTCAGCAGGTGAAGGTCTCAGGCACAGGCTTGTGTTCCAGGTACCTGCGCAGCATATCCAGGGCCAGGCCCACGCTGCGCTCGCGCACATAGTTGCGGCCTCTGTAGATGCCGGCAGGGGCCATGCGGCAGACAAAGGTCCCTTCAGGGGTTGCCAGGGCAAGATAGACCAGGCCCACAGGCTTTTCCTCTGTACCGCCGTCAGGGCCGGCAATGCCGGTAATGCCTATGCCATAGGTGGAAGAGGCACTCCTGCGCACGCCTTCTGCCATGCAGCGGGCCACTTCCGGGCTCACAGCCCCATGGGCTGCCAGCATGTCTTCCGGCACGCCCAGCAGACGGGTCTTGGTCTCGTTGGCATAGGTCACAAGGCCTGTGCGAAAGACTGCGCTGGAGCCGGGGATGTCGGTGATGCGCATGGCCAGCATGCCGCCTGTGCAGGACTCGGCTGTGGCCACTTCCTCGCCGCGCTCGCGCAAAAGCCCGACCACCACCTGCTCAAGGCTGTCCACATTGACGCCATAGACCACATCGCCAAGGCGCTTCTTCGCCTCCTCCACAGTGGGCAGGGCAAGCTCGCGGGCCTCGTTTCTTGTGGCTGCCTTGGCAGTGACCCTGGCAAAGACCTCGTGATGGGCACCAAGGTAGGTGGCAGTGGAGGGATTGGCGTTCTCGCACAGGGAGCCGAGTTTTAAGGCTGCATCCCCCTCGCCCTGACCAAAGGTGCGCACCATGAAGGAGACAATGCTGGCACCAACCTGCTTTTCCAAAATGGGCAGGGCCATGTCCTGGAACATGGGCTGCATTTCCCCGGGAGGCCCGGGGAAGAGCAGGAGCAGCGCGCCGTTGTCTGCTGTGACAGCACAGCCAGGGGCTGTGCCGTGATGGTTCACAAGCACTGTGGCACCTTCGGGGAACCAGGCCTGGGTCTCCTGATTGGCGCCATAGGGACGGGAGCCGAAGAAGTCCCTGATGCTCTGAGTTGTGGCTGCATCATGCACCATGGGGCGCCCAAGCACGTCTGCCACAGTCTTCTTGGTGAGGTCATCCAGGGTGGGGCCAAGACCGCCTGTGGTGATGACCAGCGAACTGCGGGTCAGCGCTGTCTGGAGGACCTCGGCCAGGCGGGCGGCATTGTCCCCCACCACACTGGTGTGATGCAGGTCATAGCCGAGCAGGGCAAGCTCGCGGCCGAGAAAGGCAGCATTGGTATTGACGACATGGCCGAGCAGAAGCTCAGTGCCGATGCAGATGATTTCCGCACGCATTGTTGTACGCATGGCACGCTCCTTAAGGGTGTCCGGGGCCGGGCTCCCTGGCTGGTCTGGCCCCGGGCTCTGGTTGCCCTGGCTCTGGCTGGCCTGGCGCAAGCCCCTGATTCGGCCTGGCGCAGGCATGAGACCGTATCTGGCCTGGGCCGGGCTGCCCTGTGCGAGACGATTACAGCGAGGGCAGAAGATCCGGGAAGGCAGCAGAGGAGAAGGCCTTCACCAGCGAGCGCCCCTTGCGCTGGTTGCCGCTCACTGTCACCACCATGTAGGTCTGGTCCTGGACAGTGACATAGGCTGTGCCGTCCTCACCAGTGGCGTCCTTGAAGACAAAGGAGCCCATCTTGCCCTTCACGGAAGGGGTTCTTGTGGCCTGGTACTGCTGGGCAAAGCACTGGGTGATGGTCTTGACGCTGGCACCGCCGCTTCTGCCGTTGATGGTGGTCAGAATGCAGTCCCTGCTTTTTGTGGCCAGCACGGCAATGTCCAGGGTCTCGCCATTAGTGTACTGGAGCTTCTGCCAGTTGTCCGGGAGCGTGACCTCATAATAGTCCGTGACAAAGGGCTCGTCCGCGGCATATGCCCGGGGCGCCAGACCTGGCAGAAGAGGCAGAAGGGCCGGACCGGCTGCCAGGCAGCTGAGCAGACAGGTTGCCAGACACTGGCGGAAAACTGATGAAACGCGCATGACGTGTGACCTCGTGGCCTTGTGTCGCAAAGAAAGATGCTGGCGAAATGCCTGTGAGAGGCAATGCACCCCGGGCTGTCGTCGGGCTGTCGGACTGTCCCAGGCTGTCGTCGGACTGTCGCCTGCATGGCGCAGCAATGCCGGCAGGCTGCAGGCAGACCCTGCCGCAGGTGTGCAGCAGCCGCCAGGCAGCTCTGGCAGCGCATTGGGCAGCCTGTATCTAGCGCTTCTTCCCCACAGTGGCAAGACAAGACCGCCCTGCCGGCCGTGTCCACCTTGTCCGCTCTGTCAGCCCCGTCCGCCAGCCCAGGCCAGACAGCTCAGCAGCTGTGTGCCTGCAGCAGCGCATGGCGCGGGGCCGGGGAGCGTCAGGGGTGAGAGGGGTGAGCCAGGGGTGAGCCGGGAAGGAACCGGAGATGAGCCTGGGGAGAGTCGGTGGTGAGCCGGAGGGGCGCTGGAGGTCTCTGTCTCCGCTGGCCTGTGCCTGGCAAGGCCGGCAGCTTGTCTGGAAGCTGGCAGGCTCAAAAGCCTGCCGAAAGCCTGCCGGGCAGCAAAAAGGGGCTGATGTCAGCCCCCTTTGTGCAGTGTCTGCGTGGCAGTTGTCAGCAGCCTACTTGTTCCCCGTGGCTGCGGCCTCGTCCACGACCCAGATCAGATCGCCCACAGCCGGGCGCACCAGCTGGGCAGGCAGCTCGGGCCTGTCGAGCAGGTTCAGGGCACGGCTGAGCACAGCGTGCTTTTCCTGGCCTGTGACAAGGAACATGCAGCAGCGGGCATTGTTGAACACAGGCAGGGTCATGGTGAGACGGTCTGCCTTGCGCTCTGGCACATACTGGTCAATGACCAGCCTGTCGCGCACGTAGAGTGCCGGGGAGTTGGGGAAGATGGAGGCTGTGTGGCCGTCATCGCCCATGCCGAGCAGGATCATGTCAAAGCGGGGGACTTCGCCGGCACGCAGATTGAATTCCTGGCGCAGGGTCTCCTCGTAGTCCTGGGCAGCCCTGACCGGCTCAAGGTCGCCGCGCATGCGGTAGTAGGACGTGCAGGGAACGTAGTTGAGGAGCTCTTTGCGGGCCATGCCGTAGTTGCTGCCCTCGTTATCCGGGCTGACACAGCGCTCGTCTGCCCAGAAGACGGAAATCTTGTCCCAGGGCAGGGCGTTGGCCCAGTCCTTGCGGGTGAGCAGGCGGAACAGGGGAATGGGGGTCTTGCCGCCGGAAATGGCGAGTGTGAAGGTACCGCGTTCACTGATGGCCTCGTCGCACTTGTCCGCAATGATGTGCGCGGCGCGCTCCGCCATGGCGTCGGGGTCCTTGTGGATGTGCAGCATGAGGTGAATGGAACGACTGAGAGTCTGCATGGCTTTGGCCTCCTTGAACGAAACGGTGCGTAGTATGCCATCAAAATCCTTTCAGGGAAAGAGTCTGATCAGGGCCTTTCGAGGGGAAATTTTGCCGTACCGGGCTGCACAGCCCCTTCCCGCAGCTGCATGCGGCGTCCTGCCCCTTCCTGCCATCGGCTCTTGTCCGTCGTGTGACCGTCCTGTGCCCTGCCTGTGAAGGTATCCCTGTCTGGCTTCTGCCGGCTTCCTGCCTGTCTTCTGCCTGTGCACGGCAGTGCACTCCCGCTCAGCCCCGGGCAGTCCTGAACCTCCCTGAGCGTCCCCGCCCATTCCAGACCATCCCAGACCATCCCGGCTCATCCCGGCTCTGCCCCGATCCTTTCCGCCCAGTCCCGCTCCTTCCTGCGCGCAGCCCGCGCACCCGCGGTCACTTCTGTGTGCACAGCGTCCTGTTCCGGCCAGGGGTCGCGTCAGGATTCGCGTCAGGGTCGTGCGCAAGTCTCCCGGCAGATCTCTGGCCAGACCCCTGTCCAGACCTCATGGCAGGCCCCTGTCCAGGCATCCGGACAGGGCCAGGATCGGGCAGATCGGGCCGTTGCCCGGCTCCCTGTGCAGGACAGAGTCCGGGTCCCTGTGCAAGACAGTGTTCAGCGTCCCGGGCAAGGCTGCGGCGCTCGCTGCAGCCCTGGGCAAAACCGCTGTTGCTGGCAAACTTCAGCCTGGCAAAGCGCAGGGGCCTGGCTGTCAGCGGCCTGGGGGGCGGAAAGTCCACACGCAGCAGCACAAGATGGCCTGCAAGGCCTGCAGGCACATGCTCGCACAGCCAGTCCCAGGCCCTGCAGAGCATGCGGCAGCTGCCAGGGGCAAAGGTCTGCACAGGGCCCTCAGTGGTACTGGCCCTGCAGCCCGTTCTGCTGTCTGCCCCGCCTGCCTTGTCCTCTCCGCCTGTCCGGCCTGCAGGCTGGTCAGGGGGCGTCTGGCTGCCGGTTTGCGGGCCGGCAGGAGTCTGGCTGCCAGGAGCCGGGTCTGGCCTGTCGGCCGTACTGCCAGCCCTGGCCTCTGCCCTGTCGTCCGGGCCTGTCTTTGGGGAAGGAGTTTCGGCAGAAGGCCCGGCAGAAGTTTCGCCAGCAGGCGGTGTGCAGGGGAAGCTGCAGGGGAGGCTCGGGAAGAAGAAGCGCCCGTGCACGCGCAGCACACCTGCCTGCCAGGCGCGCAGGGCCTTATACACGGCAAGGGCACTGCAGGGCTGCATGGGCCCTTTGGCAAAGCCTTTGCGCCGCAGCAGGGGCAGAGTGTTCCAGACAAGGACTGCCACGCCGCACAGGGCCACGCGCCGTGCTTCCTGCAGGGTTTGTTCCAGGTTTGCCCTGCCTGTATACTCCAGGTGCACCACCACCCAGTCAAAGCTCTTGTCCCCGTAGGGCAGAAGGTCTGCATGGGCAGGGTCCACCACATAGGTATAGCCAAGTTGTGCGGCAAAGAGCTCGCGCAGGGCAGGGGAGGGCTCGCAGCCTGTGACGTCCAGGCCCATGCCGCGCAGGGTCTGCTGCAGCAGGCCTGTGCCGCAGTTCACCTCAAGGACAGTGCGCCCGCCTGCAGGCCAGCGGGCAAGAGCACGCAGCACAAGATCCGCTGTGGCAGCGGCAAGGCAGCTGCCCATGGGCTCGGCCTCCCAGTCCCTGCGCCTGGAAGCAGTGCGTTCGTCGTCGGTATGTCTGGCTGTCGAACTCATGGCTGTCATCCTTATCTTGGCAGCATCTGGCAGCATCTGGCAGCATCGTGGCAGCGTCTGGCAGCGTCGTGGCAGCATCACAGCAGTATTTGGGCAGCATTGCGGCAGCGTCACAGCAGCATTTGGGCTGCGCCCTGACACTCTCCGTACGGCTTCCGGGCGGCATTCTGGCGCCCGGGGGCAGCCGCATGCATGTCTGACCGTGGTCTTCCCCGGGTCTTCCCCCGATCTTTCTCTGGTCAGGGGCGTTCGCTGACAGCCCCTTGCCTGTCTACCAGTCCCCGCGCACAGGACCAAGCTCTGCCTTGTCAGGCCAGATCAGGCCCTGCCCCGGCGTGCCGTCCATTCCTTCCTGCCAGGAAGACTGAAAGAAGTCGCTCATGGTTGTGCCGCGCACATTGAAGTGCTCGCGCAGCCAGGTGAAGAAGGCAAAGATGCGCTGCAGCACCCTGTCGGCTGCGGCCTTGTCCGGCACCTGCGGCGAGCCTCCGGGCACGATTTCCGTGGAATGCCAGAAGACACAGAGCACCGTTTCCCCGCGCAGGCGCAAAAGACGCACGCACAAACGCATGATGGGGGCCTTGTGCCAGAAGGGGCTGGCGCTCAGGGCTGCCAGGAAGTGGAAGTTGTCCCGCCTGTCCTTGCCATGAGCCGAGCCCTGTCCTGCCCCCTGCCCGGATCCTTTGAACATTTTGTCCCAGAGTCCTGGCAGCCAGGTGCAGAGGGGAATCTGGGTAATGGGGATCTCAAGGAAGGGGGTGGAGCGCCCCAGGGCCCAGTAGGGCGTGTGCGGGGCCAGAAAATGGTCTGCACCGTTTTTGTAGGCGCGCAGGGGGCAGATGGAGCTGTCTGCTTTGATGCCATGGCGCTGCAGCATGGGAAAGAGGGGGCTTTTGAGGTCCCAGCGGCCCATGCGAAAGCTGGTCAGAGGCTGGCCCTGAAAGGCCCTGCCTGCCTCAAGCAGGCTGACAAGGCGTGCTTCCAGGAGCTCCTGGTCCATGGCATGGGTGCGCTCAGGGATGCCCCTGCAGAACTCGTCCTCGTTTTCAAAGGGCGGCGTGCTCCAGTGATGGAGATGGGCGCCGATTTCCGCACCATGCCTGTCGCGCATGACCTCCAGCACACGGCAGGCCTCACTGCTGGTAAAGACTGCGTGCGCGCAGAGCAGGGTGAGGGGAAAGCCGAGCTCGTCAGACAGACGGGCTAAGGAGGGCAGGGCGGCAATATTGCGCACCCCGGGATTTCTGCGCCTGTACTGGCCGCTGAACAGCCCCTCCTCCTCCACGTCCATGGTGACAAGAACGGTCAGAGGGCCGGGCTGAGAACCGGCCTCGGGCCCTGAATTGGGCTGGGAAGTGGACAGCAATGTGCTGTGTGCTTTTTCTGACATGCCCCGGATACTAGCCCAAAAGCATGGTGCAGGCAATTGGCATTACCTGCCGCAAAAGCCCTGGTAAGCGCATGAAAACTCGCTCTTTTTGTCCCTGCCTTGCCTTCTTTTTTTCTCGATTGTACACTCTTGCACAAAGACCCTTCCTTCCTGTATTTTCTTTCATTCTTCCCCTGTCCCGCGTGCATCATACGTTCATCACACGTGCATCGCATGTTCTGCGCGCCTTGCGAGCCACCCTGTGCCCCCTTGCCCCCTCCGGGCCCCCTGCAGGCGCAGGGCACGCTTCAGGCAGGCCACAGGCAAGCTTCGGGCCATCTGCCCCGCGTTTGGACGGTCTGTCTGCGCAGGAGAAGCGCGTTTGCCACGCATGCTGCCTGTCTGCAGGCTTGTGCTCTCAGCTGAGAGCGCATGTGAGGGAACAGCGGAAGACGTGGAAGACACAAGAGCATGCTGCCGGGCTTTTTTCCGGACAGCTGCAACGTAACTCAGGCAGAGAAACTGCATCCCGAACTGGAAGCGGATGCAGAGAAATAAAAGACTGGAGGCACCATTTATCATGGGAAAGCTGCGCATTGTCTTTGTGATGGAGGATTTGTGCTACGGTGGCACGCAACGTCAGACCCTGCAGCTTGCGCAGCGTCTGAACAGGGCCAGGTACACACCTGTGCTGCTCACGCTCACAGGCAGGACTGACCTGGACGACGAGGCTGAGGCCTGCGGCATTGAGGTCCATCACATGGGCCAGGGCAGGGAGGTGGACACTGTCTTCTTCCTGCGCCTTCTGCACTCCCTGAAAGCCCTTGACCCGGATGTGGTGGTGCCCTGCACGGCCATGCCCAATATCTGGGGCCGCATCTGGGGCCGCTGGCTGCACAAGATGCTCGGACGCCCGAAGGCTGTGGTGGGCACTGTGCGCGGTGGCGGCGCCCCCGTACGCCAGCACGAGAAGTGGCTGTGGAAGCTGTGCGATCATTTGATCTGCAACAGCCCCGAGCTTGAGACCACCATGCGCGAGCTTGGTGTGCCTGCAGAAAAGCTCTCCTATATTGCCAATGGCGTGGATACAGAGCGCTTTGCCCCCCAGGGTGCAGCGCCCTCAAAACGCGCTCCCCTCATTGTCTGCGTGGCCAGACTGTGTGAGGACAAGGATCACGAGACCCTGATCACAGCCTTTGAAAAGGTCTTTGCCGAGAACAACAGAGCAAGGCTGCGCCTGGTGGGCGACGGTCCCTGGCGTGAGCGTATTCAGAGCCGTATCGCCGCCTCCAATGCCCAGTACGGCCTGGAGCTTCTGCCTGGCTGCGCTGATGTGCGCCCGCACCTTGCCGAGGCGCAGATCTTTGCCCTCTCCTCAGTGCGCGAAGGCCAGCCCAATGTGCTGCTCGAAGCCATGGCCTGCGGCCTGCCTGTGTGTGCCACCCGCGTCGGCGGCATCCCGGGCATTGTCACAGACGGGGAAAACGGCCTCTTGAGCGAGGCCGGGGACGCCGATGCCCTGGCTCAGAATCTGCTCACCCTGCTTGCTGAGCCAGCCAGGCTCGATGCCATGGGCAACAACAACAGGGAGAAGGTTGTGGCAGACTACTCCTTTGCCACCATGGTCAGCGCCCACGAAGCCATCTTTGCCAGAGTCTGCGACCAGTAGGGCAGTGCCTGCCAGTGTGTCAGCCAGCGTGCCTACATTGCCTGTCTGCCAGCACAGGCCATGCCCAGGCTTCGGGCGCAAGGGCACAAGAGCACATGGACAGCCGGCAGCGGGGCACCAGGTACGCTGGCTGCGGGGCTTGTTGTGCTGCGCCGTACACTGTACGATAGGGCTGCTGCGCCCCAGGACCGGCCCCCGCTGCCGGTTCCTGGTGCGGACTCAGGGCACTGACCTGGGGCGCTGAGCCATGGACGTGAGCCACGGAACCGAGCCATGGCGCTCAGCGGGGCCCTGGCCCATGGACGTGAGTCATGGAACTGAGCCATGGGGCTCACCGGGACGCCCTGTCCATGCTCTGCCCCGGCCGCAGTCCAGGCACAGTCCTCAGTCCGTGCCCTGCCCAGCCGTACCAGCCCCTTCCAGCAGTCTTCAGCAGTCTTTCAAGGAGGAAGCCATGCCCACAGTGTCCAGGACGCCTGCCAGATGTTCAGGGCTGTTCTCGTGCCTGCGAGCGTTTCCTGCGCGTGTGAGGCCTGCTGCTGCCCCCGTGCTGGCACTGACCATGACGCTGGCCCTGACGCTGGCATTGCACCTTGTGCTCCTTCCTGCAGGGACAGCGCTGGCAGCACAGCCGGCTGGCCAGGCAGCTGTGCACAGGCCGCCGGCAGCGCCTGCACATGCAGAGCATGTGGAAGTGTGGACAGGCTCCGTGCTCTCGGCAACCTTCAGGGTGGGCATGTGCATGCGCCCTGACGGCGCCTTGCGCGGCGTCTTTTTGCTGACCCACAAGAACGGGGACACGGATACCTACCATATCTA
>CASEWR010000232.1 GCA_949291675.1 uncultured Desulfovibrio sp. | reverse complement strand
TTCGGGCACAGCTGTCCGGGGGCCTTGCGCCGGGAAGCGGAGACAAAGGGGACAAGACATGCCAAAGATTATACTGACCGGGGACAGACCCACAGGAAAACTGCATGTGGGCCACTATGTGGGCTCGCTCAAGGGGCGCGTTGCCCTGCAGAACAGCGGCGAGTTCGACAAGGTCTTCATCATGATTGCCGATGCCCAGGCGCTGACTGACAATGCCGACAACCCGGACAAGGTCAAGAACAATCTGCTTCAGGTGGCCATGGACTACCTGGCCGTGGGCATTGACCCGGACAAAACCACCATCTTCATTCAGTCCTGCATTCCCCAGCTGCACGAGCTCACCATGTACTACATGAACCTGGTCACTGTGGCCCGTGTGCAGCGCAATCCCACTGTGAAGTCCGAGATTGCCCAGCGCGGCTTTGAGGCCAGCGTGCCGGTGGGCTTCTTCTGCTATCCCATCAGCCAGGCTTCGGACATCACTGCCTTCAAGGCCACCCACGTGCCCGTGGGCGAGGACCAGGCTCCCATGCTTGAGCAGTGTCGCGAAATCGTGCAGAAGTTCAATGCCACCTATGGCGAGACCCTCACCATGCCCGAGATCGTGCTGCCCGGCAATGCTGCCTGCCTGCGCCTGCCCGGTATCGACGGCAAGGCCAAGATGAGCAAGTCCTTAGGCAACTGCATCTACCTTTCCGAGGACCCGAAGGAGATTCAGGCCAAGGTCATGTCCATGTACACGGATCCCAACCATCTGCGTGTCTCAGACCCTGGCCAGATTGAAGGCAATACTGTCTTCCTCTATCTCGATGCCTTCTCCAGGCCCGAGCACTTTGCAGAATTTCTGCCCGAGTACGAGAACCTGGACGCTTTGAAGGATCACTATCGCCGCGGCGGCCTTGGCGACGTCAAGGTGAAGAAGTTCCTCAACAATGTGCTGCAGGCTGAGCTTGAGCCCATTCGTACCCGCCGCAGGTACTGGGAAGAGCGCCCTGCCGAGGTGCTGGAAATCCTGAAGGCCGGCACTGCTGTGGCTGAACAGGCTGCAGCTGCCACGCTGGCAGATGTGCGCAGGGCCATGAAGATTGACTACTTTGACAGCCTGCTCAAGTAGTCTGTCACAGCGTCTGTCACAAAACTGCACAACACAGCACAGGAAGAGGGACACTGTATGGGCGAGGCACAGAGACAAGATCAGCCCGGTCAGCCAGGCCAGTCGCATCAGGCAGATCAGCTGCATCATGCGCACCAGACTGACGCTGGCGCACACCTTGAGCAGCGCATCACAGCCCTTGTCGAAAAGCTGGGCATTGCCTGGACTGTCGTGGAACACAGGGCTGTGAACACCGTTGCCGAGGCCCTTGCCTGGGTGCCGCCCATGGACGGCATTGCCTGCAAAAACCTCTTCCTGCGCTGTACAACACAAAAACATGGCCCAAGGCAGTACTGGCTGCTCTGCACGCCCTTTGCCAAACGCGTGGATCTGAAGGCCCTGGGTAAGATCCTCGGGGCAGGTTCACGCCTGAGCTTTGCAAAGGAAGAAGAGCTCATGGACCTGCTTGGCCTGCATCCCGGTTCTGTCACGCCCCTGGCCA
>CASEWR010000231.1 GCA_949291675.1 uncultured Desulfovibrio sp. | reverse complement strand
ACTGGAAGTAACATCCGGCGCGGTGCCTATTTGCATTCCCAATGAAGCATTCCCAATCAACGTAGCTTCCCTTTCGGAAAGCTGAGGCTGGTCAACTCAGGCTTTATTCAAGCCTCGCCCTTCAGGGCGGGGTAGTTGACGACAAAAGTCTCCCAGGTAAAAAGAGTCTCTGCCAGCCCTGCCGGGCTGAAGGATGCGGCAGAACTGGCAGGAGAAAGTGTACGTTACAAGGCCGTGTGCCGGCTAGTCATCCGTGGGCACAAGGTAGCCGCCCTCGGAGGTGAGCTCGGGATGGAGCTGCTGATGCTCGGCTTCCATGACGCGCAGTATGCCCTGGCCTAAGTCCACAGTCAGCGGCGGCACGAGCTTGCGGCCCACCTTGGGCATGAAGCTGTAGGGGGTCACCTGATAATGGCCGCTGTTCGGATCGTTCTGGTAGCGGATCTCGATGTCGCGGCCGAGCATTTCCCCAATCATCTTGAACAGATCGCCGACACGCATGGGCTGGTTGCCGGTGACAATGATGTTCTGATTGGCAAAGCGCTCATCCAGCACTTCCAGGGTGGCCGTGGCAGCGTCATCCACGTGCACGTACTCGCGCAGGGCCGTGGGAGCACCGTAATAGGTGATGGTGCCAGTGGTCATGGCCTCGTGGACAAAGCGGTGTATGGCATTTCTGTTGTCTGCCCTGGGCCCATAGAGAGAGCCGTAGCGCAGTATGGTGTAGGGCAGATTGTGCATGGCCTGATAATTCTCGATGTAGATCTCGCAGGCCTGCTTGCTGCAGCGGTAGAAACCACCGGATTTGCCATAGACATAGAGGGAACTTGCAAAGATGTAGCGCCTGATGGCGTACTTTCTGCAGGCTTCCAGAGCCATGACGTTGCCCACTACATTGAGTTTTGCCGTGTCCACAGGCCGGGAATTGGCCTCACCGATATCGGCAATACCGGCATAGTTGCAGACAATGTCCGCCCCTGCCACGGCCTTGTCGAGGACAGCCTCGTCCAGGATGCTGCCCACGATCATCTTCTGGCTCTCCTTGAGCCAGGGAGACGGGTTCACGTCAACGATGGTCACCTCGTGGCCAGCGTCACTCAGCTTGTCGCAGATATGCGATCCCAGAAAACCGGAACCGCCGAACACGGTTATCTTCACAGCTATACTCCCTGGGGGCGTTCAGCGCTCTGCCAGAGGAAGACAGTGTCAATTCCGTAGGCAATGAAGCGCGCTCCCTCATTGACTGCCTGCCTGAGATGCTCAGGATTGGGCTGCACCACGTGCAGGCCCATGAGCGCCTTGCTCTGGCTGCAGATTGTGGTGATCGCTTCCATGCATGCCCTGAAGTCAGGATGATCGAACTGTCCGGTCAGACCCATGGAGCCGGACAAATCATAGGGGCCGACCATGATGGCATCCAGGCGGGGGTGAGAAACAATGTCAGCAAGATGCTCCACTGCGCGCACATGCTCAATCTGGGCGCAGATGAACAGATCCCTGCTGTCCTCGCGATACTCGTTGAAATGCTTGCCGAACACGTTTGCACGGCAGTAGCCGACGCCGCGATACTCGGCCGGTCTGGGCTCCCAGGTGGCAAGGCCGGGATAGGTTGCCCAGCCAATGGCCTGGTCAAGCTGCTCAAAGCTCTCGATCATGGGGAAGATGAGGCCCTGTGCTCCAGCCTCAAGAGCGGCCTTGATCTGGTACTTGCTGGCCTCTGCCAGGCGGGCAAAGGGCAGTGCGCCGCCGCATTCAATGGCGCGGAAGATGTCCGGCAGAATGGTCCTGCCAAAGGAACCGTGTTCCATATCCACTGCCACCCAGTCATAGCCTGCTCTGGCCATGAGTTCAGCCACATCCGTGCTGGGAATCTGCAGCCATGTGCCAATGGTGGGTTCGTTCAGTTCAAGATGATCACGAAGAGTTCTCAGGTTTTGCATAATACTGCTCCGGCATGTCTTCCTGCAGCGTCACAGACGTGCTTTCCAACATCCTCAAAAAAAAACGGGAGTAGAGAACCGGTATTACTTTTGTTTGCGTTCAAAGGATGCTGCCACACGCATATAGTCGTCTTCCGTAGGCTCGGCTTTCTTTTCTCCCTTGCCGAACTTTGCCTTCAGCATCCCTATCAGAACAGGCAGAACGGAGACGAGAATGATTCCATAGACAATCAGGGAGAAATGGCGCTGCACAAATTCCAGGTTTCCAAGGAAGTAGCCTGCGGAAACCAGCAGACCAACCCAGAGAACACACCCGGTAATGTTATAGAAGAAGAACGTATGCGGGTGCATGAGGGCAATGCCTGCCACAAAGGGAGCAAAGGTGCGGACAATGGGCACAAAGCGGGCAATGACAATGGCCTTGCCGCCATGGTGCACGTAAAATGCATGCGCTTCCAGCAGATATTTCCTGCGAATAAAGCGCGAATCCTTCCGGAAGATAGCCGGACCGACGTGCCGGCCGATCATGTAGTTCACTGCATCTCCCAGGCAGCCTGCAAGCAGGAAGATGATCAGGGCCTGCGGATAGCCCATGACGCCTGTTCCTGCCAGCACACCTGCTGCAAAGAGCAGGCTGTCACCAGGCAGAAAGGGCGTCACGACAAGGCCGGTTTCACAAAAGACAATGATAAAAAGAATCAGGTAGATCCAGGTTCCGTACTGCGTGACCAGCTCCAGCAGGTGCTCGTCAACATGCAGGACAAAATCCATGAAGAATTGGAGAAATTCCATCAAGAATCGGCGAGAGGTCCCCGGTTCAGCCAGGGGAGGAATCGCCACCTCCTTAGAGATGCTGTAGGAAGAGGTTCTGTACAGGTGCCCCGGAGTCTCCTGCAGATGTTTTCTGCTGACGCCTTCTGCAGAAGATCCGGACACAAACACTTGGGAAGTCTCTGTCTGACGACAAGGGCAGGTGTGCGGCTGGGCGGGATTGACATCCCTCGGTGCCTGTGTATTCCCGATCAATGCAAGGCTTTGTGCACGCCAGGCCCATGGGGGCTGGTTGACGCAGGGGACAGGCCTTCGTATGGCAGCAGGCATGGCGCGCTCCCCCTCACGGGAAGGCGTGGCGCTGCGAGTCTCCTGCTTGCGTCCTGAGCCGGGAAATCCCCGGGCGCAGCCTGTGAACTCTTGTACAGTAGCTTTGCCTGTGGCACAATACCTTCTGCATCACAATTTTCTATTATACAATATGTTCGCACGCTTAACGCTCTCTTCCTCTGCGGTATTCTTAAAGGTCATCCTGAAAATCCGCCCCCTGCCCCTGTTCTGTTTCCTGCTGCTCTGTCCGGTCATGCTTTTCTGCCCCTGCAACGAGGCTGAGGCTGCCCGGCACAACGTGGGCTTCGTAAACCTGGGCATCTCCCTGCCTGAGCGTGAGCTCAACCTGGACATCAACGTCTGGTACCCTACGGAATCGCGCAGGCGGCGCACCTTCAAGTTCCAGTCCTGGACCTTCAGGGCGGCCTCCAGAGCGGCCGTTTCCCCGGGGACCTGGCCGCTTGTCCTGCTCTCCCATCCCTCTTCGGGGAATCGTCTGACCCATCACACAACAGCCTCTGCCCTTGCGGCCTGCGGCTTCATTGTGGCTGCCATGACCCACCCGGATGACAATCTCGACAACATGCCGGACATTGCTTCCTGGGATCTTTTCGTGCACCGCGTGCGGGACATGGGACTGCTCATCGACATCCTCCTGAAGGAGGAACGCTTTGCCGCCAGCATAGACAGGGAGAGGATAGGCGTGCTGGGCTTTGGCACAGGTGCCGCCACAGCCCTGCTCCTGGGCGGAGCACTGCCGGACTGCACCCAGTGGAAAAACTTCTGCCGGGACAATACCTCCCTGCGCAATCCGTACTGCAATGAGTGGGCTCGTGAGCGCATCAGCCGGAATATCTGCCCCTCCCTGCCCCTGCGCCAGAGTATGGCAGATGTGCGCATCAAGGCCTGCGCTCTGGTTGAACCTGCCTTTACAGCCCTCTTCTCCAGAGAGTCCCTGTCCTGGTACTACCCGCCGACCCTGCTGGTGCAGGGACAGGCAGGCAGGGATCAGACCCTGGAGCGGGAGGATGCCTTGTTTGCAACCCGCTTCGGACGCACCATCCGCAGGCTGAACATCGCCGCTGCGGACGAGGCAGCCTTCATGGCACCCTGCCCCGATCCCCTGCTCAAGGAGCTCCCGGAGCTGTGCTACAGCGTGGATGACAGGCTGAGAAGCGAGATACATGAGCAGCTTGTGTCTGCACTGGACTCCTTCTTCACAGCCACCCTGGTGCGCCGCCCGCCCCAGGCCATGCCCGATCCGCCCGTCTTTGAGTTCGTTGGGCCTGTGCAGCCCGAACGCCCAATCAGATAGCTGTCCGCATAGCCTGGCATACGCAGTTGTACGAATTTCTGACCATACGAAGACATCACGTTGCTGCCACTCCCGGACAGGTCCTGAGCACCCGGAACCAAAGCCATGAACATTCTCGACGCATGCTGCAAAATTCTGGAAGAAATCGGCACACCGCTTCACTACAAAGAGCTGACCCGGCGCATACTTGCCTCCGGGCTGTGGGTGAGCGGCGGCAAGACGCCTGCAGACACAGTCAGTGCCCGTCTTAGCGAGCACATAAAGCGCTTTGGCGACAGGTCCCGCATCATCAGGACTGGGAAAGGAACCTATGCCATTCGCAGCCAGGAAAAGACTTCCGACTGCCAGGGAGAAACCGGGGAAGCACAAAGAGCGCAGCCCCCTGCCGCACAGCCTGGCTGTACCTTTGCGCAATGTGCGAGAAGGATCCTTGAGGAAGGTGGCGGCGCTGCCATGCACGTGCGTGCCATCACCGAGCAAGCCCTTGCAAGGGGCTGGTTGAAGAGCCGGGGAGAAACCCCTGTGGCAAGCATGTTTGCCGCCCTGAGCGCAGCAAACAAAGGTGCAGCAAAGCGCGGACAAAAGCCGCCCTTTCTCTTGCCAGGCAAGGGCATGGCTGCCCTGAACAGCGATGATGACAGCCATCCTGCACCGGAGAATACAAGCGCCCTGACCTTTCCTGATTGCGCGGAAAGGGTGCTTGAGGCCAGCGGCAGCAGAACCCCGATGCATTATCGAGACATCACCAGGGAAGCACTGGAACAGGGCTGGCTGAAGACCAGAGGAAAGACCCCGACTGCCAGCATGTACGCCCAGATCATCACGGATATCCGTCGCTCCAGGCTCCGCGGCGAACAACCGCGTTTTGTTCAGCTCGGCAGAGGCATGATCGCACTGAGCAAATGGAACGGAGAAGGCGTCATCCTGCAGATCAACCAGCACAACATGCAGGTTCGCAAAGCTCTTCGTGCCAGGCTGGCTGCCATGGACGGCGAGGAATTCGAGCAGCTCATTGCCATCCTGCTGATGGAAATGGGCTTTGAGGAGGTGGCACAGACCCGGTACACCCGTGATGGCGGCATTGATGTGCGGGGGATTCTCACTATTGCAGAATCCATCCGCATCAAGCTGGCTGTTCAGGCCAAGCACTGGAAACACAATGTGCAGGCACAGGTAGTCCAGCAGGTCCGCGGCAGCCTCGGGGTCCATGAACAGGGACTCATCATCACCACCAGTGACTTCAGCAAGGGCGCCCGAAACGAAGCCAGTCAGCCGGACAAGACCCCCATTGCCTCATCAACGGCGAGCAGCTTGTACGCCTGCTCATGGACTATGGTATCGGCGTCACTATCCGCGAGCAGCGAGTCTTCGAGCTGGACCCGGAGAGCCTGCCTGGCCCTGCCCCTGACGCAGGCGAGGCAGAGGGCTAGAGACAGTTCACCGGACTGTCACCCTTGTGCCACAGCTCTGCCATGCCGGAACGCGCTCCTTTCTGCTACTGTGTCGCCAGTCCTGCTGTCAGGACACCCTGCCCGGGGAGGCTGGCCAACTGCCCTCTCTTCTGCAGGCTGAGCGTGCCTGCAGGCGAAAAGTCATGCGTCTGCTCTGCCCTCCAAGACTACCCTCCACACGACTCGCGCAAGACTGTCAGCCGCCTCCGGGCAGGAGGTTTTTCCAATCTTGACAGCCGGGAGAAAGACACTTAGATGCAGGGAAAGACAGTGTGCCGTCCTTTCTGTCCGGCCCGGGAAAACAGGGCCTGCGGGCGGTCACAGACAGTCCCTTCGCAAGATTCTGAACATAGCTTCGTGGTGTGTTTATGTCGTGTGATCCAGGCGTTCTGCCCGGCAAGGGCAGCCCGAAATCCGACTCCCGCAACTTCTTTCTGTCCATAGGCCTCTCGGCCCTCTTCATTGTTCTGTGTCTTGCCCTGACCATGCACTCTGTGGCGCAGTCACACTCCACAGTCTTCCGCATGGCCGAGCCTGGCTGGGTATCCATGCCTGCCGGCGCCCGCTGCGCCTATCTCGGCATCCATGGCGGCACAGTCCCGGTCAGCCTTCTGGCAACCAGCACGGGCAACAGCCTCATCAGCTTCGTGGGGCAGACAGGCAATGACTTCCTGGCACTGCTGCGCAAGGCAGAACTTCGCCTGCCCTCCTTCTTCAACAACAGCACGCAGACCAGGGTCAGCGATTTGCTGAACAATGCCGAGAACCTCGGCTCCCTGCAGCTTTCTGCCGGCACCTCGCAGTCCAGCCTGCCGGTTATCTCCCTGTCCTATGACAGCGTCTTCTCGCTGGCTGCCAAGCCGGAAATAGCCAAACCCTTCGGCTTCTCAGAGGCGCCGCTGCGCATCGAAGGCAATGTCAGCCTGCCGGACCCGCAGGTTCAGCAGCCCCGCTACCACCTGCTTGTGGAGCCTGAGCACCTCAATCCCCGCTAAAGTGCAGCTGACTCAGCCAGCCCGCGCCCCACAAGCCATCAGCTGAACTGCCACATCAACAGACGCTGCTCGTGCCCTTTCAGGCATCTCCTGCTTTGAGAGAACTGAAAGACACGGCCGCTCAACACAACGAGTCGCGACAATGCTGCCCAGGCCTTCCCAAAACCGGGAGGGCCTTTTTGTTTGTGCGCCTGCGGCCTGCTCTGGCAGCCGGCGGTCAGAAGCACTGGCAGAGCCCGGACTGTGCCCGTGTCCCCTGCGCTGTCAGACCCCGGGTCAGACCTCAAGTCAGACTTCAAGCTAAACTTCAAGGATGGTTGCCACCACAATGGGGTCGCGGTCGAGCACGCGGCGGAAGAAGTGGCGCAGGGTGCTGCGTATATTCTCCTGCATGTCCTGCACAGGCAGACTGGAGGCCGGATTGGAGGCCCTGACACGCTCGATCTCGTCAATGATCAGGCACTTGGCATCATCAAAGACATGGCGGAAGGGCTCGAAGGCCACGCCTCTGGAGACAATTTCCGGGCCCTGGAGCACGTAGCCGGTCTCGCTGTCCAGGACCAGCACCACAAAGACCACGCCCTCGTCGCCCATGATGCGCCGCTCATGCAGCACAGAGGCACCCACGTCGCCGATACCCTTGCCGTCCACCAGGGTGTAGTCCGCCACCAGGGGCTCAAGCAGCCTGATGCCGTCCGCATCAATGCTCAGGGGATGCCCGTCCTCAAGGATGACGACCTTGTCCTCTGCCACGCCGCATTCCTTTGCCAGGCGGCCGTGCTTGATGAGGTGGCGATACTCGCCGTGCACCGGCACAAAGTACTCGGGCCTGGTGGCAAGGATCATGTCCCTGAGCTCTTCCCTCTGGGCATGCCCGGAGGCGTGAATGGCCCAGACGCTCTCGTAGAGCACTTCGGCACCCTGGCGGTAGAGCTCGTTAATGAGACTGGAGATGGCCCTGGCATTGCCGGGAATGACTCTGGAGCTCATGAGCACTGTATCGCCCCGATGGATGTGGAGCTGCCTGTGCCTGCCATAGGCCATGCGGGACAGGGCACTCATGGGCTCGCCCTGGGCACCGGTCACGATGATAACCAGCTTTTCGTCCGGCACGTCCGGGATCGCCATGTGGGCATTGTAGAAGGCCTCCGGCACGCGGCTGATGCCCAGACTGCTGGCCATCTCGATATTGTTGGCCAGGCTGCGTCCGCTGATGAGCACGACCCTGTCGTACTTGACTGCCAGGTCAAAGACTTCCTGAATACGCTGCAGATGGCTTGAGAACAGGGTGATGATGATGCGCCCTTCGGCACGGGCAAAGACTGCGTCCAGGGAATCCATGACCTGGCGCTCGGTAAGGCTCCTGCCCTCGCGATCACTGTTGGTGGAGTCCGACATGAGCAGGCGCACACCCTCCTCGCCGGCAAAGTCCCTGAAGAGCGCAAGATCCGTGCCTGCACCGGACAGGGGATTGGGGTCCACCTTGAAGTCGCCTGTGTGCAGGATCTTGCCCACAGGGGTCTCCACGCCCAGGGCAAAGCCCTGGGGGATGGAATGACAGACCGGCAGGAAATGGAAGCACAAATCTCCGATCTGCTGGGGCTTGTCAGGGCCCACAGTGTGCAGGTGCACAAGGTCCAGGATACCCCTCTCCTCCAGCTTGTGGCTGACCAGAGCCAGGGTGAGAGGCGAGCCGTAGATGTTCACACCGCGCAGTTCCGGCACGATCCAGGGCAGGGCACCGATGTGGTCCTCGTGGCCGTGGGTCAGCACAATACCGAGAATGTTGTCTCTGATGGACCGCACCATCCCGAAGTGGGGGATGAGGACATCAACGCCCAGATGCTCGTCGCTGGGAAACATGAGGCCGCAGTCCACCATCACCAGGCCCTTTGATGTCTCCCACAGCTGGCAGTTGAGGCCGATTTCTCCGAGACCACCAAGGGGGAGTATGAGTAGTTGATCGTCTTGTACGCTCATGTTTTCGTCAGCGCAGGTTCCACCCTGCATACGCAAAAGGCGGAGCGCTGCCTCCTTGCTGAAATTTGTTGGAAAGGGTCGTGCGCGCTGTCCGCAAACCCGCGCCCTGTGCCTCCATCCGCCAGGCTCAGGGCGATCAGTGCCTGAAGCGACCAGGGGTCCAGGGAACCAGGGTTCAGGCGACCAGGGCCCGGACGTTCAGGCGCGCAGCTGACAGCTCCATCCTGCTGAACAGATGTGACAGCTGTGCTGCGCCAGATGCTGCTTTCCGGTAAAAGAATGGCGGCCGCATCCTGTGCACGGGAAGACAGGGGCCATCGCGTACTGTTCGGGAAAGATGCTGAAACCAGAGAGGGCTGGCAGAAGAAGTCCGGCCAGGGGAAACCTGTCCGGGAAAGCCGGCCTGAGAAAGCCTGCCAGAGAGGTCCGCTGTGAGAAGGCCGGCCAGAGCGGGGTTGGCCGGGAGAAAGCCAGCCCGGGAGAAGACCTGGAGGCGGTGAACACGCCGGAACGCGGCCCGGAACGAGACCGCACGCAGGCTGGCGAGCCTGTGCGAGAGCCGGCTACAGCAGATCGGGGTGGAACTCGCCCATGGCCCTGTAGAGGCGCGACAAGGCCAGCAGATAGTCTCCCCTGGCAGTGGTCAGCGCCACTTCGGCTGCCAGCAGGTTGGAGGAGGCATCCAGCACATCGAAGTTGGTGCCGACCTGCTCCTGGTACTGGACAAGGGCTGCCTCATAGGCTTCACGGGCATGGGCCACATTCTGCCTGGCCACGTCTATGCGCTTGTCTGCCTCGCGCAGGGAGAGGAAGTTCTGCTTC
>CASEWR010000230.1 GCA_949291675.1 uncultured Desulfovibrio sp. | reverse complement strand
CCTATCTTCTGTCTTCGCACACTGTCTCAAGTCTGCGTACAAAGAGCTCGCAGGCTCTGGGCAGTGTGGCATCCTTCTTCCAGGCCAGGCAGACAGAGGTGACAAGCTCCGGTTCCAGAGGCCGGAAGCACAGGGTCTTGTCTTCCACAATGCCCTGGGGCACCAGATCCCTGGGGGCCACCAGCAGTGCAGGTCCTTTTTCTGCCAGCATGGCGCAGCAGGGCACGATATTGAAGCTGCCTGCAGGGATGAGCCTGCCGGACTCTCTGCCTGCCCAGGCAAGCAGTGCCTGCCACAGCCGTGCCTGCGGCTCTGGCTGACAGGGCAGAAGCAGAGGCCGTCCGGCAAGGTCCTGGACTGTGACGTGCTCCTTTGCTGCCAGAGGATGCGTCATGCTGATGGTGATGCCCCAGATCTCGGCAACAGGCAGGTGCAGGCTCTGAAACTGGGCAGGACAGGGCTCTGCAAGCAGGGCGCAGTCAGCATGTCCCTTGTCCAGCAGTTCGCACAGCTCTTCATCAGGACAGGTGATCAGATGCACGTGCACCTCGGGGTGCTCTGCCCAGAGGCTGGCCAGGATACTGCAGGCAAGCAGGGAGGCCTGCCCCTCGCGCAGGCCAATGCGCAAATCTCCGGCAACAGGCGCGTCCTGCACGGCAAACTCGGCCTCGGTCTTGTTGAGCATGTCCACGATTTCCTCTGCTCTGGCGCACAGGCGCAGACCATCTGCAGTCAGGCGCATGCTGGCGCCCTTTCTGTCAAAGAGTCTGAGACCGAGTTCGCCCTCAAGATCCTTGAGGCGACGGGACAGGGTGGACTGCGTCAGATGCAGCTTTGCAGCTGCAGCAGTGATCGAGCCCTCCCGGGCCACAGTGAGAAAATAGCGCAGAACGCGCAGTTCCATGGAAATCCTCCGCAAGGCTGTACGACAGTGGTCTGGCTGCACAGGGCAGTCAGCTGCTTTCCCTTTTTTTGTCCATGCTGCACAGGCATGTCAGCTGCAAAAATATGCCGGACAGGTATGTGTGCGGCCAGCCATGTCAGACAGGCATGAAAGGACATACAGCATAAGTATTTGCCAGCCGGCTCGCCTTTTTCCTACCTTCAGGTGACTGTTGTGTGACAAGACACAGAAGAAGTGTCGGCATCTGCCTGATGGCCCCGTAGCCTGACTGCCCTGGCACCCTGTGTCCTGCGCAACGCACTGCCCATTGCCTCTCCCCATTCGTTTTGCCCACCGGTCTGCCGTGCCCGTATCCTTGGGCCATGTGCTTTGCCCGTTGGCCGGAAATCCTGGCTTTGCCCATGCCTTGTCCGTGCGCTGTCCATGCATTATCTGATGTCTGTCGTTCGCAACCCCGCAAAGTGCGTACGTACTGGCAGAGGAAAGCCAGGTACAAGGAAGCAGATATGAACACCTCTCCCACACTTCTTCTCAACAATGGTGTTGCCATGCCCCAGGTGGGCTTTGGCGTCTTTCAGATTGATGCCGCCATATGCGCCGAAACAGTGCGCACAGCCCTGCAGACAGGCTATCGTCTGCTGGACACTGCCCAGACCTATTGCAATGAGCGCGAGGTGGGCAGGGGCATACGGGAAAGCGGCATTGCCAGGCAGGACATCTTTGTGACCACCAAGGTCTGGGTCACGGAGTTCGGCGCTGACAGAACGCGTGCCTCGGTGACTGCCAGCCTGGAGCGCCTTGGGCTTGAGCAGGTGGACCTCTTTTTGCTGCACTTCCCTGTGCCCCATGTCTTTGAGCGCACCATTGAGGCCTACAAGGCCCTGGAGCAGGAAGTGCGTGACGGCCGCGTCAGGGCCATTGGTGTTTGCAACTTCCATGCCCATCATCTGCAGCGGCTTCTGGATGCCTGCGATACTGTGCCTGCAGTCAACCAGGTGGAACTGCATCCCTATCTCAATCAGCAGGAACTGATGGCTGTGCATGCGCGCCTTGGCATTGTCACCCAGGCCTGGTCGCCTCTGGGGGCAGTCATGCTCTATGACGGCTCAGGCGGAAACGGGCCGCAGCACGTGCTGAAGGACCCTGTCATCTGCGCCCTGGCAGCAAAGTATGGCAAAAGCCCTGCCCAGGTGGTGCTGCGCTGGCATGTGCAGCGCAACGTCTCCATCATCCCCAAGAGTGTGCACGCTGAGCGCATCCGCGAGAACCTGGACATCTTTGACTTTGCGCTTGCCCCTGAAGATATGGACGCCATCAACGCGCTCAACAGGAACATCCGCGGCGCCCTTGATCCGGATGTGGTGCGGGTCGATACCTACGAGACCCATATGTACGAGCAGTAGAGCCGGCAGGAGCGACTATGCGGGCTGCATGGCAGCGCAAAGGAGGCCTGAGCAGCCCGCCAGGGACGGACTGGCCAGACCAGTCCAGTCCGGGGCAGGGCAGACCAGATCAGACCAGGTCAGACCAGATTGGGGCCGGACAGGCCGGTCCGGAGCAGAGGAGAGGACGCATGCAGCAAGCGACGCTGAACAACGGGCAGACCATGCCCATGCTGGGGCTTGGGACGTACACACTTTCAGGCAGCAGTGGCGTGGATGTGATGCTGGACGCCCTGGAGCTCGGCTACAGGCTGCTGGACACGGCAAAGATGTATGGCAATGAGCACGAGGTGGGGCAGGCTGTGCTGGAAAGCGGGCTGGCCAGACGGGAAATCTTCATCACAAGCAAGCTCAACAGGCCCTGTGCCTCGTACCAGAAGGCCAGACAGGGCATAGCCACCAGCCTTGAGGCCCTGCAGACAGACTACATTGATCTCATGCTGGTCCATGAGCCGTACGAGGCTTGGGAAGAGATGTATCAGGCCCTGGAGGATGCCGTGGCAGAGGGGACTGTGCGCAGCATCGGCATCTCAAGCTTTGGTCTGGAGCGCTGCAAACGCCTGTATGCGCAGTGCCGCATCACGCCTGCCCTCAATCAGCTGGAGAACCATATCTACTTCCAGCAGGACAGCCTTGTGGGCTGGCTGAAGGAGCAGGGGACATGTGTGCAGGCCTGGAGCCCCTTCGGAGAAGGCAGGGCAGGCATCTGCAGCCATCCTGTGCTCACGGCCACGGGCAGGAAGTACGGCAAAACAGCTGCCCAGGTGGCCCTGCGCTTTCTTGTGCAGCGCGGCATTGCCGTGGTGCCCAAAAGCTCCCACAGGCAGCGTCTGGCCGAGAACATGGCCATCTTTGACTTTCAGCTCACGGAGGAGGACATGCAGGTGCTGCAGGACATGGATACGGGGAAATCGCTGTTTTCCTGGTCATGGATCTGAACACGGATCTGCAGATTCTGAAGGACTCTGAAGTATGGGCGCAGAGGGGACTGGGCCTGAGACAGGGTCCCGGGACTGAGCTTTCGACCTGCAGTCCGGGGCAGGTTTCTGAGGCTGACAGGGAAAAATGCCGGGGACACATCAGGAAATTCAACACTTTAGCTGGAACCTGCAAAAAAAGTTTGCCGGATTTGCAAATTTTTGTTGACAGCAGGGTACCACAAGCGTAGAAACGCTCCTCGCGCCAAGTGAGCACGCTTCCCAAGCGCCTCACACAGCGCAGGCCAACAGGCCTCTGGCGGGCAGATTCGAGAACTTCCCCAAAAAAGTTTTCAGAAAATGCTTGACAGATGAAAACTGAAAAGCCTATAAAGAACTTTCCCGCGACTCGAAAGACTTATGACAGTTGCATGACGCTGAAAAGAAATTTTCAGAAAAATGAAACAAA
>CASEWR010000229.1 GCA_949291675.1 uncultured Desulfovibrio sp. | reverse complement strand
ACTTGTCATCCCACAAAAGTAGCTGTTTCATCCCTGGTCAATAGTCTGAAAGGTGTCTCGAGCAGATTGATTCGGAAGAAAGACTACCCTTCGATTCGCAACAAACTCTGGGCTGGTTCCCTCTGGTCTCCAAGCTATTTTACCGGAAGCTGTGGGGAGCGCTCTCTCTTCCTTGCAGGAAAATATTGAATCACAGAGGACTCCCCGGTAGGGTGCGCCTTATATCCTCTCCCTGAAGGGAGAGGCTTTACGGCGCCTTTGGTAAAAGGGCCTGCAGACGAATCTGCGGGCCCTTTTCTGACTCTGGAAGTCTCTCCTGTCTGTTGATCTCGCCGAGATCCACGTCCCTCATAGAGGTGAAAATGCATGGTCGAACAACAAAAAAACAGAACACTCCCGAAAGACTAACGTCCTCATTGCGGGTCTGCTCCACGGAACAACCCCTGGTTCCAGAGTTCTCCCATTTTGTCTCCTTCTTGTGCACAGGCAGCTACCTGAATGCTATCTCTGGCTCGTACTATTTTTGCAAATCCATCTGCACCCTTTGTTATCCAGAAGACTTCCTGCAATTCGACGGCATTAAGAAAGTACGGGGAATGCGTTGCTACGAAAACCTGTCCCCCTCTTTGCGCATACCCGCGAAATTCTTCAGCCAATTCAAGCAAGACACGTGGATACAGATGATTTTCCGGTCCTTCAACACAAAGGAATGGATGAGGGTTTGGATCATACAGAAGGAGCAAATACGCAAACATCTTCAGTGTTCCGTCAGAAACGTCTTTGTCCAGGAAAGGATCCTTAAACACCTTATTCCCGAACTGGAGCACCAGCCTGCCGTCGACTGTTGTCTGGACAGTGATATCATGCACACCAGGAACACGTCTCTTCATGACATCTAGAATAGCGTTAAAGACATTACTCTGCGTCTCCAGATATTTTTTAGCCACGCACTGGAGATTCTCCTCATGAACAGAGAGGTGCTCAGTATCTCCTGTTGCAACATCCCTGGCTCCCCGCGCTGCATCACTATGAAAGTCCGAGACGTGCCACTGTTCTATCGCCTGACGCAGCGCATTGGCAGCTTTGAACTTCTGGAACTGACCTACCCCTTTAAGTGCAAGTATGTCTTGTGCTCCAAGATCCAGACGTTCTCTCTGCAGTTGCTCACCGTTCCTGTCAAAGCCTTCTTCGTTGACAACTGCCAAACCTGTCCCATTGGAAAAATCAAGGAAATGGCAGGGTGCCCCATATGAGCTTCTTTTGTAGCGCAAGATTTCCCGTACCACAGAAGGCTTTTCGTCACGTATGCCAATTTCCACCCGGTATGTGACAAGTCTGTCCACTGTAGCAACAGGAAGTTTGTATTGAATTTCTATTTCAATATTCTCTTGCTCATGACCACGTGAGACAACTTCTTTAAATCCACCGCGAAACTGCAGGGCTTTGGAAACATTGTATGTCAGGCAATCCTTCAGAAAGCCAAAAACATCAAACAATGTACTTTTTCCTGTTCCATTAGCCCCTGTGAAAACAGCAAATTCAGGAATTTCTTTGATGAGTACATCCTGGAATACTTTAAAATTGTGGAGATGTATTCTTTCGATGGGCACAAAGGCTCCTGCAGCACAGATATTGCTGCTGCATTTCCCTGCCCGGTAGAAAAAGTTCCACCGGGCAGGGACACAATTCGCTTCATGCGTTCTGACAGAATGCAGCCTTGTCCGTCCTGTACAAAGAGCAGGTCAGCTACTTTTTGTCTGCCTCATGCCAGCCAAGGAAGATGCGATAGGCCTCGTTGTCTGTCTCATTGACATAGGGGTAGCCCATGAGATGCACGCGCTCAAGGAAGTTCTGGAACTTGTCTTCCTTGTCCTCGGGCACATCAATGCCCACCAGCACACGGCCGAAGTCTGCGCCGTGATAGCGGTACTGGAAGAGCGTGATGTTGAAGTCCATGTGCATGGCATCAATGAAGTTCAGCAGGGCACCGGGATGCTCGGGGAAGACAAAGCGGTAGAGCTTTTCATGCTTGATCTCGGGAGCGTTGCCGCCCACAAGGTGGCGGATATGCAGCTTGGCAAGCTCGTTGTCGCTCAAATCAGTGACACCGAAGCCCGCCTTGCGCAGGTCGTCAAGCACTGTCTCCCTGGCATCTGCACTGCCCATGGCCAGGCTTAAGAGCACGTGGCCGCACTTGGGATCAGAGAAGCGTGTGCACACTTCGGTGATGTTGCGCCTGCCAATGCAGTGGATGAGGGACCTGAAGGAGCCGATTTCCTCCGGGATGTCCACGGCAATGAGGGCTTCGCTGGCAGAGCCGATGGCAGCACGGTCAGTCACGTAGCCAAGGCGGTCAAAGTTCATGTTGGCACCGCTGACAACGGCCACCAGGCGGGCACCGTGCAGGTTATGCTCCTTTGCATAGGCCTTGAGGCCTGCCAGGGCCAGAGCGCCTGCAGGCTCTGCCACAGAGCGGGTGTCCTCGAAGATGTCCTGGATGGCAGAACAGATGGCGTCTGTGTCCACCAGCACAATGTCGTCCAGGCAGTCGCGGCACAGCTCGAAGGTCTTCTGGCCCACCAGCTTCACGGCCACGCCGTCGGCAAACAGGCCCACTTCGCGCATTTCCACAGGACGGCCTGCAGCAATGGAGCGGCGCATGTCGTCGCTGTCCACAGGCTCCACGCCAATGACCTTCACTTCAGGACGCAGCTGCTTGATGTAGACAGCAACGCCTGCGGCAAGACCGCCACCACCAATGGGCACAAAGACAGCGTCCAGGCGACCGGGCTTCTGGCGCAGGATTTCCATGGCAATGGTGCCCTGGCCGGCAATGACGTCCTCGTCATCAAAGGGGGGAATGAAGACTGCACCTGTCTCCCTGATGAGCTCCTCTGTCTTCTGGGCACAGTCACTGAAGGACTCGCCGGACAGCACCACCTTGCCGCCAAGGCGCTCAACAGCGTTAATCTTGATGGCAGGCGTGGTCTCGGGCATGACAATGGTGGCTTCACAGCCAAGATGTCTGGCGGAAAGGGCAACGCCCTGGGCATGGTTGCCTGCAGAGGCAGCAATAACGCCGCGGTCCAGCTCTTCTCTGCTGAGCTGGGCCATCTTGTTGTAGGCGCCGCGCAGCTTGAAGGAAAAGACAGGCTGGGTGTCCTCACGCTTGAGCAGCACTGTGTTATCAAGGCGTTTCGACAGGGTCTGTGCCTTTTCGAGAGGTGTTTCGCAGGCCACGTCGTACACGCGGCTCAGCAGTATTTTTTTGAGATAGTCATTCATTCCCATGGGAAAACTCCAGTATGTAGCACCAATATGTAGCACCAGTATGTCGTACTGCTCGTCCTTAACAACTATGGAAAATTGGGACAATGTGTCCTGGTACTGATGGACAATGGCAGACTTTCTAGCCCTATACGCAGCAAAGCACAAGAGTTGCACAGGGGGAAGATTGCAGTACGGCCGGCAGCTTTCCCTCTTCTCAGGCCTTCTTCTCCTGGACTGTGCTCTCCTGCCATTCAAGATTTGAGGACTCGGCAGGCACCACAATGCCATAATGTGTCTTGAACAGCTGCTGTGCCTGATTATCACCAATGAGATAGAGGATATCGTCTTTTTTCAGCTCGAAGTCTGCAGGGGGGTTGATGCAGGACGAGCCGTCCTTGCCGTGCACAGCAAGGACAGAGCAGTGTGTCTTCTTGCGTATGCCGCTGGTCATGAGGGTCAAACCTGCCAGATTGCCCGTGATGGTGGAGCGGAAGACTGCCAGTCGCTCGTTGAGCATGAGCACTCTGTTGGGGGAGAGCAGATTGACCACAGTGGCCGAGATGTGGGAGGCCAGCGAGAGAACAAGGTCTGCGCCAGCCAGATGCAGACCGTTGACGTTCTTGTCGAGGGAGGCGCGGCTGATGATCTGGGCATCAGGACGCAGGCTTCTGCAGTAGATGGTCAGGTAAATATTGGCGTCATCGTCATGGGTCGTGACAATGATGGAAGGCGCCGTGCGTATGCCTGCCTGCTCCATGAAGCTTCTGTCCGAGGCTTCGCCGCAGATGACAGGGATGTTGCCGCAGTCAATATCCTTCTTGCGGTCCACAATGACGGCCTTGATACCCCTTCTGACAAGACTTCTGGCCACTGCCTGCCCCACTCTGCCCCCGCCGATGATGATGGCCGGGGCTTGCTGGGCAGCATCCTCTTCCGCAGATGAGCTCAGCATCCTGTTGAAGGCATTCACCTGCTCTGCAGTACCTGCCACCATGAGCACCGTGGAGCGGCCGAAGACCGTATCCGGCCGTGGCAGGCTGAAGACGCCGCGTGTCCACACGCCCACAACGCTCACACCCGCGTCCTCACGGATGCGGCTCTGCCACAGTGCCCTGCCTGCCAGGGGTGTGCGCATGACCGGGGCCTCGGCCAGGGTCAGTCGGCCGAAGTGCCCGAGAATACTGACCCGCCTGCTCGGGTGAATGACGCGGCGTGCCAGGGCCTCGCCAAGCAGGCTGTAGAAGTGAAAGCAGTGCGAGCAGCCTGCCATGCGCAATATGTCCCTGGCCTCCAGGCTTTCGACGCCTGCCACAATCTTGAGGTCAGGGGTGGCTTCATGGGCAGAGAAGGCAATGTTGGCACTGCGTATGTCCGAGTCCATGACCACAAGGGCAGCGGCCTTGTCAGCCTGCAGCCTGCGGTAGGTCTCCTTGTCGTCATATTCGCCAAGTACCGGCTTGAAGCCC
>CASEWR010000228.1 GCA_949291675.1 uncultured Desulfovibrio sp. | reverse complement strand
CTGTTGGCGCCGGCACCTGTACTCACGGTCAGGGGCAGCACGCCCAGCAAAAAGGCCATGGAGGTCATGACAATGGGGCGCAGACGCATGGTGGCTGCTTCCACAGCGGCATCCACCAGACTTCTGCCGTTCTCATAGAGGGTCTTGGCGAACTCCACAATGAGAATGGCATTCTTGGCGGACAGGCCTATGACTGCCAGGATGCCGACCTGGAAGTAGATGTCATTGTGCAGGCCGCGCAACGTACTCAGGCCCATGGCGCCGAGCACACCGATGGGCACCACCAGGATGACGGCAAAGGGAATGGTCCAGCTCTCATAGAGAGCGGCCAGGCAGAGGAAGACCACCAGGATGGAGAGGGCGTACAAAAAGCCTGTCTGCGAGCCCGAGCGCTTTTCCTCATAGCTTAAGCCGGACCACTCCATGCCTATGCCATGGGGCAGCTCGTTGGCCACAATGCGCTCGATTTCCTCCATGGCCTCACCGGAGCTCACGTTCTCGCCGGCACTCACTTCAATGGCTGTGGAGGGTACGCCGTTGAAGCGCTCCAGCTGGGCAGGGCCGTAGGTCCAGTGCACAGTGGCAAAGGCATCCAGGGGCACCATGTCGCCCTGTTCATTGCGGAAGTACCAGTAGCGCAGGTCATCGGGGTTCATGCGGTAGGGGGCATCACCCTGCACATAGACGCGCTTGACTCTGCCTCTGTCCACAAAGTCGTTCACATAGGTGCCGCCCCAGGCAGTGGAAAGGTCGGCATTGATGCTGTCAGGACTTAAGTGGAAGATACCGGCCTTCAGATCATCAATGTCCACCCGCACCTGGGGGATGTCATCCAGGGAGGTGGTGCGCGGGTTGAAGAACATGGGGTTCATGCGCATGATGTCCAGCAGGTCTTCTCTGGCCATGACCAGGGCTTCGTGGCCGAGGCCGCCCTGGTCCTGCAGCTGCATGACCAGGCCAGAGGCATTGCCGAGACCGCGGATCTGCGGCGGCTCACTGAAGGCGATGCGGCCTGATGTGTAGTTGGCAAAGTGTGCCCTTGCCCTGCGCACAATGGCGCTGGTGCTCTGCTCAGGCTCTCTGCGCTCATCCCAGTGCTTGAGGGTGACATAGCCGTTGGCCACGTTCTGGCCGCGGCTGGAGTTGGGGCCCATGCCCAGCATGATGCCCACGCCTTCGATGAGATCGCCCTCATGGGTCTTGAAGTAGTCCTCAATTTCCTGGGCAGCAGCCAGGGTGGTCTGGCGGGTGGTGCCAGGGGGCATGAAGATATTGAAGTTCACAATGCCCTGGTCTTCCACAGGCAGGAAGGAGGTGGGCATTTCGCGCATTGCCACCACAGCCCCTGCTGCCAGCAGCGCGTAAACCAGCATGACCTTGACAGGGTGCTGAATGAGCTTGCGCACAACGCCTGCATAGCCCCTGGTGCCAGTGTCCACCAGCCTGTTGAAGGGGGTGAACAAATTCTTTTTGCCAGGATGCATGTCCCGCTGCCTGAGCAGATACTTGCACAGGGGCGGGGTGATGACGATGGCCACAAAGACCGACAGTGTCATGGCCGAGACAATGGTCAGGGTGAACTGTCTGTAGATGGCGCCGGGGATGCCGCCAAAGAAGGACATGGGCACAAAGACTGCGGAGAGCACAGCTGCCACGCCTATCAAAGCCCAGGTGATCTGGTCCATGGACTTCTTGATGGCTTCGGCAGGAGGCAGGCCCTCCATGTGCATGATGCGCTCGGTGTTTTCGACGACCACGATGGCGTCGTCCACCAGAAGGCCTATGGCAAGCACCAGGCCGAACATGCTCAACGTATTGATGGAGCCGCCTGATGCGGCAATGACAGCCACAGTGCCCAGGAGCACAATGGGCACTGCCAGGGTGGGAATGAGCGTTGCCCGCCAGCTCTGCAGAAAGAGGAACATGATGGCAGCCACCAGCACAATGGCCTCGATGAGGGTGTGCACAATACTGTCGATGGAGGCCAGAATGAAGGGCACGCTGTCCAGGGTGGTGTGGTAGGTGATGCCAGGCGGGAAGAACTGGCGCATGCGGTCCATGAAGGCATCCACACGCTGGCCTGCCTCAACGGCATTGGCACCTTCGGCAAGCTGGATGCCCACAGTCACGGCAGGAGAGCCGCGAAAGCGCGAGGTGACCGTGTAGCTGCGTATGCCCATGTCCACCCTGGCCACGTCGCGCACGCGCACGGCAGAGCCGTCGGGATTGACGCGTACAATGACGTTGCGGAACTCTTCCACATTGTTGAGCTTGGTTCTGGAGAGCAGGGTGACGTTGAGTTCCTGATTGTCCAGGTTGGGCAGGCCGCCGACCTGGCCCACGGAAATCTGGTTGTTCTGGTTGCGGATGGCAGCAACCACGTCAGCAGGGGTCAGGGAGAAGGAGCGCAGCTGATCCGGGTTGAGCCAGATGCGCATGGCATAGTCAGAGCCGAAGAGGGTGGCTTCGCCGACGCCGTCAATACGATTCAGGGGGTCCAGGAGCACTGAGGAGACAAAGTCACCAATGTCTTCCACAGGGGTCTTGCCTGTCTCGTCATAGAAGCTCATGTAGCGCAAGAAGGACTCCGAGACCTTGCGCACACGTATGCCCTGGTTCTTCACGTCCTCAGGCAGGCGCGGCATGGCAAGGTCCAGGTTGTTCTGCACCTGCATCATGGCCACGTCCGGGTCTGTGCCTGTGTCAAAGGTGACCCTCAGAAAGGACCTGCCTTCCGAGGAGGACGAGGTGGACATGTAGAGCATGTTATCGAGACCAGTCATGTTCTGCTCGATAATCTGGGCCACACTGTCCTGCATGGTCTGGGCTGAGGAGCCGGCATACTCCACGTTCATGGAGATGGTGGGCGGCGCCATGGGCGGGAACTGCTCCACAGGCAGGAAGCGGTAGGCAAGCCCGCCTGCAAGCATGATGAGCACGGCAATGACCGAGGCAAAGACCGGTCGCTCGATGAAGAAGCGGGAAATGGACATGGGCTAGTCCCCCGACTTTCCGTAGCTGTCCACAGTGTAGACGCTGCTCTGCTGTACATTCTGGCCGTGGCGCATGTTCTGTATGCCCTCAAGCAGCAGGAGCTCGCCTTCCTTCAGCCCCTCATTGACCATGAGGAAGCGCCCGACAAGGTCGCCGGCAACAATGGGGCGCAGCTCAGCCTTGCCCTGGTTCAGCACAAAGACCGAGGCATTGCCCTTGGGGTCGCGGCGCACAGCGCGCTGCGGGACCAGCAGGGCGCCCATCTTCACACCCTGGCTGATGCTGGCCTTCACGTACATGCCGGGCAGAAGCACAAAGTCGGGGTTTTTGAAGACAGAGCGCAGAAGCACGGAGCCTGTGCTCTCATCCACCGTGATGTCCGCAAATTTGAGCTCACCCTTGAGGGGATAGACTCTGCCGTTTTCCAGGGTCAGGGTCACTTCCGTGGAGGTATCGTCCCCGGGACGCACCAGATTGCCGGCAGCGTACCTGTCACGCAGCACAAGCAGGGCATAGGAGGACTGGGTCATGTCCACATAGACAGGGTCCAGCTGCTGAATGACAGCCAGCTCCTCTGCCTGATTGGCAGTGACCAGGGCGCCCCTGGTCACATTGGACTTGCCGATGCGCCCGGTGATGGGGGCAAGGACGTCTGTGTAGCGCAGCTGAATGCGGGCTGTGCGCAGGGCTGCCTCTGCCACATCCACATTGGCCTTTGCCTGCAGAAACTCGGCCCTGGCGTCCTCATAGGACTGCTGACTCACGGCCTGATTGCGCAGGAGCGCCTTCCTGCGGTCCAGACGCAGCTTTGCGGCATGCATGGTGGCCTCGGCACTGGCCAGGGCAGCCCTGGCGCTTTCCACAGCAGCATCGTAGGTGTCAGGGTCAATCTTGTAGAGCGACTGCCCCTCCTTCACCAGAGAACCTTCGGTGAAGAGCTGGTTCTGGAGAATGCCGCTGACCTGGGGACGGACCTCGGCCTTGCGGAAGGCTGAGACGCGCCCGGAGAGCTCGGCTGTCAGGGGGATGTCCCTGGCTTCCACCCTGAACACTGTCGAGGTACGCGTGGCCTGCTGTCTGGCGGTTTTGTTGTCATTGCAGGCTGTCAGCGCACACAGACAGCAGAGGAGCAGGCAGGCTGACAGGCAGATGTGCAGACGGGCAGGCAGGCCGCAGACAGGGGCCTGCCTGTGAAAAAGGAAAGTTTTGATAAACATGGCAACCAGTTGAAGACATAAGGGGGAATGGGGGATATATGCGGGGTGTGCGTGAGTCTGGGTGCGGTGCGGAAGGGGGATGTGCACAGCAGGCGGACGCAGCAGGGCGTCAGGGGCGCTGCGTTCAGAGCCCTGGCAGGGGCGTGACAAAAAGCCTGCCCCTGAGTGAGCGCCTGGCTGCAGCTGTCTGTACCAGCAGAAGGTGACAGGCCGGTGTACGGCTCGCAGAGAAAAGGGGCTGCGCGGCTGCGTTCCATGAGACAGCGCCTTGCGAAAAAGCGCCTGCAGGCTGTCAGATGACCGCCTGGTAGCCGCCTTGTGACTGCCTGATGACTGTCCGGCAACTGCCCGTATGCTGTACGGGACAACCATACGAAAGTTCTGCAGGACAGACAAGCTGCAGAGAGCACGTGCGATTTTTCCTGCACATGCAGATTCGGGCCAGCTGCACAA
>CASEWR010000227.1 GCA_949291675.1 uncultured Desulfovibrio sp. | reverse complement strand
CTGTCTTCTGCTGCCTGCCTACGGCTTGATGAACATGGCATCCCCGTAGGAGAAGAAGCGATAGCGCCTGGCCACAGCCTCGGCATAGGCCTTGAGGATGCGCTCTCTGCCCATGAGGGCTGCCACCAGCATGACCAGGGTGGAGCCTGGCAGATGGAAGTTGGTCACAAGGCCGTCAATGACATGCACTGGCTTGCCCGGATAGAGGAAGATGTCCGTCACTCCCCTGAAGGGCGCACACCTGCCCATGGCGCGGTACGCGCCCTCCAGGGCCCTGGCTGAGGTGGTGCCCACGGCAATGACCTTGCGGCCTTCCTTCTTTGCCCTGCAGACAGCGTCCACGGTCTCTTCCGGCAGGTCCACAAGCTCGCCGTGCATGCTGTGCTGCCTGATGTCATCGCAGCGCACAGGACTGAAGGTGCCGTAGCCCACATAGAGAGTGAGCTCCTTCCATTCCACGCCCCTGGCCAGCAGGTTGTCCCTGATGGCCGGAGTAAAGTGCAGACCAGCAGTGGGCGCTGCCACAGAGCCTGTCTTGTCCTTTCTGGCATAGACAGTCTGATAGCGCTCCCTGTCTCCTTCCCCGTCCTCTCTGCGGATATAGGGCGGCAGAGGCATGGAGCCCTCGGCCTCGAAATCACCGGCAAGGTCGCCCTGCCACTGCAAAATCACCTGCCAGCGCCCGAAGTCACCGCGCTCCTGCAGGCAGACAGCAAGGCATGCCCCGAAGTGCAGCCACTCCCCGGGCGCAGGATGTCCGCCGCTGCGCACCAGTCCTTCAGCCTCGGCCTGCCACACCCCGGGCTCTGTCTCCCTGGCCCTGGCCATGATGGCGGGCAGGGGCGAGAGCAGGAGAAATTCCACCTTGCCGCCCGTATGGCGCAGGCCCCTGAGCCTGGCAGGCAGCACGCGGCTGTTATTGGCCACAAGCAGAGCGCCCTCGGGAAGCTCGTCCACAAGGTCAGCAAAGTGCCTGTGTCGTATGGCAAGGTCCCCTGTGCGCTGCACCACCATGAGGCGCGACGTGCCCCGCTCTGCAGGCGGGGTCTGGGCTATGAGCTCCTCAGGCAGGTCATAGGCATAGCTTGAGAGCAGATAGTCTTTGTCCTGCGCCTGTACCTGTGCCTGTGCGGGAAGGGTCCTGTCCGCCGGGGCAGTGCCAGCAGGGGCAGAAGATGTTTGTTCAATGGTTTCAGACATATAGCATGGACTCCAGTACCGTGCCGGCCTCTTGCCAGCAGCAAGGTACTTGTATACTTTCACCCCGAGACACTGCAGTGTACAGCATAAAACTGCACTGCCACATGCCGTATCAGGGCCTGTGCGCTCGCGCACGCCCGTAGTAGTCCGGGAAGCGCACACTTGTCCAGCCAAGGCTGCCGGACCGTTCACCCTGCCGGCCTGCACACAGCGTCCCGCCCGCTGCAGCTTCTGTCTGCCACACTGTCTGCCCCCTGTCTGCCACAGCGGCCCCGCAGCTGTCCGTCTGTTCTGCCTCTCCCCCGGGCAGCGCACAAGGGGCGTGACTGCCCGACAGCCTGCTGTCCATTGTCTATTGCCCACTGCCCACTGCACACTGCCCTGAGGAGAACCCCGGCCATGCACCGCCTGCACGCTCTCACAGCACCGCTGCTTCTTGTTCTGCTTCTCTCTCTGCTCACGGCCTGCGCAAGCTTCACCAATCCCCTGACCGGCACCACGGTCGGCGGCGGGACAGTGGCCAGGACCAGTCTCCTCTTAGGCACACCCCTGCCCCTGGGCATGGAATACTATGCAGAGCACAGCCGCATTGAGGGCCAGGACGGCATGGAAGTCCTGCGCGGCTCCGCCAGTCCTGCCATGTGCGCACGCACGGTCTGCGATGCCCTGCAACAGGATGGCTGGACTGCCCGCCTTGCCTATGCCACAGAGACCAGGGCCCTCTATGTCTTTGAAAAGAACGGCCGCACTGCTGCAGTCAACATCCTGCCCCAGGCAAATCTGACCCTCATGACCCTCTATGTGAGCTCGACTGCACCTGCCAGCCTGCCCATCCCGGTCATCAAAAAGGCTGACCACAGCTTCAATTTCGGCTTCGGCAGCTCATCTTCAAGCAATTCATCAGGCAATTCAGACAGCTCAGGTTCTTCCCCCTATGACAGCCAGGGCATTCCTGCGCAGGAAGAGGGCACAGGCGGCCTGTCCACAGCACCTGAAGCGCCCTATGGCGCAGGCGGAGCAGGCAGCATTGGTGCAGGGCATGTTCAGGAGAGAGATTTGTGATCACAGCCATACAAGTATTGCGCTCCCTGCAGCGTCTGAAGAACAGACGTCTGCATCTTGGCGTTTCAGGCTCCATTGCCTGCTACAAGTCTGCTGATCTTCTGCGCCATCTGCGTGCTGCAGGCATTACCGTCTCCGTCACTGTCACACAGGGTGCAGGCCACTTTGTGCAGCCCCTGCTCTTTTCCTCCTTAGGGGCAGCCCCGGTCTATCCGGAAATGTTCACAGGCGAGGAGCCCTTTGCCCACCTTGAGCCCGGCCAGTGCTGCCATGCTCTCATGGTGGCCCCTGCTTCTGCCAGTCTTCTGGCGCGCATGGCCTGCGGCCAGGCCAGCGACATGCTCAGTGCCCAGATTCTGGCCTTCCAGGGCCCTGTGGCTGTGGCCCCTGCCATGAATACCCTCATGTGGACCAATGCTGCCACACAGGCCAATATTGCCACCCTGCAGGAACGAAAGGTGACCATTGTGGGCCCTGACAGCGGCACACTTGCCTGCGGCAGCGAGGGCTCAGGGCGCCTTGCCCCCATGCCCTGCCTGCTGGCCCATGCCCTGCGCCTGCTGGCCCCGCAGGATATGGCAGGCGAGACCGTGCTGGTGACCCTTGGTCCGACCAGGGAGCCCTGGGATGGTGTGCGCTTCTGGTCCAATCCTTCCACAGGCGCCATGGGTGCCAGCCTGGCCTTGAGTGCCTGGCTGAGAGGTGCTCGTGTGCATGCTGTGGCAGGACCCGGCATTGATACAGACCTTCTGCCGCCCCTGCCAGGCCTTTTCCTGCATCCTGTCACAACTGCCAGACAGATGCTTGGCGAAGCAACGGACATCTGGCCAAAGGCCACCATGGGCATGTTCACGGCTGCAGTGGCAGATTTCTCCCCTGTCCCCTTTGGTGCCAGAAAGTTCAAGAAGGCGGACTCTCCAGACGGCCTCACTGTCCGCTTCACGCCCAATGCAGACATTCTGGCAACGCTTGCCCTGGACAAGGGGACACGGCGCATTTTAGGCTTTGCAGCCGAAACACCGGATGCGCAGACCTCGCTCATGGACCTTGCCAGACTCAAGCTCAGGAAAAAGGGCTGCAGCCTGCTTGCTGCCAACAATGTAGCGCAGGCAGGCTCGGGCTTTGGCTCGGCAACCAATGCCATGGCTGTGGCAGACTGCCAGGGCAGAGAAGAACACTGGCCTTTGCAGAGCAAGATGGACGTTGCCTGGGATTTGTGCACATGGCTTTTGCAGTTGTAAGCGCGCAGGCAAGAAGACGCGAACTTGCCGGCATCTCGTATGTGCTCTTCCCCCCGGAGGCTGAAGAACTCCGGGCCGGGGCCTGTGCACGCCCCACAGCACACGCTGCTGCAGGCTTCAGCCAGGCCGCAAGGCAGGCACCCGGTGTCCAGGCACGCCAGGCCTTCCAGCGTCCCCCTGCAGGTCAGAGGCCCTGGCAGCGCGGACAGCAGGCCCCTGGCAACGCGGCAAATCAGGCTGCAGGGCAGGCTGCAGGGCAAGACACCATGTCCGGGGGCACAGCTGATGCTCTGAGACAGCCTGGCTGCGCCCCCAGACCAGGAACTGCACAGCGCGGCGTCCAGGCGCCACAGCGGCCGCCCAGGCAGATGCCGGCTCAGGCACCAGCTCAGATGTCCCGGCAGGCGGCAGCACAGCCCGTGCCCGGGGCAGCGTCCGCACGCGCTGCTGCCAGGCAGGCAGGGGCAGATATCATCAGCGCCTGGCCTGCAGACTGGCAGGCACTCTTTGCCCGCACAAAACCCGGCAAGGTTGCCTGGACCTATTACGGCCTTGGCCACGACCTCTGCGGCAAGCCCAATGCTGCCAGACGCACGAAACTTGCCGAGCTTATAGCCTATCTGCGCCTGCCCAAAGGGACCCATACCTTCTGGCCCATCGGTCTGCCTGCCCTGGACGAGGACGGCAATACCTATCTTGCCGTCAATACGGAAATTTTCTGGCAGGGCCTGCAGCTGCTCTCTGCCCGCATGCTCATCATCATGGGCAGCCCTGCTGCCAGATCCATCGGCATTACCGGCCATATCAGCCCCACCATGCCCATGCGCCCCATCAATGGCATGCTCACCCTGCTCACCTGGGATATTGACGATCTCGACACTGAGAATCATTTTCTGAGAACCAGGGATTACCTGCGCCAGACGCTGTCACCTCTTATCAACTGATACCCCCGCTCCCATGTTCGCCCTTGCCTTTATGTTTCTGGGGATGCTGGTCGGCTTTCTTCTGCGCAAGACACGCATCCCGGGCCACATTGCCCGCCTCTTCATCCCCATTGTCTGTGCCCTGCTCTTTGCCATGGGTATGCTCATCGGCCACAATCCCATGATCATGGACAATCTGCACACCCTTGGCCTGCACGGCTTTCTCATGGCCTTTTCCAGCATGGTGGGCAGCGCCGTGGTGGTCAGCATCATCTGCAGACTCTTTCCCGCCAGGAATACGGCTGGCAGCACAGGCCTGACGGCTGCAGCAGCCGGCAGGACAGAGGAAGGGCTGCGGGAAAACGGGCTGCAAGAAAACGGGCTGCACAAGGACGGTCAGCAATGAGAACAAGCCTGCTTATCTTAGGCTGCTTTCTGGCAGGCATCTTCTGCGGCTGGCTGCAGCTTGTTCCCATGACAGCTGAGGAGGGCGACACTGTCACCCTGGTCCTGCTCTACACCCTCATGGGCTGTGTGGGCATTTCCGTAGGCTGTGACCGGCGTCTTGGCGAAATTTTGCGCACCCTGCATCCCAGAGTCCTGCTCTACCCCCTGGGAACAACCATCGGCACCTTTCTCTCTGCCCTTGTCTGCTCCATACTTCTGGCATACCCGCTCTCGCACAGTCTGGCTGTGCACGCAGGCTTTGCCTACTATTCCCTGTCGTCCATTCTCATTACCCAGGCCATAGGCCCGGATCTCGGCACTGTGGCCCTGATAGCCAACCTGTCCAGAGAGCTTCTCACCATGCTCTTTGTGCCTGTGGCTGCGAAATTCCTTGCGCCCCCGGCAGTCATTGCCTTAGGTGGAGCCACCACCATGGACTGTACTTTGCCCATCATGACGCGCACCTTAGGCACACAATGGGTCTTTATCTCCATTGTCCATGCCATTGTGCTGGATTTCAGCGTGCCCTTCTGGGTGATTTTCTTCTGCTCTCTGTAGGGACAAAACGCCCATTGTCCATACAGCTCATTGTCCATACAGCTTCTTCTGACACCAGCTGTTCTTTTGCAATGTTTTTTGCAATGTTTTTTGCAAGGAACAGACACATTCGGGACTTCTTTCCTGATGCTACAGACCCTACATGGTCAGGAGGTCTTCCATGCCTCGCTTTCGTGCACAAAAATTCCAGGTACGCGCCCAGCTTGAATCACCGCAGTGGCGCGAGCATCTGGAAAGTATAGCCGCTGAGGGCATTGCCTCTGTCGGCCCGCTCATGAGCCTGCTGCTCTTTGAACCTGTGCTGAGGCTGCGCGCTGCCATAGCCCTTGGCCACACCACCAGCGCCATCTATGCCAAAAAGCCTGAGGCAGCCCGCGATGTCATGCGCAGACTCAACTGGCGCATGTCCGAGGAAAGCGGCAACATCGGCTGGGGCGTGCCCGAAGCCGTGAGCGAAGTGCTCTCGCACTGCCCGCCGCTGGCCAGGGACTTTCAGCGCATCTTCTTCTCCACCATTGTTGACCTGGGCTTTGACGATAATTACGTGGACAACGATGTCCTGCGCAGGTCCTGTTACTTTGCCATTGGCCGCTTCATCAGGGCCTGTCCCAGATATGGCGAGGAGGCCCGTCCGCTCCTGCGCAACGGTCTGCAGGACACGGATGATGTCTGTGCCGGCATGGCTGCCTGGGCTCTGGGCATGCTGCCCCCTGACCTCAATGACACGCCCCTGCTGCGCAAGCTTGCAGAAAGCAAACGCCAGGGCTCCTGTCTGATCACGGATGGCGACATGGTTGTTGTCTGCTCACCCGCGGAACTGGCACAGGATACCCTGGCGGGAACGGTCAAGCTTGCGCCGCAGCAGGACTGAAAACAGCCCTGCTGCGCCCTTGCCTGCAGCGGCTGAGCTGCCAGGCTCAGATAGCTGCATCAAGCAGCATATTATCCCTGTGTATGACCTCAGGGTAGTGGGCATTGCCCAGGATGGCTGCCACTTCAATGCGCTTCAGGCCCTTGATGCGCCGGATGTCCTCAGCTGTATAGTTGGACACACCCACACCAAGACTTGCGCCCTTGTGCACGATGCGGACAAGATCCCCTTTCTCGAAAGAGCCTTCGACTTCCAGGATACCCCCGGGAAGCAGGCTCTTTCCTCGTTTCTGCAGGGCCTCGGCTGCACCGTCGTCCACAAGGACACGGCCCACAGGAGCATCCGTGTAGGCCATCCAGAACTTGCGGGTGGGAATGGCCTTCTCACTCGGGCGCACCCAGGTGCCCACGTCCTCGCCGGCAAAGGCACGCAAGAGGATGTCCTTTTCTCTGCCCGGCAGAATGAGGGTGGGGATACCGCGCTGGGCAGCGCGTCTGGCAGAAAGCAGCTTGGAATACATGCCCCCTGTGCCCACAGTGGTCTTGCCGCCGCACATGCTGTCCAGGTCCAGGGCTGCAGCGTCCTCGATGCAGGAAAGCACCCTGGCCTGCACACCTTCTGCAGGGGGTCTGTCATAGACACCGGGAGAAGAGGTGATGTTGATGAGCACATCTGCGCCCACCAGGGTGACCAGCAGGCTGGCCAGCCTGTCATTGTCACCGAACTTCAGGCCTTCCGTGGACACTGTGTCGTTTTCATTGATCACAGGCACAGCGCCCCAGGAGAGGATTTCCGTGAAGGTATTTCTGGCATTGAGCAGGCGCTGACGCACGCGAAAGTCGTCCTGGGTGAGCAGGACCTGGGCTGCTGCCAGATCCGTGGCTGCAAAGGCATCGTCCCAGGCACGCATGAGCCTGCCCTGACCAATGGCAGCAGCAGCCTGACGGGCTGCCAGGCCGGCAGTGTCTGCGGCAATGCCATGTGCTGCCAGCACAGCTCTGCCTGCGGCCACAGCCGCAGAGCTCACCACCAGCAGTCTGCGCCCCTGGCCCATGGCGCGCACAGCGGCCATCTGGCGTGCCAGGGAGGAAATAATTTCATGCTGCAGGCCCTGGCTGCCGGTAATGACGGCACTGCCTATCTTCACAACCAGGCATTTTGCCTCTGCCAGGACCCTGGCCCGTTCAGCTCTCCAGTCAGACATGGCTGCTACTCCCTGGTCCAGATGATTTCCGGCCCTTCGCCGTCGTCCTCGTAGTCTTCCTCGTCCGCATCGCCCTCTTCGCCCGCAAAGGCGTCGCCTGCTGGGTCTTCCACAGGACGGGTGCGGATCAGGGGCGCGTGCATCTCCATTTCGGTCTGCATGCGCCACAACTCGCGCATCAGCTCCTCAAGGCCGGTCTTTTCCTGCGCGGAAATGAAGAAGACCTTCAGGCCGTCCTCTTCGGCACGCTGGCGCAGTGCTGCCAGGCGCTTCTCGTCCACAAGGTCAATCTTGTTGATGACGCGGATCTGGGGATGGGTGGAGAGCTCCTCGTCAAAGGCTCTGAGCTCCTCGTCAATGAGCTCAAAACCTGCCCAGGGATTGTCGCCGCCAGTATCCTCAATGCTTAAGATGTGCACTAAAAAGCGGGTGCGCTCCACGTGCTTCAGAAAGCGCATGCCAAGGCCCTGGCCCTGGCTGGCACCTTCGATGAGGCCGGGGATGTCGGCAATGACCAGGCGCTGGCCCGGGTCATACTCGTCAATGACCACGCCCAAGTTGGGCACAAGGGTGGTGAAGGGATAGGCGGCAATCTTGGGTCTGGCAGCGGACACTGCAGACAAAAAGGTGGACTTGCCGGCATTGGGCAGGCCGAGCAGACCTGCGTCAGCAAGAATCTTGAGCTCAAGGCGCAGCTGCCTGTACTCACCCTTGGATCCGGGTTGGGCAAAGGTGGGAGCGCGCATGGTGGAGCTCTTGAAATGAATGTTGCCCTTGCCGCCGTGGCCACCCTTTGCAATGACCACTTCCTGGTTGGCTTCGGCAAGGTCACACAGAAGGTGCTCTTCGCCGTCCTCTTCCACGAAGATCAGCGTGCCTACGGGCAGGTGCAGGACAAGGTCCTCGCCCTTGCGGCCGTACATCTGCCTGCCCATGCCGTGCTGGCCGTTGGGGGCAGTATAGTGCCTCTTGAGGCGGAAGTCGTAGAGGGTCAGGAGTCTGGCGTCGGCGCGCAGGATGACGGAGCCACCATCGCCGCCGTCACCGCCGTCCGGGCCGCCCTTGGGAATGAATTTCTCTCTGCGGAAATGGACAGAGCCGTTTCCGCCATCGCCGGCCTTTACAGTGATGCGGGCCTCGTCAACAAAACGCATAGGGACCTCTGAAAAACTCAGGACACCAAAAGGGAAGGAACCTTACGACAAGGCCCCTTCCCTTTTGAAAATTTGTGTGCGGATTTTGCCTACTCGGCGACGCTTTCCACGTGCACTCTGGTAAGAGTGCGACGCTTGCGAGCGAACTGCTCGAAACGAACCTTGCCAGGTTTGGTGGCATAGAGGGTGTAGTCTCTGCCCATGCCAACATTCTGACCAGGATAGATACGGGTTCCGAGCTGACGGACAATGATGCAGCCAGGAATAACGCTCTGGCCGCCAAAGACTTTGACGCCACGACGCTGGCCGGCACTGTCACGACCGTTGCGGGATGATCCGCCTGCTTTTTTATGAGCCATGATCTTCTCCCAGAAAAAATTTCTAAAACTAGTTAGCAGCAGAGTCAGCGTTGATGCTCTTGATCTTCAGCGTGGTATAATCCTGACGATGACCGCGCAGCTTGCGGCTGTCATTGCGACGCCAACGCTTGAACACAAGCACCTTGGGTCCGCGGGACTGTGCCACAACTTCTGCGGTCACGGACGCATTCTCAACCACGGGGGCGCCAATCTGCAGATTCTCGCCGCCGAGCATGAGGACCTTGTCCAGGGTGACTTCTGTACCAGCTTCAGCACTGAGCTTCTCCACACGAATCTGAGAACCTTCTTCGATGCGATACTGCTTGCCGCCGGTTTCGATGATTGCGTACATTGTGTTGGGTACCTCCAAAAACGGAATGACACCAATGCCCCAACATCTGCCTTTTGTCAAGCCTTCAGATGCGGATTTCTGCCACAGATCCGGCTTTTTTCGGGGAAATCATGCCCTTTTTGCCCGATTTTTGCATCGGGTTTCTGCCGTCACTGCTGCCGGGGCTGCCCTGCTGTCCCTGAAAAGTTGTGTCAGGGACTTCCCCTGACTGCCCTTTCCCGGGATATGCCCTGTGCCGGTGCTTCTGCTGTCCTGGCCGGGACAGCGTCGGCCAGTCCGCCATTTCCTTTTGACAAGCCGGGCCTTCCGACATAGGCAAGGCCTGCACAGCATCGTGTACAGACAGCGACAAAGACCCGGCAACGGGCAGGAACAGTGTATGGCCATCTATCGTATAGACGCTCTTTCTCCAGACGGGCGCGGCATCATCCGCAGGGGCATTGAGGAAAAAACAACCTTTGTCAGCGGCGCGCTGCCCGGTGATGAGGCTGACATTGCCCTTCTGCGCGCGCACAAGAACTTCTGCGAGGCCCGCACCCTGTCCATTGTGCAGCCTGCCCCTGGCACCATGGAGCCGACCTGTTCCCATGCCGGGCTGTGCGGCGGCTGTGCCCTCATGCGTCTGCCCTATACAGCCCAGCTTGAGGCCAAGCAGGGCTTTGTGCATGAGGCCCTGACCCGTACAGGCAAAATTGCCAACCCGCCCCTGCTCCCCATTCTGGCCTCACCCATCCAGACTGCCTGTCGCAACAGGGTGCAGCTGGCCTTTGCAGCCCGGGCTGACCGCATCCAGCTTGGCATGCGCATGGCACAGAGCCACGATGTGGTGCCGGCAAAAAACTGCTGCCTGCTTGAGCAGGACATGGGCAGGCTTGTGGAGGCAGTCGAAGACCTGGTCAATGCCGCAGGCTTTACTGTCTACAGCCCGGAGGAAGGCAGCCGCTCGTTCAAAACACAGACCAGGGCTTCGGGCAAAGGCAGGGGCTTTCTGCGCTTCTGCCAGCTGCGCTCTGGCCTTGTCCCTGATGCGGACAGCCTGAAAAGCGCCCATGTACTCCCCAAAAAGCGCGCCTTCTGGCTGATCTTCCTGACTTCTCCTGGCACACGACAGGAGCGGGATGCCCTGGCAAGGCTTGCCACAGACATTCTGCTCAGCCATCCCGAGGTCCATGCCGTGCTGCATGAAGAGCGTGCCAGCCAGGATATGCTGGTGCGCGGCGAAAAGCGCATCTTTGCCATGGCCAGGCCGGACTACACAGGGGATCCAGCCCTCATGCTCATGCCCTTGCTTGGCAAGGGCTTTCTCACTGATGCTGCAGACTTCTTTCAGGTCAATGCGCAGGCTGCTGACCTGCTGGCTGCTGAGGCTGCAGGCCTTGTCACAGACGCCCCTCTGCTGGACCTCTACTGCGGTGCCGGTGCACCGGGTCTGCTGACGCAGGCAGAGTATGCGGCAGGCATTGAATACTCTGCCTCCTCCATTGCCATGGCACGCAAAAATGCGCAGCGTCTGGGCAAAACAGCAACCTTCTATGCCGGGGATGCGGCACGTGTGCTGCAGGCACACGAGCTGCGCAGCCTGAAAGTCTCCCAGGTGCTCTGTGACCCGCCAAGGGCAGGCATGGACGCCAGGGTCATCAACCTGCTTGCTGCACACAAGCCTGACTCCATCATCTATATTTCCTGCAACCCTGTCACCCTTGCCAGAGATATCAGGATATTGCATCCTGATTATGTCTTGGTGAGCGCGCGTCCTGTGGACATGTTCCCTCAGACGCCGCACGTGGAGTCCGTCTGTCTTTTGTCCAGACGCAGTTGACCGTCAATGCTTCCTGTCGGCACTGCAAAAGCGGCCCAAGCTGATTCGATTCGTCAAGGGAGAAGACGCATGCTTTCATCCTTCATCATTAAAAATTTCAAAAGTTATACGGAAGCCGTCATTCCCCTCGCTTCCATGACTTTTCTCACAGGACCCAATGCGTCGGGCAAGAGTAATGCTCTGGAGGCCTTACGCCTCCTGAGCTGGCTGGCAAGAGGCATGCGCCTTGATGATATCGAGCGCTCTCTTCAGAACGAGGGTGCCCATATCCGTGGTCGAACAAGCGATCTTTTCAAAGATGAGACCGGGGGACTGACCATTGGCTGCCGCCTTGACGACCCCGAACTCACCTGGAATGAACTCCAAATTGAACTCGGGATGTCGGAGGGGCAGCTTGCCCTGGAAGGAGAAGCCATCAACAGCGCCTCGGAGGCGCTGCCCCTCTATCGTGTGGAAGGCTTGCAATCGAAGCATACCCATGTGCTCAATGTCATGTACAACAATTTTAAGCGCGGTGGGAAAAAGCCCCATATTCCATGCACCAATCAGCAGGCTATCTTCTACCAGCTGGAAACTCCCGGGAGATTTCTCCAGAAGGATACAGACGCTCAAATGAAAATCCCTGCAGTTACACAACGTTTTCGGGAGCAGTTGCGCAATATTGTTTTTCTCGACCCTAATCCGGCAGCCATGAGAGACTATTCCTTTGCAGGAGATGACGAGCTGAAGGAAGACGGCTCAAATCTTTCCAGTGTTCTCGCAAAACTCTGCAGGCAGAAACAAACCAGGCAGACCGTACTGGAGTTTATTCGTTCTTTACCAGAGCAGGACATCACAGACATTTCTTTTATCATGACAGAGCGTAACGACGTCATGGTGCGTCTTCACGAGTCTTTTGGGAACAAGGAACAAAAGATTGACGCCCCTCTGCTGTCTGATGGAACATTGCGAGTGCTTTCTATAGGAGCTGTGCTGCTCAGTGCTCCGGAAAACGCCCTGGTTGTCATTGA
>CASEWR010000226.1 GCA_949291675.1 uncultured Desulfovibrio sp. | reverse complement strand
GAAATAATCGTCTGCAACATGCTGAAAGCAGGATCGTTTTTGTGGCGCAGGCAACAGAAAACGGGCCATATCTTCAGGCTGCACAGACGGGACTTTCTCGTAAGATCTTGCGTATTCTTGTCTTTTTGTCTAAGACTAGGTTCAGGCTGTGTCTGTTTGAACTGCTTTACAGGTGTCCTTGCATGCTTGATACGCAGTTTCAGGATCTTAGCTCGTACCAGATCAGATGCTGTCATGCATCTGCCAGCCTTGCTCACGCACACCACGTTTTTCCCTTGGCAGAGGAGGACTGACTTTGCTGCGACGTGCAGGCCCACAGGCCCTGCACGGACAGCTTCCATGAACAAGACCGACCTGTTTCCTGTCAGTCCGGGCAGAAAGAAGCGCAGAAGAACAGGGGGGCATCCTGTCCTTCCCGGCAGCTGCCCGGCATGAGGAACTGCCGCTCCAAAGGCCTGTACGGGCTGTTTCGGGCGCAGACAGGACGGAACGTGCAGGCTGAATCCCCGTTCTGAGACAGGAACGCTGATGCAGGAGCTCTGATGCGGGCAGTGCGCCACTGGTCAGGGCCTGCATGCCCCTTTTGGAGCGTGTTCGCCTGGCATTTGCACTGAGTTGTGATCTGTCTGCCGCCTGTACGCAGCGCCTGCGGGCAAGGGGAGCCAGTACAGAACCGGAATGCGTCTTCTTCTGCGCCGGGGGAAGACACTCACAGGTAACTGAATGACTAGGAGGCGGCGATTTTCTCCCCTGCCTGGCAGCAGGGAGGAGTGCCGGATAGCATGAACAGAAGCGAATTATGTACGCAGCTTGCAAGGGAGTGCGAGCTTTCCATTGATGATGCCACCGTCATCGTGGACGTCTTTTTTGAATCCATCACCAATGCTCTCGCACAGGGTTCGCGCGTGGAGATCCGCGGCCTGTGCTCCTGGCAGGTCAAGGAGTACGAGGGCTACAACGGGCGCAATCCCAATACCGGTGACACCATTGAGGTGCCAAGAAAGCGCCTGCCCTTCTTCAAGGCCGGTAAGGAACTGCTTGACCTTCTGAACAAGAACATCCCTGAGGCCAGAGCCTAGGAGACAGGCCCTGCGCTGTCCTGTGCCGACGTCCTGTGCAGACGCCGTGTGCGGATGCCCATGCAGACGTCACGTGCAGATGCCATGTGCACGGATTGCCCCGGGTGCCGGACCTGCGGGCTCTCGGGCTGAGACAGCAGGGACGTCCGGGGTCGGGCTTTTTTGGGGAAACACAAGACGGGCCCCGCCACAACAAGACTGCCTTAAGACAGGTCGTCAACTTCGACGTACATTTCGTGTACATTTCGAGAGGAGCCGCGCCGCTGCCATCCTGACCGACCTGGGGGAGGGCAGCGGCGCGCTGCCATGCTGGCGCGGCCATGGGAGAAGACAGCTGCACGCTGCCATGCTGGCGGAACATGCAACAAGGCCGTGCTGTCTTCCTGACTGTCAGGGCCTGACCAGAGGGCCTGTCCTGCAGCGGTATTTTTCCCGTGCGCTGCTGCGGGGGCTTGAGGTTACTGCAAAAAAAGTATACAAAATCCGCTATGTTGAGTTTTTCCCCCAGCCAGACTGGCGAATGGACGCTTTGGGAAGACAGATCCGAGCACCCCTTCGCAACACAGTCAGCACGCCTTTATAAAAGCACGACTGCAAGTACGACTGCAAGCTTTTCTGAAAGCTTTACTGGAAGCTTTGCTGAACACATCTGCAGCAAAGCTTCCGGCAGGACCCGGGCCTTCAGCCTGTGTCAGGGCATGGCCTGCAGGGACGTGAGGTGAGCTGAGGGGGGAACTGCCCTGCATTGTCCGCCAGCAACCAGGTTTCAGACGAGCCTGCAGTGTGTGGGCATGCAGAGGCAAAGTGATACAAGCCCGCAAGGGCTAAGCGTACGTCCAGGCAGGGGGGAAAGACACAGCCCGCAACCTGTCCTGGAAGACACTGGAAGACATTGGAAGACAAAGGAGTACAAACGTGCGTCACGATCATCTCGTAGGAAAACTTTTCCAGGAAGGCAGGACAAGCTGGGCACCCGGCGGCTTTTTCACCATGGTAGGCTCTGACTGCCGCCTGGACCTCTTCTGGGACAATATCAGCCAGGAAGACGTGTGGCGTGTGGCCAACGGCAAGGTGTCCTTCGGCGTGTGGTACAGCGAGGAACGGGATCTGTTCTTCCTCTACCGCTTTGAGGGCTGCCACTGGTCCGACGCTGTCTTCTCGGCCATGACCCTGCCTGAAGACAGGCGCATCAGGCCGCCCTTCATGCATGTGAGCGAGAAGCTGCAGGTCATGCTCACCCTGGTGTCCACAGAAACAGGCATTATTCAGGCTGCACGCACGCTCACCTTCTCCCATCCGCTCTCCAAGAAGCTCTGCCTGGCTGTGGACAAGCATTTCTACGCCAGCTACATCAAGAGCTGGAGCTATGCAGCCTTTGCGGACCGCGTCGCCAGGGTCTATGAAAAGTATCCCCTGCCCGAGATGCTCACCAAGGCGCAGGGCTGCATCCTCTGCACAGGCCAGGACGCACTGCCGCAGGTCTAGCGCGGCTGTACGAGACACACTACAGATACGACAGTGACGAGGGAGGGGCCCGGGGCCCCTTCCTGCTGTTTTCAGCGCCTGCCAGGCAGGCCCGGCGCACGACTGCAGACCTGGCGGCCCTCAAAAAGGCCGACAGGGCCTGGCAGGGGCTGACAGGGTCTGGCAGAATCTGGCCGGCAGGGCAGCCCGGACTGCAGCAAGACTGTCAGCAGAAACACCGGCAAGACTATCAGCAAGACTATCAGGGGAGGGACGCATGCTTCAGCCATTCAGCAGGACACAGGGCTTTGCCTGTACAGGCAAAGCCCTGCCGGCAAAGGAGGCAGCAGCCAGGGAGAAGCTGATCCCTGTCCTGGACTGGTATTTCGAGGCCAGGGACAGGGCAGGCCTGGACAGCTTTCCCGCTGAGCTCTTCTGGCCCTGCACAGAGCAGGGGAGTCCCCGTGAGCCGGGACTTCCCGAAGGGGTGTATGCTGCCCCTGAAGAGCCCGCTGCCGCAGACGGGCCCGGCAAGGCTGAGGGCAGGGCTGGCGACAGGGCTGACGAGAAGGGGCACGGCAGGGCAAAAAAGCGCCGTGGTCCCATGCACTGGCGCTATGTGCTGGATGAGGCACGCTTTGCCGAGACAGCCAGACTCCTGGGCAGGACTGCAGACGCCGAAACGGGCGCTGGCTCAGCTGCTGCACAGGGCTTCAGCGAAGATGACCTGCTCTTTCTCCTGCTCATTGACGAGGCCATAGACTGCTCTGCGACCAGCGAGACAGACACAGGCCTTGCCTATCTTGTGACGATACGCGAGGACGCACTGGACTTCTTTGGAGACGCCTGGCGTCTTCTTGCCAGATTTTCCGCCATCTCCCTGGAGCTTGAGCGGGATGGCAGAGTGCTCCTGGCAAACCAGCCTCTGATCACAAAGCTTACCAGGGACAGTGCCGAGGGCCGGCAGACACTGGTTCTGGACATCAATCCCCTGTTTCTGGCAGCCCTTGCTCCGGAGTCTGCGCTGCTGGCAGACTGGGCAGCCCTGGCCAGGCGCAGGGGGGCACGTCCCCTGCCTGGCTGCCTGACCCTCATGGCGCTGTTCTTCTCCTGCCTCTGCAGCTGGGATGCACAGGACGGTGCCTGGGGCAGCGAGGCGCCTGAGCTTGCCGAGCAGGAGATTGCCCGCATGCTGGGCGTGGACACAGCATGTGGCGAAGGCACTGACACCCTGTCCGCACGGCTTGCCGAGTGCTGTGCCGAAATCAGCACCCTGCCGAACTGGAAGGTGCGCAGCTTCAGGGAAATCGCCACTGACGGCTGCTTTGACGAGGGCGAAGCCATTGTGCGCATTGAGTACTCAGGCTGTGAAGACTGGGACTAAGGTCCCAGGCCTGGCGGAAGACAGGTATGGCGACAGGTAGGGAACTTCTGCTGCTTGCTGAGGCTTTTTCCGTCTGTACGGTGCGCGATTACTCCCTGGTGGACCTGGAGCAGGCATACTGTTTTGCCGGCAGTACGGACGAGGAAAAGTCCCTGGTCTGCTGTACCTCGCACGTCCCTGCCAATACCGTTGCCCGCGATGATGGCTGGAAATGTCTGCGCATCCAGGGTGTGCTGGACTTTTCCCTGCCTGGCATTCTGGCTGAACTTGCCAGGGTGCTGGCACAGGCGCAGGTCGGCATCCTGGCCATCTCGACGTACAGGACGGACTACATTCTCATCAGACAGGAGAACGTCGGCAGGGCCGTTCAGGCCCTGACAGAGGCAGGCTACCAGATCACGTGCCAGCCGGCCTGACGCCCCACCTTTTGCGAACAGAGAGGCAGCCGTCAGGGCAGCACGACTGGGGACAGCACAACTGGGGACAGGCTGTGCAGGACAGCGTGCATTTCCCTGCATGCCATCTGGCTGCCGTCTCTGACTGCCGTCAGCATGGCGTCTTGCTGCCTGCAACTTGCCTGCAGCTCGTCTTTCAGATCGCCTGCAGCTTGCCTTCAGTCAGCCTTGAGGTACGTCTTTCGTCCTTGCAAGGTTGTGCACTGCTGTGCAATGTCCTGTGCACCACAGTGTGTCAGGGCGCTGTGCTGGTGTTTGTGCACAGATGCTGCAGTAATGCTGCAGCAATGTTGCAGCGTAATGTGCAGACCAGGATCATTTCACCTCTGCTCCTCCGGGGTTTTGGAGCAGGAAAAGACAGGTGCAGGTCCCGGGGACCTGCACAATGCGGCATGCGCTCTCTGGCAAAACGCGGCAAACACTACGAAGCACACGCTCTGCAGCAGGCACTGCAGAGCAAGTACTGCAAAGCAGGCGCTAGTGCAGTTTTCCTGCGCGCTTTGCCAGCACAATGGCCCCAATGGCCACGCCAAGGCCCTGCATGGCCTGTCCCAGCCACCACATGCGGTAGAACTCATGGCCTGTGAGGCCATTGACCAGCCAGGCAAGGTAGCCCAGGGCAAAGAGCCCGGCAAGGCGCCAGTAGAGGGGAGAGCCGATATCGGCATTGTCCCTGTTTTGTGCAGCGCACGCCTGGGCTGCGCCGTGCTGTGCCTGTGCGGCACGCAGGCGGGGCAGATAGTGTTTGCCCAGCCACCACAGCATGCCGAAGAGGAAGAAGAAGCCGAAGCAGGCGCCCACAATGCCTGTGGAGCAGAGGATGTCCAGGTAGAGATTGTGGGGATGCTCAATGGTGATGAGGTCCCTGGCAGGGATGAGGCCCAGGGAGCGGAAGGCCGTGTTGAACATGTCAGCCCCTGCGCCGAAGACGGGCCAGGCGGCAATGACAGCCAGGGCCAGCTCCCAGAGGTCCCAGCGCCCGTCGTTCTGGAAGGACTCAAGGCTCATGCGCCGTGAGTACTCCTCTCCCAGTGCCAGGAAGAGCAGCGCGGCTGCCATGCAGGGAAGAACCAGCTTCCAGGAGCGGCATCTGAGCACCAGTATCCACCAGGCAAGGCCTGCGGCAACAAGGGCCACAAGGCAGCTGCGCGCACCAGCTCCCCACAGGGTGAAAAGACCAGGGGAAAGCACAGCGAGGAAGAGGAGCAGGGCTTTGGCGTTCGAGGTACGCTCGCGCAGAAGATACCACACGCCCAGGGCAGGGATGAGCACCTGCATGAGGTAGTTGCCCACGCAGTAGTCGCCTATGGCTGCGGTGAGCCTGCCTGCATGCATGGTATAGCCCATGGGGAAGTCATAGCCTGTGATGGCCTGGCAGATGCCGCTTGCGCCCACCCAGACAAAGGAGATGAGGCAGGCTGTGGCCAGGCGTTTCAGATCTGTGCAGCTGCGCACGCTCTCCATGGCGAGAAAGGGCAGGATCAGGCCTTTGTTGAAGGAGGAGCCCACCTCAAGAAAGCTCTGCCAGGGGTTGAGGGAGAAGACCACGCCAATGAGCATCATGATCCACAGACTGACAAAGAGGGGCAGGATGCCAAGACCCGGCAGGGAGCGCACAATGCTCTCCTTCCAGGCATGTTTATAGTACATGCCAAGGCAGATGAGGCAGATGCCCGGCATAACTTCGCGAAAGCCGTAGCCTGTGGCAAACAAGGCCATGTGCACGCAGAAGGTCCAGAAAAGACTGCGCTGCCAGAACAGGGCGGGGTCTGTCTGTCTGAGAGCAAGAAAAGCAGCCAGACGCTGCTGCAGGGAAGAACAGGTCAAAGAGTACTCCCGGGAAGGGCTTCTTAAAAAAAGCGGCAAAGCGTTGTACAGAACCAGCACACACGTCCGGTACAAGGGGCTGCGCAAAGGGCATCGCAAGTGCGGTGCAAGAGGCCCGGCGCAGGCAATCCGGCGTACAGATCAGGCGTCAAAGATTTGGCGTTGAAGATACAGCGTTCAAGATATGGCGTACAGCTCAGGCGCAGGCCCGTGTACAGGACGGCCGGCAGGGCCGCGGGAGTGGCCTGCCTGGGCTGTCGGGGGCCGCGGCCTGCAGACGGCCTAATAGGCGCCCTTGCCGAAGAGCACAACCGGAACAGTGCGGGCCAGGATCCAGATGTCCAGCCAGATATTCCAGTTGGAAACATAGTAAAAATCGTAATCCACGCGACGGGAATAGCTTGTATCATTTCGGCCGGAAATCTGCCACAGGCCAGTGATGCCGGGACGCACGCGGATATAGTCGTTGAAGACAGAGCCGTACTTTTCGCGCTCGGCCTCCACAATGGGTCTCGGACCCACCAGGCTCATGGTGCCGCGCAGCACGTCATAGAGCTGGGGAAGCTCGTCCAGGGAGGTCTTGCGCAGGAAATGTCCCACCCTGGTAACCCTGGGGTCGTGCTTTAACTTGTGGTCGCGCTCCCATTCTGCGGCAAGTTCGGGGTCCTTTGCCAGGCAGTCCTTCAGGAGAGCATCGGCATTGGGCACCATGGTGCGGAACTTGTGCACAAAGATTTCCCTGCCGCCCCTGCCGATGCGCTTTTGCCTGTAAAAGGCAGGCCCCTTGCTGTCCAGGCGGATGAGAATGACAAGGACTGCAATGAGGGGCAGGATGACAATGGAGCCCAGGGCGCAGAGCACAAGGTCCATGGCGCGCTTGATGGCCAGGCGGCGCTTGTCGTGCAGACGCTGCTGCAGGAAAAAGCCTGTGGTGGTGTCGAGCACATAGGGGCTGACCAGAAAGTGCAGCGCAGGCTCCTCATCCGTTGCGACGGGCAGCAGCAAAATGCGGCTGAAGCGGCTGCTCACCCTGGAGAGGGTCTTTTTGTCCAGGCGCTTCATGCCTGTGGCAATGAGGGCCACAGCGCCGGGGAACTTCTTCTGCAGCTCGTCAAAGGTCGCGGTATTCCTGTCCTGCACAAGGTCGTCCAGCTCTGCAAAGGCCACAGGACGAAAGCCCTTCTCAGGGTGTCTGCGCAGATAGTGCCACATATCCCTGCCGGCTTTGGTGTAGTTGAGAAAGACCAGGGGGGCACCCCACCACTCGCGGCGGCTGAAGAGCCTGCTCACAAAATTTCTGCCCAGGGGCACGGCAATGCAGGCCAGGGCCCAGGCCATGAGAAAGACCAGGCGCGAATGCAGAAGTCCTGTCTGCGAGAAGAAGAGCACTATAAAGATGAGCGAAAAGGTGCCAGTGACAAAGCAGAAGATGCGGTAGAGCACTACATGGGGCGGCTGCAGCAGGGTGGTATTGTAGAGCCCCAGGGCCAGAGCCAGCACAGGGGAGAAGAGCAGCAGGCAGAACACTGTCTGCACTGTGTTGGGATGTATGAGAAAGCCACTGCCGAGCATGCGCAGCAGATAGGCAAGTGCCACGGAGCCCATGAGGCAGACAAGGTCCGAGACAAGGAAGAGCACCTTGTCAGGAGAAAAACCGAGGGCAAAGCACAACTGCTTCAGGCTGGACAGAATACGTTTGGGCATGGAAAGCAACAGCAAAAAAAGGGCGACAGGAAACAGGCAGCTGAAATGCCACAGCGCAAATGCTGCAGCAGGGAAAAGACAGCAGGAGAGCGCGGGCCTGGTCCGCCAGGGCAGCGGCAGGTACGCAGAAAAAGAGTGCAAAACCATGTTGTGCCGCGGTATAGACACAAAGGGGCCTGCACCAGGGGTCCCCGGCAGGGACAGTTCTGAGAGGTATTGCAACAGGTTGCAGCTTCCACGCCGGGCGACAGAGTTGCACACTCTGCGCTCCAG
>CASEWR010000225.1 GCA_949291675.1 uncultured Desulfovibrio sp. | reverse complement strand
GTTTGCATATCGTGCAGGCCAGAGGACACGGATCAGGCGCTGAACACCAAGGGTCCCTGCCAGCTCCTGCATGACAAAAGCATCCTGATTGCCATGCAGCTGCACAAGATCCAGCTCTGCTTCACTGACAGTTGCCATGATCTTGTCTGCAGCACAGTCTGTGAAAACACCTGTGCGCAGCAGAGAGTGGCTGTTCAGCCGGCGTACAGCGTGAGCGCTGACAGAGCGCCTGCTCTGTTCGCAGAAGATAAAGCCTGCCATGGCAAAGCCGAGCCTTGCCGCGACATCCAGATCCTTCTGCTCACGCATTCCGCATATTTTGAACAACATGGGAACTCTCCCGTTTCCTTGTGTCTCTTTCTGAACCAGACCTGATCCAGCTCTGAACCAGATCTGAATCAGAGCTGGATCAGCCAATGATAAGCTTCCTGAGATTGGCCTCAAGCGTCCCATTCTGCATGAGCGCTGTGCCTACCAGGGCGGCATGGTAGCCTGCTGCGGCTGCAGCCAGGAGATGTTCATGGCTGTCCATGCCAGAGGCTGCAATCCAGGTTTCTCCCTGTCGTATCCCAGCTTCGGCAGCAAGGGCAAGGTAGGCCTGCCTGTCCACCCTGAAGGTTTCAAGATCCCTGGCATTCACCTGGATAATCCTGGCTCCGCTGGCCCTTGCACGTTCAAGATCTTCTGCATCGAAGACCTCAACAACAGCCTCCAGACCATATCTTGCGCCGCATGCCTGCAGTGTTCGCAGTTCCTGGACATCAGGTGTCTGGCGCACAATGAGCAGGAAGGCCGAAGCCGGTGTTGCAGCTGTTGCTTCCACCTGCAGAGGATCGAAGAGGAAGTCCTTGCGCAGCAAGGGGAGGCTGCGAGCGCCAGGAGTTGCGCGGGCTCTGCCAAGAAAGCTCAGTTCGCCCTTAAAATACTGCTCCTCTGTCAGGATGGAAAGTGCCGCAGCACCGCCTGCACAATAGGCCAGTACGGCATCTTCCACACGCACTGACTCGCAGATGACACCCCTGGACGGAGAGGCCCTCTTGTATTCGGCTATGACAGCCACAGGGGTGCCGGTATGGAGAGCTGCGGAAAACGACGGTCTTGCGCCTGTATAGGGGGCTGGCAGAGGCTGGCTGCGCAGCAGAGCCAGTTCTCTCTCCTTGGCCCTGCGAAAGCGCTCCAGCGTCCCCTTCACCCGGGCAGCAGGAGCTGCACAGCCCTCACCGTGAGAGATGGTAGTCATATCTGTCTGCTCCCTTACGCCTGGACACTGTCCAGAAACTTTCTGCCTGCACCACCTTCCACGCCATCCCTGGCGAGCTTCATGCACTCGGGCAGACTGCGCTCAGGTTCAATGAGGTGTATGGCAAGAGCGACATTCAGGGCAACCATGTTCTTCATGTGCTGTGAGCCCCTGCCCTGCAGTATCTCCTGCAGAACATGCAAAGCTTCTTCCTTGGAGTGCACTGCAAGGTCTTCTTCCGTGCAGGGACCGATACCGTAGTCTGCAGGATCGAAGGCCAGCGAGGACTGACGCCTGTTCTCAATGAGCACAATGGTTGCCGGGCCCATGGGCGTCACTTCATCATATCCGCCTGCACCAAAGACCACAGCAGCTCTTTTGAGGGTCGAAGACTGGCACAGCGTGTCTGCCACAAGGCGCACAATCTCCGGGCGGGCCACTCCCATGAGCAGATAGGGCGGCTTTGCTGGGTTAATCATGGGACCAAGAATGTTGAAAAGCGTACGGATACCAAGCTCACGCCTGGCCTCACCCACATACTTGAAGGACGGATGGAAGTTCGGGGCAAAGAAGAAGCCGAAGTTGGTTGTTTCAATCTGCCTGATAATCTTTTCAGGATCCTTTTCCAGCGGAATGCCCAAAAGCTGCAGGACATCAGCAGCACCACTGGTGGAGGAGACCACGCGATTGCCGTGCTTGGCCACGCGATAGCCCATACCTGCCAGTGTGAGGCAGGAGGCTGTCGAGCAGTTGAAGGAGGATCGTCCGTCACCGCCTGTACCCACCACATCAATGCAATTATCGGGCAGAGGCGGCACAGGGATGGCTCTGGCAAGGGCTGCCTGCACAGCGCAGGAGAGTTCGGCTGCTGTCTCGCCCTTGGCGCGCAGGCCCATGAGGAAAGCACCTGCCTGGGAGGCGGTCAGCTTGCCGTCAAAGAGCTTTTCAAAGCCTGCCCTGGCCATGTTGGCATCCAGGTCCTGATGGCAGGCCAGACGTTCCATCA
>CASEWR010000224.1 GCA_949291675.1 uncultured Desulfovibrio sp. | reverse complement strand
CGCCGTTTTTGGGTAGCCATGAACTGCCTTGGGTTGTGGTTCATACGCGGGAGCAGGTTTTAACCGGCAAAATTTTTCTAACCTATTTCTAACCACACCGTCAATTTCTAACCATTCAGGTCAATGCGCGGCAAAGTCTTGTTTTTGATAACTTATTGAAAATAAAAATAAATCAAAGTCTATCCAGCTGTGTCTAACTCTTTCAAGTTCTGTCAAAAAGGGCTCATAACCCGAAGGTCGTAGGTTCAAATCCTGCCCCCGCAACCAGAATGAAAATAACAAGGCTCATGCAAACACTGCATGGGCCTTTTTTAGTATCCGCAGGTCCGGGCACAGAGACTTTGACCTGCACAGCTCTTACGGCAGTCTGCTGAGCTTTGGGCTGAAGCGGGGGCTGAATTCAGGCACACTGAGACAGGCGTGGAAGACATCGCCCTCCTGAAGCTGCGGATCGCATCCGCCGTACTTTTTGCCATAGCGCCACAGGGTGCGCAGACCACGACCCCTTCCTGCGGCGAGATCCAGCTCCCGGAAAACGCTGGCAATGACCGGATTTTTTGGAGCAGGGACAGTTGTGGCCGGATCCAGCGGGCCAAAGCTGTGTGAGCGACTGGCGTTCCAGGTGCTGATCCTGCCGTATTCGATGATCAGACGAGCCGGGACGCCGCTGCTGTATTCCCTGTGTATCAGCAGATTGGAAGCCAGCTCGTGAGCGAGCCTGTCCCGCAGGCTGCAGCGCTCGACTCCTTCCAGGCAGAAGGGATCCGGCAGGTGCTTGCGCACAAAGGCCAGGATGCGAGTGTAGCTGTCCAGCAGGTTGGTGCGTATCAGGTCGCGGTCGTCATAACGATCCACGTTTACCTTGCGCAGCAGGCAGTCAGTGCGGTGCTGCGGGCAGACCTGCAGTATCAGCTCGTCTGGTCCGAAAAGCAGAATTCCTGCCAGGGTGACGCCGCGTTGTCCGCTTTCCCTGTCCAGCTGCAGCAGCCTGGCGCTTTTGAGCAGTTGGGTATCGTCCATGGCAGCCCAGGGGTGCTGTTTGTGATTGATGCGCACATGGCGGCGACAGCGCTCAATCAGATCAGCCCTGAGATCCCGGGGCTGCACCCGGGTGAAGACACGGTTTTCAGTAAAATCGCTCTGCTTGCGCAGATAGAGCTGCGCAACAAGGTCTGTGTGGTCTGTGACGTCTGTGTTCCCAGCCTCACTGCGGTCGTAGATGCGGCCATGGCAGTGATGTACCCGGGCGCTTTCCGGTACGCGGATGACAAGCAGCGTTCTGCTTTTGACAGTGACTGGTTCCGCGCAAAGATGGACCGGCGGCATCAGCTGCCGGGGATCGCTGACTGCAGCGGCAAAGGCTGTGCGTATCTCTTCCACAGCTTCGGGCGCAATGCCCCTGATACTGCCGTTCCTGCTGACACCCAGCAGCAGTGTGCCGCCAGAGCGGTTGAGAAAGGCGCAGACACTTGCGCAGATATCCTTGTCCAGCCTGCGGGTGCAGGCTTTGAATTCCATGTCACAATCTTCACCCCTGGCGATCAGGTGCTGTACTTGCTGTTCATTCAGCGGCATGGAGCCTCCTGTTGGTACATTTTTGCTGACAGGAGCGCCTGTTGTTGCTGCCACACAAGCTGATGTTCCCTGGTGTCAGTCCTGTCTGCAGCAGGGCTTTCAGCAGTGCGGTGGCATGCTGACATTGAAAAAGGCGCTGTTCTCTTTCGTCTTCCTGACTTCTGCTGCTTGCCTGAAAGCTCTCCTGGAAGCTCTGCTCTGTTGTCGGACACAGGATCAGAACGCCGCAGGACAGGACATGCATTCACAGTGCAGGCAAGCCTCTGCATGATGAAGGATTTTTTCTGCCCAATCAAGGCCCGTTTGCTTGCTGAAGACTGTAGTTTTTGACGAGCACTGCAGTCTGCGGGAGCCTCATGCAGCAGCTTTTGTGATGTCAGCAGGGCCGGGAAAGCAAAAGTCCCTGCCACACGTCTCCCGGAAGAGGGGCTGGGACAACTGTCAGGCGTGCCCCTCCCAGCGCCATTCTGTCATGCGAACAGGTCAATGTGGGAGGGGAGTGTTGTGTTCACAAAGCAGTCATCGTGCAGCCATCATGCCTGCAGCCTGTCCGCCACGCCGGGAACAAGCTGCTCGAAGACATCGCCGAGCCTGGCTGTGATACGCAGGTCTGCCCTGCTGTCATAGGGAGTGGGATTTGCGTTGATAAGGACCAGTCTGTGCCCGCGATAGTGTCTGATGAGGCCTGCTGCAGGATGGACCACCAGAGAGGTACCGCCCACAATGAGTATGTCCGCCCTGCGCAGTGCAGCTACAGCCCCGTCAATGACATCAGGATCCAGGCTTTCCCCGAAGAAGACAGCACCAGGCCGCACCAGACCGCCGCAGGCGCAGTGCGGTACAGCTCCATCACAGGCAAGGACTTCCTCCAGAGAGTAGTTTTGCCCGCATCTGCAGCAGACAAAGCGTGTGGTGTTGCCGTGCAGCTCCCAGACCGCCCTGCTGCCAGCTTTCTGATGCAGACCGTCGGCATTCTGGGTAATGACAGCCTTGAGCCTGCCCTGATTTTCAAGCTCTGCCAGGGCATAATGAACCCTGTTGGGCTTGCAGGTACTGTGTGCCTTCAGAAACGGCAGCATGACCTTGTAGAACTCTTGCGGGTGGGCCATGAAGAACCCGTGGGAGAGAATGGTTTCCAGGGGGATGGTGCGCTTGTGTTTATAGAGGCCGTTTGCGCCCCGAAAGTCAGGAATGCCACTTTCCGTGGACACGCCGGCTCCTCCGAAGAAGACCAGGAAGGAGCTCTCTGCAAGCCACTGCTGAAGTAGTGTGATGGCGGCCTCATTCATGACTGACCTCGCTGTTCAACGTTGTCCCGTATTCTGGTTCGTGTGACGACTGCGATGCTGGCAGGACTTTCCCGGCTTCTGCTACCCTGGTCCATGCTCCTGTGCACAATTTTTGCGCTGAAGACCTTCATTTTCAAGAGGTTGTGCCTGGTATGTCCTTACAGTGCAGCGAGAAAGACATCCGTACGGCATCCTTTTGAAATGTCACTGATTCTGAAGTGTC
>CASEWR010000223.1 GCA_949291675.1 uncultured Desulfovibrio sp. | reverse complement strand
CAGCCTCACTGAAGAGACTGCCCGCACATGACAGACCTGTCCTGGCGACACCAGAACTTCACCCAGGACTCCAGCGCTGTTACCAGAGGCCCTGCTCCTGGCAGGGGCGCTTCACATAGGGATTTTCATTGCCCTGCAGCTGTTCAATGCGCCTTGCCCTGGTGCACTCCCAGGCATCTACCGGGTAGGTTCGATCCCAGGCCTCGAAAAGGCGGCGCTGCTGCGCGCTGAGCCTGTATTCAGGATAGGCATGGGCCATGTACAGGCCTGCCCTGGCAACCTGGCCCTTTGCCCTGACTGGCGGCTCAAAGCGCTTGCCGTCCACCCTGGCAGGACAGGTCCCGAAGGTGGGCGCAGCGTGGGGCAGCTCACTGTACTGCTTGTTGCCGCGAACTGCGTTCACAGCACCAATGGCTGGGAAGAGATTGTACATGTCAGCCTGCATGTAGCGATAGCGCTTGTTCACCTTCTCGGCACATCTGCGTCCCTTGAAGGCCTTGCCCTTGTTGCTGACACAGGCAGGATCGCCTTCGCGCCATTCCACAAAGGCTCTGCCGAAGTTTTCCGCAGGCACGGCATGCTCCCATTCCACGCGCAGGGCACGCTTGGCATGGGAGGGTGTGGTAAAGCCCTCGGGAAGGCGGATGTTCTTTTGCGCGTCGAACTTAGCGCCGCAGTAGAGGGTGATTCTGTGGTCAAAATAGACCTGACGCTCCAGCATGCGCTTGGCACTCCTGAAGCTGTCATTGACGGTATTGCCCGGGTCAGCAGCCCCTGCCGTACCAGCCATGGCCAGTGCCAGCAGAGAGAGGACAAGGGCAGAACAGGTCGTGCGCAGCATCAGTTCTTCTCCTTTTCGGCCTTGTCATGTGCAGCCTTGTGGCCGTTTTTGTGTCCGTTGCCCTTCTGGTGATCGTCCTGGCACTCGTCCCTGCAGCCGTCCCTGCAGCCGTTCTTGTCGCGGCCAAGGGCCTTTTTCAGGGCATCACGCCAGGTTGTGAGCACATCAACGCGGGCATACTTCTTGTCCTCTGCCGGGACAATGCGCCAGGGGGCAGAGCTCGTGCTGGTGCGCAGGAACATCTCGTCTGCAGCAGTAATGTACTCATGCCATTTTGCCCTGTTGCGCCAGTCTTCAGGGGTAATCTTGTATCGTTTCCAGGGAGTTGTCTCGCGTTCGCGGAATCTGCGCAGCTCTTCCTCGGGAGAGATGTGCAGCCAGAACTTGAGCAGGATATTGTTGTTGCGCACAAGCTGCTGCTCAAAGTGATTGATCTCGGCATAGGCCCGGCTCCAGTCCGCACGCGGGGTGAGCCCCTCCACGCGCTCCACAAGGACGCGTCCGTACCAGGAGCGGTCATAGATGGTCACAAAGCCTGCCCCGGGGATATGCCGCCAGAAACGCCACAGATAGTGATGGGCCAGCTCTTCGTCTGAGGGTGAGCTGATGGGGATGACCCTGGCAATGCGGGCATCCACGCCGCCCAGGAGCCTGCGTATGGCGCCACCCTTGCCGGCAGCATCCATGCCCTCAAAGACCAGGGTGGAGGAGATGCCCTTGTGCCAGGCCTCGAAGCTGAGCTCCTGCAGCTCCTTTTGCAGGGCCTTGAGCTCCTTTTTGTAGACATCGCGTTCAAGGCTCTTTGTCAGGTCAACGACTTCGAGGATGTTGAGGGGAATCTTTGCCAGAAAGCCTGTACGTGCTACAGGGGCATTGAGCCAGTCCACATGCACCAGCTTTGCCGCAGCATCAGGATCCGGGGTCTGGCAGGGGGCTGAGCCCTCAGCAGGAGAGTCTGCCTGTGCCGTGGCAGTGTCACAGGCCCCGGCTGCTGCAGAGACTGTCGCAGTCTCCTGTGCAGGCACCTCAGCCCCGGCAGCTGCCGGTTGTCCGGCCTGCGGGGCATGGGGGGCATGGGGGCCATGGGAGCTGGCAGCGTCACTGAGAGGGTCGGCATGGGGAGTGACAGTGTCAGGGACTGCAGCAGAGGCTTCCTCAGGGGCAGAGGCCGGGGCGGGATTGAGCAGCTCGTCTGTGATGTTGCGAGCCTGCAGGGCCCTGCTCACTGTGTCAATGATGGCCTTGCCCACAGCCAGATTACGGAAGTTTGCATCCCTGGCATCAATGATGTACCAGGGTGCATCAGGGCGATCTGTGCTGGTAATGGCATCTGAAGCAGCATCCACCAGGGTGGCGTAGGCTGAGGCTGCCTTCTTGCCCAGGGGAGCCAGGTGATGGAGGTTGAGGGTCTCCACGCGGTGCTGCAGACGTTTTTCGTAGACCTTCTTCTCAAGATGCAGCCACAGCTTCACAATGATCATGCCCGAGAGCGCCAGACTGTCCTCAAGGCCGCGAAATTCATTGAGCAGGGCAGCGTACGCATTGTGGTCAATTTCATGGGCACAGTATCTGTGCAGCAGTGGCCCGTACCAGCCGTCAAAAAAGAGGGCGGTCTCGCCCCTGCCAGGCAGGCAGCGCCAGAAGCGCCACTCTAAGGGGCGCTCGCGCTGCTCGTCTGTCTCGCGCCAGAAGACGTGGTTGGAGAGGAACTTGCCGTCCATCCACTCGGAAATTGTGTTCATGACCTGACCGCGGCCTGAGCTCTCCAGACCGCTGACAATGATGAGCAGGGGGATCTTGTGCTTTTTGCAGGCCTGCTGGGCCTCGAAGATCCGCATGCGCAGGAGCGGCTCGTACTGATCGTATTCCTTGCCGGGGCAGCTTCTGCCCAGTATCACAGAGTCAAACATGTCTTCTCCTGAAGCGGCCGGCATACCGGCCTGCTTCCAAAGATAGGAAGGCCATGCCACTGCCCGAAAGCGGGCGCATGGCCATGGCGGAGTATGAAAGAAAGTGCCTGCACCTGCAAGTGTTCACAAAGGCCGGCTCCTGAAGCCTGCTGTCTGCTGTCCGGCGCAGAGGGCAGCCAGTCCCGTCCTGGTCCTTGACAGGCACAAAGTCCCTGTCCCATACGAACAGGGGCAGCCTGTGCACACAGTGTCTGACAGACTGCGTGCGTTGTGCCAGCCGGGCCTGCCTGCGCAAGCCCCCTGGCGGGAAGAGGGACTGCTTTGGAGCAAGGAGGAGAGAAGATATGGCAGTGACAGTTGTTGACCACCCGCTTGTGCGCCACAAGCTTGGCATCCTTCGCTGCGAGAGCACTGGCACCAGTGAGTTTCGCAGAATTTCCAATGAGATAGCCTCATTGCTCGTCTATGAGGCAGGACGGCATTTTGTCACGGAGAAAAAGACAGTGCAGGGCTGGGCAGGCCCTGTGGACGTGGACTGCCTGCAGGGCAAGAAGGTGAACATTGTGCCCATCCTGCGGGCAGGCATTGGCCTGATGGACGGAGTTCTGAACATGCTGCCGGGTGCCAAGATCAGCGTGATCGGCCTGTACCGCAATGAGGAGACCCTGGAGCCTGTGGAATACTATGCCAAGTTTGTCGGAGCCCTGGACGAACGCCTCACCATTGTCCTGGACCCCATGCTGGCGACTGGCGGCTCCCTGGTGGCAGCCGTGGACCTGCTCAAGCGCCACGGAGCCCGGCGCATCTGCTCGCTGCACCTTGTTTGTGCTCCCGAGGGTGTGGCCCGCATGCAAAAGGCCCATCCTGATGTGGACATCTATACAGCAGCCATGGATGAGCGCCTCAATGAGCACGGCTATATACTGCCTGGCCTCGGAGATGCCGGAGACCGTATTTTCGGAACAAAGTAGGGCAAAAGCACGAACACTGCAGACGGACAGGGCAGGCAGGGCAGAGCGTATGCAGCTGTCCCCTGCTGTCCGGATGCTGAGGCCTGGCGGAAACTTCTGCCGGGCTCTTTCGTGCGTGCGAAGCCCGGATTTTCTGCATGCAGCCCGTGATTTGTCCGTCATTCCAGCCGGAAAGCCGAGCTGCCCTTGAAAGCGGGCAGAGCAGGGGAGCAGAAGCTGCGCAGCTTGTGCCGCTGAAGATGTGGAGAACTGTTTTTCCATGCACTCACAGTGTATCTTACGACTTTTGCAACTCTTATTTTCCATGAGAGTGAACAGGAAAAGGGAAATATCCTTAAGAACTGCACACATACTTTCAAGGAAAAATCACGGATACAAGAGAAAAGTTCACAGGTAACCTTTTGAGTACCTGAAAAGTACAGTGCTCTCCTGCCGTACTTTCGCCAGAACCTGGCTTACGTCTTGACTTTTTGTGTGCACTTGGGCAAGTTCAGACAAATTCCTGTCGGGCACAGGAAATAAGGAGATCTTTGTATGAAACGTTTTGTGCTTGCGCTGGTCATGGTGTGCGCTCTTGCACTCCCCAGCATCTCCAATGCCGGAACCGGCATGTACCTCGCTCCCAAGTTCTTGATGACCGTACAGAACACAGGGATCGTGGATCGCAGCAACCACATGGGGGGCTTTGGCCTGGACCCTTACAGCCAGTTTACCCTTGGCGGTGCTCTGGCTGCAGGCTATGACTTCTGGCCTCAGCAGATGTTCCCCCTGCGCGTGGAACTGGAATTTGCCATGCGTGGCAACAGCGAGACCGAGTGGAGCGGCGGCAGAGGCACTGCTGATATGACCTTCAACTCCACCACCCTGCTTGCCAACGTCTACTATGACTTCCACAACTCCACTGCCTTCACGCCCTACGTGGGTGCAGGCCTTGGCCTTGCCTTCAATTACTTTGGCATTGATGTGAATTACCACGGCAACGGCGGCGGCTACAGCATGGATGACCGTCAGACCAATTTTGCCTGGCAGGTGGGCGCCGGTGTGGCCTACAGCTTCACGGATAACATGGCCGTGGACGTTGCCTATCGTTACCTTGACCTCGGCTACACCGAAGTCAACTCCCATAACTACGAAACCGGTATCAGACCCTACAACCATGAAATCATGCTGGGTCTTCGCTTCGG
>CASEWR010000222.1 GCA_949291675.1 uncultured Desulfovibrio sp. | reverse complement strand
GCCATAGCTCCCCTGACCATCATAGCCTCCCTGACCATCATAGCCTCCCTGACCATCATAGCCACCCTGCGCGCCATAGCTCCCCTGACCATCATAGCCTCCCTGGCCGCCTGGGGCTGCGCCACCAGGTGCGAGCCTGGGGCTGCCGCCGGCATCTTCGGCTGTGAAGCGGCAGGAGGGGTAGCCAGAGCAGCCCCAGAAGGGGCCGCGCGAGCCGTTGCGCAGGCGAAGTACCTTGCCGCAGCGCGGGCAGACAGGTGCGTCTGCAGGCGCTGCCAAAGCGGCCTTGGGCGCACGCGGGGAAGTCTCTGCAGCCGCAGCAGGCGCAGACGAGCGTGACACACGTGGTACGCGTGGTGCAGCGCCCTCTGCCACTGCCTCGGCCATGGCATCTGTCCCGGCCGGAGCGGGCGAAGATGATGCTGTTGGAGCGGACTGTGTCCGGCGCTGGCCCCTGGCGGCAAAGTCCGGTGCCCCGTCTTTGTCAGGCACTGTGCAGCGGCATTTGGGGAAGCTTGCGCAGCCCCAGAAGGCTCCCGTGGGCCCTGTGCGCTGCACAAGGGGGGCGCCGCATTTGGGGCAGACTGCGCCGTCAGGCGCAGGAGCTGCGGCCGCTCTGCCTGTTGTGTTGCCCCTGCCAGTTCCCCTGCCCTTCTTTGCCGGGGCAGCCTCCGGGGTATAGGCAGCCTGGGTGGCAAAGATTTCTGCAATGACCCCGGGCAGGGTTGCTGCATAGGAGGCCACGTACTCAGCCCCGTTGCGGCGGCCTTCCTGAATATCGGAGAGCGCACGCTCCATGTCCGCAGTCATCAGGGGATCGCGAATGCTGGCAGGACTGTTTTTGATGACATCCCGGCCAAGGCCTGTGGAGAGCAGGGCCTTGCCCTGGCGGGTCAGATAGTTGCGTGTGAACAGGGTCTCGATAATGCCCGCCCTGGTGGCCACAGTGCCAAGGCCTTCGGTTGTTTTGAGGATCTTTGTATCCTCTGCACTGGCGCCCTGAATGTAGCGCTGGATGTTTTCCATGGCATCCACAAGGGTGCCTTCCGTAAAACGCGGCGGCGGTGTGGTCATGGCCTCTTCCACGCTCACATCCCCTGCCATGACCATCTCGTCCTTTGTGACCTTTGGCAGGATGACGTCCTTTGCAGCCTTGTCCTCTTCCCGTGCTTCCTTTGTCTTTCTGGCAGCAAGGGCAGGGCCTGCATCCTTGTACAAGGTCCAGCCCGGACTCTCCTCCACCCTGCCGTTGGCACGCCACAAGAGCTCCTCACAGCGCACGTCCACGCGCGTTCTGGTGAAGATATGGGGCGGCAGAAACTGCCAGGCATAGCGGCGGCAGATAAGGGTGTAGATCTTTGCCTCCTTCTCACTGAGGCCCTTTGCAGGCTCCAGGGTGGGGATGATGGCATGGTGGGCACTGACTTTTGCTGTATTCCAGGCTGCGGACTTCTTTGTCGTCTCGCAGGCAGCCACCATGTCCTGCATGCCGTCAAAGCTGGCTATGGCCTGCAGCACACCCGGGGCATCCCGGAACTGCTCCACAGGCAGATACTGACAGTCTGTACGCGGATAGGAGATGAACTTGGCCTCATACATGCGCTGGCAGGCCTGCAGAGTTGCCTGGGCACCCAGCCCGAAGCGCGAGGAGGCCTCCTTCTGCAGCTCTGTGAGGTTGTAGGGCAGAGGGGCAGCCTCCTGCACGCGCTTGCTCTCCACCTGCACCACCCGGCCGGGTTTGCCGCTCACCAGGGCCTGAATGCGCAGAGCTTCTGCCTTGTCCACAAGGCGCTTTTCGCTGTCAGCGCCCTTCATGTCCGCATCCACCACCAACTTGGTCTGCACTATGCCTGCTTCGGCAGCAAAGGGGCAGGTGAGCTTGTAGAAGGGCCTGGGCTCGAAGTTCTCGATCTCAAGGTCCCTGGCCACCACCAGGGCAAGGGTCGGCGTCTGCACGCGGCCTAAGGAGAGCACGCCCTCTGCGCCGCACTGCCTGCCATGGATGGTCATAGCCCTGGTCAGGTTGATGCCTGCCAGCCAGTCCAGCTGGGATCTGGCCCTGGCAGCCTCGCGCATGCCGGCAAAGTGCGCATTGTCCTGCATGCGCTCAAGCTCGCGCCGCAGGCTTGTGACATCCAGAGCCCTGGTCTGCAGGCGCTGCACAGGACCGTCATAGTGCACAAGCTCAAGTACTTCGTCCACTAAGAGCTGCCCTTCCCTGTCAAAGTCCGCGGCATTGACTGCCGAGGGGCAGACGCCAAGCAGCGTTTTGATGACCTCAAGCTGGTCGGCAGCACCGCGCTCCGAGCGGGGCAGCAGCATAAAGTGCTCAGGGATAATGGGCAGGGTTGCCCTGGACCAGGTTCTGAAGCGGGGATCATAGGCCTCAGGTGGTGCCTGTTCCAGCAGATGGCCGGACAGCCAGGTGATGATCACCTCCCCGCAGCGTATGCAGGTGCCGAGATTCACCCTGTGCCCGGGCAGGGCATCTGCCAGGGCAAGGGCAATGCTGTGCTTTTCGGCAAGATAGAGGGTGGCACCCTGTGCCTCTTCAGCAAGACGGCGCAGATCGGTCTTCGGGAACGAGCGGCCTGTGCGGCGCGCAGCGGAAGACGTGCCTGCAGCTGACGACGTGCTGCCAGATCTGCCCGTGCGCGAGCGTGCCCCTGCAGTCTTTCCCTGACGCGTGCTTTTCTTTGTTGTGTCCGCAGTCACTGCTTCCTCCACTGCTGCTGTCTGGTCCTGTCCTGCGCGCTGTTGTCCAGTGCGCTGTTGTCCGGCGCTGTCTGGGCGTGCTGGCTTCTGCCGCACGGGGAGGCTTGCGCATGCCTGCCAGGCTATGATGCCAGGCCATGCTGGCCCATGGGGCGGGCCATGGTGAGCATGATCCGTGAAGGCCATGATCCATGATGCCCCATGATGATCCATGGCGATCCATGGCGGGCTCTGCCCTGTCGGCTGGGCATTCTGGCACAAGGGGAAGTGGCCTGCAAGGGCAGGGAACGGGAGACGACAAGAGCAAGTATTTTCAATATCTTAGACCAATATCCGGGCGCATTGCCCCCCTTGACCGGACACTGTCCTGCAGCTAGAGTGATCTGAGCTTCCCCAGCATTTGCGCAAAGCCCGGCCAGCCGCACCCTGCCGGCAGCATGGCCGCACGCCTTTCCGGCACGTTCCCGGGCAGTGTGGCGGCTTCGCATCCCGTGCAGAGGATCCCGCACAGAGCATCAGGTAGGCACATGCCAGTTTTCAACTCCCGCTGCCTTGCCGCAGCAGCCCTAAGCCTTCTTCTCGCAGCAGCGCAGACTGCCCTTCCTGCAAACGCTGCCGTTGCCACACAGGCTCTTGCCGGAGCCGGCCACTTGCAGGCAGCCCCCAGGGTCCTGTCCACAAAGGACAGGGTTGCAGACCTCTTTCCCTGGACCTGCCGTCAGAAGACCATGACGTCCATGCGCACCCAGCCTGACAAGGAGCTTGAAGGCGAGTGGATCTCATCGCTGGAGCCCTCCAGAGTGCTGGACATACGCGACGGGCGCTTTTCCCTGCAGGGCACAGGCCGCAATCTCAGAGGCACTGTGACCCAGGAGGGACCGGAGCTTGTCTTCACCCTGGATGACCAGCTCTCCTGCCGGGTCATCTGGCAGCTGCTCGGCGACG
>CASEWR010000221.1 GCA_949291675.1 uncultured Desulfovibrio sp. | reverse complement strand
TAGCTGTTTCATCCCTGGTCAATAGTCTGAAAGGTGTCTCGAGCAGATTGATTCGGAAGAAAGACTACCCTTCGATTCGCAACAAACTCTGGGCTGGTTCCCTCTGGTCTCCAAGCTATTTTGCCGGAAGCTGTGGGGAGCTCTCTCTCTTCCTTGCAGGAAAATATTGAATCACAGAGGACTCCCCGGTAGGGTGCGCCTTATATCCTCTCCCTGAAGGGAGAGGCTTTACGGCGCCTTTGGTAAAGAGTCCTGCAGAGAAGACGGCAACGACCGACTAAAGAAGAAGACGGCGTCCCTCCTGCCTTGCCTTCTCTCCTCTGGACCTGTACCATCATTTGTAACAGCCCCGAAGTCCGGGGCGTCTGCTGGGGGAGCCGCGCACGGGCGGCTGAGAGTGGTCACCAACGGACCAGACCCTTGGAACCTGATGCAGTTAGCGCTGCCGGAGGAAAGCGAATGCGATTCATACTAGGTATGTGCTCTGCGCCCTGTTTAACTCTGACCTGACACAACGGAGAGCACAATGTCCGACATTCTGTCCAAGAACAGTGTTCTGAAAGCGCTTGTCGATCAGCACCTTGATGAGCTGGCCGAGCGCGAAGGCCTTGAAAAGAAGGTCATCCTGGAAGGCCTTGAAAAGGGCACCATGGTGCTGCTTGGCAACCCTGCCCACAGGAAGGTGCGCCCCATTCTCGTGGGCCAGCCCGCATCCATCAAGGTCAATGCCAATATCGGCACATCCCCCATGTGCAGCAACGATGCAATGGAGATTGAAAAGCTGCGCGTGGCCGAGGCTGCCGGTGCCGACACAGTCATGGATCTCTCCATTGCCGGCGATCTGGACGCCATCCGTACCCACATGCTGGACAGCACCTGCCTGCCCCTGGGCACAGTGCCCCTCTACTCAGTCGGCCAGCAGCTGCTCGACAACGATCGCGAGATCGCATCTCTGGATCCCGAGGAGCTCTTTACGGAAATCGAGAAGCAGGCGGAACAGGGCGTGGACTTCATGACCCTGCACTGCGGCATTTCCTACCGTGGTGCCCGCATGGGCGCAGAAAAGGACCGCGTCCTTGGCATTGTCTCGCGTGGCGGCTCCATGCTGGCCCGCTGGATGCTGGAGAACAAGAAGGAAAATCCCCTGCTCGAGCACTTTGACCGGCTGCTCGACATCTCCCTCAAACACAACATCACTCTTTCCTTAGGCGACGCCCTGCGCCCCGGCGCAGGCTGCGATGCGGGTGACACTGCCCAGTTCGAGGAAGTGCTCAACCTGGGCGTTTTGCAGAAGATCGCCCTTGAGCGCGGTGTACAGTGCATGATCGAGGGTCCCGGCCATGTGCCCATGCACAAGGTGCGTACCCAGATTGAAGCCATCAAGACCCTGACCCACGGCGCTCCCCTCTATGTCCTGGGCCCCCTGGTTGTGGACGCCACGCCGGGTTACGACCACATCTCAGGGGCCATCGGCGGCGCCATCGGCGTCACTGCCGGTGTGGACTTCCTCTGCTACCTCACTCCTGCAGAACACCTCACCCTGCCTGACAAGGACGACGTCAAGGCCGGTGTCATGGCCTCCCGCATTGCCGCCCATGCCGGCGAAGTGGCCCGTGGCACACCCCGTGCCGTGGCCAGGGAGGAAGCCATGAACAAGGCCCGCCGCGACCTTGACTGGGAAGGCATGAAGGCCCAGGCCATTGACCCTGAGATGGTCACCAGACGCAGAGGCATTCACAAGGATGAGAAGGTCTGCGCCATGTGCGGCAAATTCTGCGCTGTGAAGATGGTGCAGGAAGCCAAGATCATCTAGCAGGACAAACGGCCCTCTTTCGGCCTGTTGCGGGCCCTGGAGATGACAGCCACCTTTTCCCCGCCCGGCACACAGGCAGAGCAGGAGGAGAAGTCTGACTTACGGGACAGTGTTTTCAAAAGGTTACCACCCATGAGAACACTGTCCCCAAAAAATTTTCAGAATCAGGCAAAAAGTCCTTTACAAACGCTAATAAGAATCTATACTAATAGTCATGGAAACGATGGAGAAAACGCCTCCATCAGGAATCACTCTCAGCCAACTTCTAACCCATATGGAGAACACTATGAAATCCCTGAAAGGAACCCAGACCGAGAAGAATATCCTGACAGCCTTTGCCGGTGAGTCTCAGGCCCGCAACCGCTACACCTACTTTGCCAGCAAGGCCAAGAGCGAAGGCTATGTCCTGGTGTCCGACATCTTCACCGAGACTGCCAACCAGGAAAAGGAACATGCCAAGCGCCTGTTCAAGTTCCTCGAAGGCGGCGATGCAGAAATCACCGCCACCTTCCCTGCCGGCAAGATCGGCACCACTGCCGAGAACCTGCTTGCCTCTGCCCAGGGCGAAAACGAGGAATACACCCATATGTATCCTGAATTCGCTGAAATCGCTGCCAGGGAAGGCTTCCCGGAAATCGCCGCTGTCATGCGCAGCATCGCTATTGCCGAAGAATTCCATGAAAGGCGCTTCCTCAAGCTCTACAAGGAAGTCACGGAAGGCACCATGTTCAAGCGTGACCATGTGACCGTGTGGCGCTGCCGTAACTGCGGCTGTCTTGTGCGCAGTGCCGAGGCTCCTGCCAAATGCCCGGCCTGTGATCATCCCACAGCACACTTCGAGGAACTGAACTACGCCTTCTAAGCCCTCACAAAGGCAGCATCAGCTTCCCCTTTTCCTCCTCTCTGACTGTCTCTTTCCCTGACCATCCCCTGAACATCCCCTGATGCACTGCATCAGGCAACACCATACGGACAGAGTGAAGCGGTACATGGCCCGCTTCGCTCTGTCCTTCTTTGTCTGCACGGCCATTTTGCCCATGCTTTCCTGCATAATGCCGAAGAATTGAAACGTATTGTCTATTTTCAGCTATTCTATATACTGCCTGTGCTGCTCCACCATACCCGGTCTTTCCTGTCCTCACACAGACAGCTTCAGCGTATGTTTTCGCTCACAGCGCAGGATCCTTCATGGCACAGAGTTCCCGTACCCGTTTTGTTCTTCTGATTGTGCTTCTTGCAGCAGCCTTCGGCCTGTACAAGGTCTTTGACAAGCCAAAACCGGCAGGCCCGCCTGACATGACCATACCGGTGAGCGTGGCCAGAGCCATTTCCCAGGACGTCCCGCATTATCTGCAGGGCATAGGCACAGTGCAGGCCTCTGCTGATGTGCTGGTGACAAGCCGTGTGGGCGGCACACTCATGGATATCTGCTTTACGGAAGGGCAGCGCGTCAGGGAAGGAGACCTGCTGGCACAGATTGACCCGAGGCCCTTTGAAGCAGCCCTTGCCCAGGCTAAGGGCACCCTTGCCAGAGATGAAGCCGAGCTTGCCAATGCCCGCAAGGACATGCGCCGCTATGCAAAACTGGCAGCAAAAGACTATGTGGCCAGGCAGACCTATGATCAGCAGGCAGCCCAGGTAGCCCAGCTCGAAGGCACTGTGGCTGCTGACAGGGCCAATGTGCGCGCTGCAGAGCTTGACCTTGTCTACTCCCGCATCACAGCCCCTGTCTCAGGGCGCCTTGGCCTGCGCACTGTGGACAAGGGCTCTCTTATTACAGCCAACGATGCCACAGGCATTGTGCGCATCACTGAGGTCACGCCCTGCTACGTGGTCTTTCCTCTGCCGGAAGTCTACGTGCCCCTGCTCACGGAAGCCGTCTATCTGCGTGACCATGACCCGGCAGCTGCGGCAAAGCCCATGCCCACAGTCGAAGCCTGGAGCAGGGATCAGAAGACCTGCCTTGCCACCGGCGAACTGCTCACTGTGGATAACCGCATTGATACGGCCACTGGCACAGTCATGCTCAAGGCCATCTTTGCCAACGAGAACGAGCGCCTCTTCCCCAACGAATTTGTCAATGCCAGGGTCAGGGTGCGCACCCTCAAGAATGTGGTGACAGTGCCCCCTGCTGCCGTCCAGATTGGCTCTTCGGGAAACTATGTCTTTGTGGTGGGCGCTGATGACACTGTGACCCTGCGCCCGGTAACCACCAGTATCAATACCGGCGCTGTGACTGTCATTGAAAAGGGCCTTGCTGCGGACGAAATCATTGTCGTGGACGGCATTGACCGCCTGCGCCAGGGCTCAAAGGTCCGTGTGGCAGCCACTGTGGAGACTGTACGCCTTGCTGCCAGGCCCTCTCCCATGCAGGTGGAGAACATGCCTGTGCTTTTGAAGGACCAGCAGGGCAGGAGACAGGGCACACCGGGCCATGGTCCTGGCACAGGACCAGGCAAAACGACGGACGCACATACTGAATCCAGGACAGCAGACTAAGGTCAGGCGGAGACAGCTTGAACATCTCGCGTATCTTCATCCTGCGCCCCATAGCAACTTCTCTGCTCATGGTGGCCCTCTTCATGTCCGGTGTGCTGGCCTACCGCTTTCTGCCCATATCGGCACTGCCGCAGATAGACTATCCCACCATCCAGGTACAGACCTTCTACCCCGGCGCCTCTCCTGACGTCATGGCCGCCGTGGTGACAGCCCCCCTGGAAACGCAGTTCGGCTCCATGTCAGGCCTTGTGCAGATGAGTTCCTTCTCCTCTGCCGGCGCCTCGGTCATCACCCTGCAGTTTGACCTGGGGATAGCGCTGGACGTGGCAGAGCAGGAGGTGCAGGCAGGCATCAACTCTGCCCTGACCCTGTTACCCTCGGACCTGCCCACACCCCCTGTCTACAACAAGGTGAACCCGGCTGACCCGCCTGTCATGACCCTGGCCCTCACCAGTGATGTGCTGCCCATGACCAGGCTTGAGGACCTTGCGGACACCCGCATGGCCCAGAAGCTCTCCCAGGTCTCTGGCGTCGGCATGGTCACCCTCTCAGGCGGCGAGCGTCCTGCCATCAGGGTGAAGGTGAATCCCAAGGCCCTGGCCAGGGCGGATCTCACCATGGAGGACATCCGCACTGCCCTCAATGCTGCCAATGTGAACTCAGCCAAGGGCAGTCTGGACGGGCGCCTGCGCTCCTCCTCCATTAATGCCAATGATCAGCTGGAAAGCCCCGAGGAGTATGCCCGGACCATCATTGGCTACAAAAACGGCGCTCCCATACGTCTGCAGGACATAGCAACGGTAGAGGAAGGTGCGGAAAACGCCCTGCTCTCCGCCTATATCGTGCAGGCCGGGCAGGACGCGACCCCGCAGAAGATTCGCCAGGCCATCATCATCTCCGTGCAACGCCAGCCCGGTGCCAACGTCATTGCCGTGGCAGATGCCATCAATGCCCGCCTGCCTGTGCTCGCAGCCTCCCTGCCCAACAATGTGCAGCTTGAAGTCATCACGGACAGAACAGCCACCATCCGTGCCACGGTGGAGGATGTGCAGTTCGAGCTTGTGCTGGCAGTGGTGCTGGTCATTGCCGTCATCTGGGTCTTTTTGCGCAATGCCAGGGCCACGCTCATCCCTGCCCTTGCCGTGCCCCTCTCCCTGGTGGGCACGCTCGGTGTCATGTACCTGGCAGGCTTCTCCCTCAATAACCTGACCCTCATGGCGCTGGTCATTGCCTCAGGCTTTGTGGTGGACGACGCCATTGTGGTCATCGAAAACATCACCCGCTACCTGGAGCAGGGCATGCGCCCTGTGCAGGCAGCCCTCACAGGTGCAGGCCAGATTGGCTTTACCATTATCTCGCTGACCCTCTCCCTGGTGGCCGTGCTCATCCCCCTGCTCTTCATGGGAGACGTGGCAGGGCGTCTGTTCCGCGAGTTTGCCATCACCCTGGCTGTCACCATCCTCCTCTCTGCCGTGGTCTCCCTGACCCTGACCCCCATGCTCTGCGCAGTCTTTCTCAAGGCCCAGCGCGGCACAAGGAAGGGGGCTGAGAACGGGAACGGGACTGACGAGCAGGGCACTCCAGGGGACAAGGGCTTCTTCCCTGTCCTGCTCAGACTCTACGACAGGGCTCTTATTGTCGTGCTGCGCCATCAGACCCTCATGCTCTGGGTGGCCTTAGGCTCTGTCATCTTCACAGGCTTCCTCTATGCCTGGGTTGCCAAGGGCTTCTTCCCTGTGCAGGACACAGGCCTTTTGCAGGGCATGGCAGAGGCTCCGCAGAACACATCCTTCCAGGGCATGGCTGCCAGGCAGCAGCGTCTGGCAGACCTTCTGCTCTCTGACCCTGCCGTGCGGCGTGTGGCCTTCTTTGTGGGTGTGGACGGCCAGAATCCCAGCATTGCCACCTCGCGCCTCACCATTGAGCTGAAGGAGCTTTCCGAGCGCAGCGACAGGGCTCCTGCCATTGCCAAACGGCTCATGGAGCGGGCCCGCAGCGAAATTCCCGGCACAACCCTCTATCTCAATCCTGTGCAGGACCTGACCATTGAGGACAGGACCTCGCGCACCATGTATCAGGTGACCATGGAGGCCGTGTCCTGGGAAGAACTGGACATCTGGGAGCATACCTTCAGAACCAGGCTGCACGAGCAGGAAGAGCTGGACAATGTGGCCACTGACCTTCTGCCCCACGGCACCATGGTCTATGTCAATGTGAACCGCGACATGGCCAGCAGGCTGGGCATCAGCATGCAGGACATTGACAATGCCCTCTACAACTCTCTGGGCCAGCGCCTGATTTCCACCATCTTCACCCAGACCAATCAGTACAAGGTGGTGCTTGAGACCGCACGCACCTTCCGCAGAGGCCCCCAGGACATGGAGGCCATCCTGCTGCAGACCACAGGCGGCACCCCTGTGCCCCTCACCACTGTGGCCACCATTGAAGAGCGTCCTGTGCAGCTCGGCATTGCCAGGCAGGGACAGTTCCCGGCAGCGACCCTGTCCTTCAATGTGGCTGACGGCTGGCATCTCGGCGATGCCATCACAGCCGTGCAGCGCGTCATTGCCGACATGGATGCGCCCGAGTCCGTGCGCATTGTCTTCCAGGGCGCTGCCAAAGCCTTTGACTCCTCCACTGCCGGGCAGATGTGGCTCATCCTGGCTGCCATTGCCACAGTCTATATTGTGCTTGGCGTGCTCTATGAGAGCTACGTCCATCCCCTGACCATTCTCTCCACCCTGCCCTCGGCAGGCATAGGCGCCATTCTGGCCCTCATTCTCCTGGACATGGAGCTGGGGGTGGTGGGCATCATCGGCCTGATCCTGCTCATAGGCATTGTGAAGAAGAACGCCATCATGATGGTGGACTTTGCCCTGGAACTGGAGAACAAGGAAGGCAGGGACTGTGTGAGCGCCATTCATGAGGCCTGCCTGCTGCGTCTGCGCCCCATCCTCATGACCACGCTCTGTGCCCTTCTGAGTGCTCTGCCGCTCATTCTCACCACAGGCATGGGTGCCGAGCTGCGTCGCCCCCTGGGCGTGACCATGGTGGGCGGACTGCTCTTCAGCCAGCTGCTCACCCTCTTCACAACACCTGTTGTCTACATCTGGTTTGACAAACTCTCTGACCGGTTCTCCGGCAAGAGAAAGAAGAACTAGGCGGGGGCCAGGGCATGCAGAAGCTGTGGAAGACACTCAGACGCGTCCTCGGGCTTGAATCCGATCCCCAGGCCGCCCCCC
>CASEWR010000220.1 GCA_949291675.1 uncultured Desulfovibrio sp. | reverse complement strand
TCACGCTGCTTTTCCTCCACAAGCTCCAGGGCAAAGCCGTGCAGGGTCACATGGTAGGTGGTATAGCCATGGCGGATGATGCCGAGTTTGTCCACCACCCTGGTGGCAAAGCCTGTTTCTTCCCTCAGCTCCCGCACCACGGCCTCTTCCGGACTCTCGCCTGCCTCGATGCAGCCGCCGGGAAACTCCCACAAGCCTCCCCAGGAATCCGTGGGCATGCGCCTCTGGACATAGATGCGCCCCTTGTGCAGCAGAACGCCTGTGGCTACGAAGATGGGCACGCGCTGCGGCCTTGGCGGCAGCACAGGGCGTTTGAGCACCGTACCGTGTTTGTGTGAGAGGCAGGCAAAGGCCAGCGGGCAGCGCGAGCAGTGCGGTTTTTTGCCGCAGACAAGAGCGCCGAGCTCCATGATGGCCTGGTTGTGCAGTCTGCCGCAGCCCTTCTGCAAAAAGGCTCGGGCAAGGCGCTCCACAGTCTTTTTGCCCTCGCCGTCGCGCACACACAGCTCAAGGTCGGTCAGGCGGGAGAGCACGCGCTCGGCATTGGCATCAATACAGGGCACGTCCTGTTCATAGGCAATGCTGGCAATGGCAGCAGCCGTATAGGGGCCGATGCCAGGCAGGGCCCTGATGCTGGCTATGTCAGTGGGAAAGACACCGCCATGCTCCTCCATGATGCAGCGGGCAGCCTTGCAGATGTTGCGGGCCCTGGAATAGTAGCCCATGCCCTCCCAGGCCTTGAGCACCTCTCCTTCGGAAGCCCTGGCAAGGCTGGCAATGTCCGGGAAGCGCTCCATCCAGGCCTGGAAACAGGTAACGCCGCGGTCCATCTGCGTCTGCTGCAGCATGATTTCCGAAATCCAGACCTTGTAGGGCGTATAGGTGCTGCGCCAGGGAAGGGGACGGCTGTTTTCCTGAAACCAGGCCAGGAGGGCATCCTCCATGAGCTGAACATCTGCGGCAAAGTGAATCTGCGTCTCTGACATAGGAACATCCTGAAAACATCCAGAAAGCATAAAGGGGCACCGGAAACGGCGCGCAGCATATGTAGCGAAAAGCGCGTCATTCTCCAAGTTCTGCAGTATGAAAATTCTGCCGGCACAGCCCGAGGGGGCAAAGGCATGCTGCCCTGTGTCGTACACTATGGCCTTGCCGACGACCTGCCCCTGCCGGGGCAAAATATTCACCCTGGCAGGGAGGGGAGCAGGGGCTTTGAGGAAAGAGTGAGTGTTTTCAAAGGAATATCGATTTTAGCGACAGAAGCTGCGGGCCTGAGTCCTGCGTGGTGCGTATTGTCAATGCCTGCTCCTTTGCGTAGAGTAGGTGCGCAATTTTTTGATCGGGGATCTGCCAAGGGCATAAAAGTACTTGTCTTTTTGCTCCACCCCTGCGGACGGCAGAGACTATATCCCAAGGAGAGATTATGGCTACAAATCCCGTGGTACTGCTCGAAACAACCTCCGGTGACATTCTGATCGAGCTCTATCCCGACCAGGCTCCCAAGACCGTGGAGAACTTCCTGCAGTACGTGGATGCCGGTTTCTACAAGAACACAATTTTCCACAGGGTTATCGCCGGCTTCATGATCCAGGGCGGCGGCTACACGGTGAAGATGGAAGAGAAGGACACCCAGGCTCCCATCCCCAACGAAGCCAATAACGGCCTTGGCAACGCCCGCGGCACCATCGCCATGGCCCTCACCAAGGATCCGCACAGTGCCACTGCCCAGTTCTTCATCAACCAGCTTGACAACGATTTCCTCAACTACACCAGCGAAACCATGCAGGGCTGGGGCTACTGCGTCTTCGGCAAGGTGACCGAGGGCATGGACGTTGTGGACAAGATTGCCAAGGTGAAGACCAAGTCCCAGGGCATGCATGACGATGTGCCTGTTGATCTGGTTGTGATTACCAACGCCAGCCGTTTCGAATAACCTTTCCTTTTCCTGTGCTGCCCCGGTCTGCATATCCCTGGCCGGGGCAGCCTCGTCTTTGCTGCAGCGCGAGCCCATCCTGCCTGTTGGGCCATGCCCGGAACAGGGTGGCCTGCCTCACGCTGCCTGGCAGAGCTTGTGTGCGGGCCGCAAGGCACGCAGGGCTCAGGCCCGGGAGTTTCCAGATGCTGAAGAAAATGTTGTTTGCCGCTCTGGCACTTTGCTGTGTGCCAGGTCTTGCCCAGGCGGCCAATGAGAAGATTGATCCTGAGACCTATCTGTGTGCAGAGCTTGTCTCCAACGAGGCCCTGCTCAGAGGCGAGCCCCCCATCTTTGAAGCCCTGCAACTGGACGGCTATGCCTCGGCAGCCGTGAACATGGATGTGGCCTCCCCGGATGCTGTGCAGATCATTCTCACCGAGGCTGTGAACTGGTGTCAGACTCGCCCCACGGACAAGGTCTACGCCATCTGGCAGCAGATGCGTGCCACAGGTCCTGTGCCGGAAGGAGAGTGGAATGCCAAAACCACAAGCTGTGCTGACTATGCCCTGAACCAGGAAGATGCCAGCGGCTTCATCATCTGGCTTGACGGCTACAACAGAAAGGCCTCGGGCACAACAAAGAGCATTCTCAATTCCGATGAAGACGTGCGCGGCTTCATTGATGCCTGCCTGGTCAGCCCCAAGAGGACCATGCTGGAAGTCCTGCAGGAACGCGCCAAGGACGCACCTGCAGCGAAGTAGCGCTCAGCACACGACAGGTGCACAAAAGCCCCGGAAGGAGACTTCCGGGGCTTTGACGTTCCTGACGGGGCTGCAGACACACAAACGCGTGGCCAGGCTGAAGGGCAGGCGGCGTGCACGCACCTGCCCAAAAAAGTCCCGATCCCTGGCCGTGTCAGGGGCAAGATGCTGCAGGAAGGGCTGTACTGTCCCCTGCCTGTGCAGGGGAAAGAGCCGGAAAGCCTACAGGGTGAGGTCGCCGTCCTTCACAAGGCCCATGCGGCGCACCACCATGTTGATGAGGGGAGCAAGGATGGCAGGCAGGACAAAGCAGATGAGAAGGAGGCCTGCCCAGTCAAAGCCTGTGATGGCAGCCCTGCTGCCCTCGCTGATTTCCTTCAGCCAGCCTGTGTAGACGCCAATCTGGCCCACCAGACCGCAGGTGCCCATGCCCGAGGAAATGGCAGGGCCGTTCATCTCCAGTTTGAAGACGCAGGTGGCCAGGGGCCCGGTGATGGCAGAGGCCAGGGTAGGGGCAATCCAGATGCAGGGATTTTTGACGATATTGCCCATCTGCAGCATGGAGGTGCCAATCCCCTGGGAGACAAGGCCGGACCAGCGGTTTTCCGGGAAGGACATGACAGCAAAGCCCACCATCTGAGCGCAGCACCCTGCCACGGCAGCACCGCCGGCAAGGCCGGTGAGTCCCAGGGCTGCACAGATGGCAGCAGAGGAAATGGGCAGGGTCAGCACCATGCCCACCACCACAGAAACCACACAGCCCATGATGAAGGGCTGCAGTTCTGTGGCCCACATGATGATGGCGCCAAACTTCATGGCTGCTGCGCCCAGGGCAGGAGCCCACCAGGCTGAGAGCGCCATGCCCACGCCAATGGTGACCAGGGGTGTCACAAGCAGATCGAGCTTTGTTTCCTTTGAGATCAGCTTGCCTGCCTCAGCGGCAAAAATAGCCACAAAGAGCACTGCCAAAGGACCGCCTGCCCCTCCCAGGGCATTGGCGGAAAAGCCCACTGTGACCAGGGAAAAGAGCACATTGGGCGGGCAGCGCAGGGCATAGCCAATGGCAACAGCCATGGCAGGGCCGCTCATGGCTGCGGCAAGGCCGCCTACGGTGTAGGTGATGCCGCGCACCACGACCACAGGCTGGGTGAGAAAGCCGATGCCAAGCTGTGTGCCTATGGTGTCGATGATGGTGCCGATGAGCAGAGAGCAGAACAGACCCTGAGCCATGGCAGACATGGCATCAATGCCATAGCGGCGCAGGGAGATTTCCACATCCTTGCGGGCAAGGAAAGCACGAAGATCCATGTGTGAGAGCCTTTTGTTGATGGGTTATTTTGTCAGACAAGGGCCATGATCAGGGGAAGAGTCAGCACACAGCCAACGGTGGTCAGGGTGATGATCAGCGTCCCGAAGTCCGGGTCGGTCTGATAGTGAGCGCTTAAGATGGACGCCTGCATCACGGTGGGCAGGGCTGCCTGCAGGACAAAGACCTGGCCGACAAATCTGTCAATGCCAAAGGCAAGGACCACAGCCAGGGTGAGCAGCGGACAGAGGATCAGCCGTCCTGATGCTGCCAGCAGCAAATCTCTGGAAAAGATGCTGCCCCTTGGCACAACCGAGAGGCCGAAGCCTATGTGCAGCAGCGCCAGGGGTGTGGTGAGCTGGCCAATGATGGAGGCTGAGTGCATGACCCACTCAGGCAGCTCAATGCTGAGCAGGGCAGCGGCAAGGCCTGCCGTAAAGCCCAGGAAGGGTGGCGAGAGCACAGCCTGGATGGCCTGTCTGCAGGAGAAGGGGTTCTGCCTCTTGGCATCTGCGGCAATGAGCCAGCTGCCAATGGTCCAGAAAAAGGCCGCATTGGCAAAATAGTAGAGCAGTGCATAGGGGATGGACCTTGGGCCGAGCAGGGCACCGCACAGAGGGATGCCCACAAAGACTGCGCTCGAACAGGAGAAGGAGGCGCAGAAGAGGCCGAAACGCTGTTGTTTCACGTGAAACACTTTGCCGCACACAAGGGCAGCAGCAAAGCAGAGCAGGATGGAGACAACAGGAACAAGGGCACCAGTCAGGAAGGCGCGCACGTCCTCATGGCTGAAGGTGGTGACAATGGAGCAGAAGAGGTAGGGCGGCAGGGCAATACAGGTGACAAACCTGGGCAGCAGACGCCGGACCTCGGGGCCCACCCAGCCGGTCCTGTGGAGCACAACACCAAGCAGGCAGACAAGCAGCAGACTGAAAACACCACTCAGGGCGTGCAGATAATCCATACAATAATCCGGGAATCCTCGGACAAACAATGTCCGCCACAGGTTTCCCTGCGGCGGACGTGAAGAAGAACGCTGGTCAGAATTACATGTCGCGATAGCGGGCGCCGTTGGAGGCAGACGTCACCAGCGAGGCGTACCTGCGCAGAATGCCATAGGGGCTCTTTGTCTGCGGAGGCGTGAACTCAGCTCTGCGACGTTCCAGTTCCTGATCATCCACCTTGAGCTCAAGCTTGCGGTTGGGAATGTCGATGTGGATGATATCGCCGTCGCGCACAAGGCCGATGGGACCACCGTCAGCAGCTTCAGGCGAGATGTGACCGATGGCTGCGCCATTGGTGCCGCCGGAGAAGCGGCCGTCTGTAAGCAGGGCCACGTCCTTGCCCAGACCAATGCCGGTGATGGCGGCAGTGGCTGAGAGCATTTCACGCATGCCCGGTCCGCCGCGGGGGCCTTCGTAGAGAATGACCACAGCGTCATTGGGCTTGATGTCGCCGTCAAGAATGGCCTTCATGGCATCGGCTTCACCGATGAAGACGCGGGCGCGCACATCGCGGCAGAGCATTTCCTCTGCCACGGCAGCCTTCTTCACCACAGCGCCGTCAGGAGCGATATTGCCACGCAGAATGGCAATGCCGCCGTCCTTTGTATAGGGATTGTCCAGGGTGCGGATGACCTCGGGATTGGCAATGTGGGCATTGCGATCCTTGAGGTTCTCAGCCACGGTCTTGCCTGTGACAGTGAGGCAGTCAGTATTGAGCAGGCCGCCCCTTGCCAGCTCGGCCATGACTGCGGGGATGCCGCCGGCCAGTTCGAGGTCGGTCATGTGATGCACGCCTGCAGGGGAGAGGTGGCAGAGATTGGGGGTCTTGCGGCTGATGGTGTCGAAGAGGTCCAGGCTGATGTCCAGGTGGGCCTCACCGAAGATGGCGGGCAGGTGCAGCACGGTATTGGTGGAACAGCCCAGGGCCATGTCCACGGTGATGGCATTGGCCACGCTCTTCTGGGTCACGATATCCAGAGGACGGATGTTCTTGCGCAGCAGCTCCATGACCTGCATGCCGGCCTGCTTGGCCAGGCGGATGCGGGCAGCATGCACTGCGGGAATGGTGCCGTTGCCGGGCAGGGCCACACCGATGGTTTCTGCAAGGCAGTTCATGCTGTTGGCAGTGAACATGCCTGCACAGGAACCACAGCCGGGACAGGCGTGTTCTTCCATGGCCTGCAGCTCTTCGGGTGTCACCTTGCCGGCCTTCAGGCCGCCGACGGCCTCGAAGACGGAGATGAGGTCGGCCTTCTTGCCTGGACCGGCATTGCCGGGCAGCATGGGGCCACCGGAGACCAGGATGGAGGGAATGTTCAGGCGCATCATGGCCATGAGCATACCGGGCACGCACTTGTCGCAGTTGGGAATGAAGACCAGGGCGTCAAAGGCATGGGCTCTGGCCATAAGTTCACAGCTGTCGGCAATGTAGTCTCTGGAGGGCAGGCTGAAGCGCATGCCTTCGTGATTCATGGCAATGCCGTCGCACACGGCAATGGCGGGGAATTCCAGGGGAGTGCCGCCGGCCATGCGCACACCGGCCTTCACGGCCTCTGCCAGGCGGTCCAGATGAATGTGACCGGGCACCACTTCACTGGCTGCATTGACCACACCCACCAGCGGGCGCTCAATCTCTTCCTTTGTCAGGCCGAGGGCATAGAGCAGGGATCTGTGCGGGGCCTTCTCAAGGCCGCACTTCATGAGCGAACTGCGCTCTTCCGTATGGTTGAACTCGTCACGTTGGGAATCGTTCATGGAAAAAGTCCTCTCCTGCAGTCCGGGACTGCGAATGTATGTCCATCGATTTTGTTCGATGCTGTTTCGCCGGGAGTGCTGTCTGTGCGTGACCGCTGCAAGAGGGGGTGGGGGAAAAGCAAACGAGCCAGAGAAGTGCAGGCAGCAGACGATGCGAAAAGAAGGGGAAAACGCGGATAATCTATGACAATTCGTGCAGCAGGTCAAAAGATTGCAAGGCTTCGCAAATGCCTGCAAAAGTCTGTCAAAACAGGTTCTTTGTGCCCGGAAAATGTGTCCAGGATGCCTTGCACAGAGCTCAAAGAACGGCGCTCTTTTTGCCTGCACATGCAGGCTGTGCAGCACAGGCTGCATGCGCCCTGTCCTGTCTGCCAGTCACATGGGCAGGGATGCTGCTGTACAGCAGGAAGAAAGACTCTGCAAAAAAGGCAAAACGTGAGATGAGACACAGCTGATTTTCAGAAAACAGGATATGCAGTAATTGCAGTATTTTTGAAAAAAGACGTCACTGCCCATGAAAGAACAGAGCAGACATCAGACAAAAAAAGAATGTGTTGTCCTGATTTTGCAAAAGACAAGTCTTTTTTCGCCAGTGTTCTTCCAGAAGAGAGAGGGCATGCTTGCTTGAGAGAATAAGAAAAAGTCGTTACCTTGCAGCCCATGCAAGGAAAAACGCCCACACTCGCACGCCGCTACTTTTTCAAGCTGCTGGCCAATGTTGCCTCTGTCCCGGTCTATCTGATCATGGAGGCCATTTTGCCGCGTGCCCTGGGGCCCAGGCTCTACGGAGAGTACAGCTTTGCCACAACGCTCTTCTACCAGCTCTCCGGTTTCCTTGACATGGGCACAAGCACCTGCCTGTACAACTCCCTGTCCCGCAGGCAGAGCGAGGGCTCGCTCATTGCCTTCTACATGCGGGTGAGCCTTCTGGTGCTGGCCATTACCATGGCTGTGGCCCTCTTTCTCTATGCCGTGCCCCAGGCAGGCAATGCCCTGATGCCGGACGTGCCCTTGTGGCTGACGCCCTTTGCTGCCCTGTGGGCCTTTCTGACCTGGTGGGGCAGGGTGCTGCGCTCCATGAATGACGCCATAGGCGCCACAGTGCCCTCTGAGCTTGTGCGCTCCACCATTTCCCTGGCAGCCGTGGGCCTGCTGGTGCTGCTCTTTGCCTGTGATGTGCTCAACATAGCCACGCTCTTTGTGCAGCAGTACCTCATGCTGGGTGTCACAGCTCTTGGCTACTGGCTTGTGACCGTGCGCTGCGGCAGGGGAACGTGGGAAAATGGCGGCAACCTGGGCTTTGCCCTGACGAAGGAGCAGAAGAAGGCCTATGCAAAGGAGTTCTTTGACTACTCCAACCCGCTCTTTGTGCAGGCACTGCTTGCCTTTCTCATGATTGCCCTGGAGCGCTGGTTGTTGCAGTACTTCAACGGCTCCACGGAGCAGGGCTTCTTTGCCCTGTCCCAGAAGGTGGGCATGGCCTGCTTCCTCTTTGTCTCGGCCATGACCCCGCTGCTCATGCGCGAGCTCTCCATTGCCTGGGGCAGGAAGGACGTGGTTGCCATGGGCAGGCTGGTGGATCGCTTTGCGCCCCTGCTCTATGTGGTGGCAGCCTACTTCTCCTGCTTCACCCTCATTGAGGGTGCGGCAGTGGTCGCCCTGTTCGGTGGTGCGGAGTTTACTGCAGCAGTGCTGCCTGTGCAGATCATGGCCCTCTATCCCCTGCATCAGGCCTACGGCCAGCTGGCAAGCTCCATCTTCCATGCCACTGGCAGGACAAAGACCCTGCGTAACATACAGCTGTGCGAGTGCGTCTACGGCCTGACCACAGTCTGGCTCTTCGTGGCCCCGCCTGAGCTGCACGGCCTTGGCCTTGGTGCCACAGGCCTGGCCATGAAGACAGTGTGTGTGCAGATTATCACTGTGAACCTCTATCTCTTCCTGGCCTCGCGCTTCGTGCCCCTCTCCTTTGCCAGGAATGTCTTCCATCAGCTCTGGAGTCTTGGCGTCCTGCTGGCCCTGGCCCTTGTCAGCCGTGAACTGACCATAGCCCTGGGGTTTGGTGACCTGGCCTCCATTGTGCGCTTCTTCTGCTCCGGCGTGCTGTACAGTGCCCTTGTGCTGGCCCTGGCTCTGCTCTTCCCTGCCTTTCTGGGCTTCTCCCGCCAGGAAGTCTATGAGCTCAAGCGCCGCTTTTTGAAGCGCGGCAGTGCCGGGCAGGCCCCTGCTGCCGGGGCAGAAGGCCCGGACAGCGCTTCAGAAGCCACTTCTCAAGCCCCTGCCCAAAGCACTTCTCAGGACAGGTCCGCAAAGAACTGAAGCCCGGACTGAGGTCCGGGAGAAAGCGGCAGGACTGAGAGCGGCCGAAGAGAGAGGTGCAGGATGAAGACGGGCCGAATGGAGACGTGCAGTGCGCCTGTCTGCATCCGGTGTTGCATCCGGTGTCAGCATCTGCGCGCCCGCTCGCCAGGAAAAATTTGCAAGCGCTTGTTTTTCCTGTCTTGCTTTTGCAGGAAATGGGGGATACAAAAACCGCACAATGCACAGAGCATAGCTGCTGGCTGGGGGAGCCTTGAAGAAGGCTGAGAAAGGGTTCGACCCTGACCCCGAGGGCATAATGCCCCGTTACCTGATGCAGATAGTACTGCCGGAGGGAAAGCTGGTTTGCGGAGAGGGTGTCTTTCCCTCAAGGCCCGCTTTGTCCCCCGCTGCCGGAGGAAAGGCGGTCTTTTTTTTGACCTGCCCCCGACTCCAGGGGAGGAAATGTATGTCAGACAACACCATCCTGATTCACGTCAATGGCAGGGACGAACAGGTCGCCTGTGGCACAACGCTGCTGCAGCTTGTGCAGAACATGAAGGTGGATCCGGCCCGCGTGGTGGTGGAACACAATCTTGAGATTGTCGGGCAGGAGAAGCTTGCCGGCACAGCGCTGGCCGACAATGACACAGTGGAAGTCATTCACTTTGTGGGCGGAGGTTAGGCAGGGCCCGGCCCCTGTCTGCAGGCGCATTGCAGGCCCTGCAGACGCTTTTGGGGCTGTCTTCAGACCCACCCGCACATGGCTTTCCCCGGGGGATTCCGGGAAGATAAAGGACACATAGGAACGATAGTATGGACGATATGTTTGAAATAGGCGGTGAGAAACTGACCAGCAGGCTCTTCATCGGCACAGGCAAGTACCGCTCTGACGATCTTATCCCGAAGGTGGCCGAGGCCAGCGGCTCCCAGGTCATCACCGTGGCCATGCGCCGCGTCGATGACAGTGGCAGGGGCATCATGGGCCACATTCCGGCAGGCATGCACCTTCTGCCCAATACCTCCGGTGCCCGCACTGCCGAAGAGGCTGTGCGTCTGGCCCGCATTGCCAGGGCTGCAGGCTGCGGCAACTGGATCAAGATCGAGGTCATCAACGACACCATGCGTCTTCTGCCTGACGGCTACGGCACGGCAAAGGCCACGGAAATCCTGGCAAAGGAAGGCTTTGTGGTCTTCCCCTACATCAATCCTGACCTCTATGTGGCCAGGGCCTGTGTGGATGCCGGTGCCTGCTGTGTCATGCCCTTAGCTTCCCCCATCGGCTCCAACCGCGGCCTGCGCACAAAGGAAATGATTGCCGTGCTCATTGACGAGATGAAGGTCCCGGTCATTGTGGATGCCGGCATTGGCAAGCCCTCTGAGGCCTGTGAATGCATGGAGATGGGTGCCTCTGCCTGTCTTGTGAACACAGGCATTGCCTCTGCCAGGGATGCCGTGCGCATGGCTGATGCCTTTGCCAGGGCCGTTGAGGCAGGCAGAAAGGCCTGGCTTGCCGGCTTCGGTACCTCCAGAACCTTTGCCGAAGGTGCAGCCGCAAGCTCCCCGCTCACCGGCTTTCTGCGCTAGGGAGGGTGAAGTATGGAAACCTTCCGCGACTTCTGGAGCACCCTGGACAGGGAGCAGCGTGAAAAAGACTGTGCAGCCATGACAGCAGACGATGTCTGCCATGCCCTGGCAGCCGAAGAACTCACCCCCCGGGACTTCCTGGCCCTGCTCTCTCCTGCTGCAGCGCCATACCTCGAAGCCATGGCCCAGCGCGCCAGGGAGCTGACCACCCGCTACTTCGGCTATGCCGTCAATGTCTTCACGCCCCTCTACATCTCTGATGTGTGCACCAATCACTGCCGCTACTGCGGCTTCAATGCCAATAACAAGCAAAAGCGCACCCATCTGAGCGTGGATGAGGCCGTGGAGGAAGCCATGGCCATTGCAAAGCAGGGTTTTGAGGACATTCTCCTGCTCACAGGCGAGGCCCCCAAACTCTCTTCGCCCCAGTACATTGCCTCTGTGGTGCGCCGCATCAAGGCCCACTTTGCCTCCATCGGCATTGAGGTCTACTCCTTGAGCGAAGAGGACTACCGTCTCATGGTGGAGAGCGGGGTCAACAATATGACCATGTTCCAGGAGACCTATAACCCGGAGCTCTATGCCTGGCTGCACCCCAAGGGTCCCAAGAGCAACTATGCATGGCGCCTGGAGGCCCCTGAGCGCGCAGCCAGAGCCGGCATGCGCTCCTTAGGCTTTGGTGCCCTGCTTGGTCTGGACAGGCTGGAGCATGACGGCTTTGGCACAGGCATGCATGCCTGGTGGATGGAGCACAACTATCCGGGCACAGACATAGGCGTGAGCATTCCCCGCATCTGCTCGCACGTGGGCTCCTTTGACATTCCCCACGAGCTCGATGACCGCCGCTTTGTGCAGTATGTCTGCGCTCTGCGCCTCTTTTTGCCCAGAGCAACGATTACCTGCTCCTCCCGCGAGAGTGCCACCATGCGCAACAACCTGGTGAGCATCTGTGTCAACAGGGTGAGTGCCGGTGTGTCCACAGCCGTGGGCGGCCGTGTCCATCAGACCGAGACAGCCCCACAGTTCGACATCACCGATGGCCGTGACATGCACACCATGGCCGGGGATCTCGCACAGCGCGGCTTCCAGATTGTGCTCAAGGACTGGGAAGACCCCACCAGGAGCACCACAAGGGCAGGCGCGTGAGCACTGTCCCGGAGAGGTTGGGCCCTGAGACTTCCGGCCAGGTGAACGCTGCCCCGCAAGGCTCTGAGCTGGAAGAAGGCCTGCTGCGCTATGTGCGCAGAGCACAGCTGGATGCGTTGCGTGCTGTGCGCATCGGCATTGCAGGGCTTGGCGGCATAGGCTCCAATGTGGCCATGCTCCTCGTGCGCAGCGGTGCGACACAGCTGCTGCTGGCGGACTGTGATGTGGTTGAGAAGAGCAATCTCAACCGGCAGTGCTATGTTCCCGCGGATCTTGGTCTGCCCAAGACCGAGGCCCTGGTGCGCCATCTCAAGACCCTTGAGCCAGCTTTAGTGGCGCAAATGTCTGCCAGGCGCATCACCAGGGACAGTGTGCAGGAGCTGCTTGCACAGGCTGACATCTGGGTGGAGGCCCTGGACGGGGCTGAAGACAAGAAGATGCTGGTGGAGGCCTGCCTTTTTCAGGGGAAGTTCTGCATTGCCTGTTCCGGTATGGGCGGCTATGGCGGTCCTGCCCTGCAGGTGCGACACCTTGGCAGCCGCCTGACTGTGGTGGGGGACTGTACACGCGATGTGGCAGACTTTGCCCCCCTTGCCCCGCGGGTAACAGCCTGTGCAGCCCTGATGGCTGATGCGCTGCTTGCCCATGTCTGGCAGGGACTTGAGCGCGGAGCTGACAACTGAAACTGACACAGCCTGACTGCGCGAACAGACAACTGCCCTCACGGGCATGCCGGGCGCAGCGAGAGCGCATGCCGGCAGGACACAAAGCAGACGCAAAAGCCTGTATGGTGCCTGGCTGAACAGGGAACTCCCTGGAGGCCGGGCACTTTTTTTGTGCCCTGATGGGCAGTGGCAGGGAAAAATCTGCAGATTTTCCTTTCCAGAGCCAGTTTGCGCGTTTTTTCACGGACTCTTGCAAAATCTTCGCCTCTGATCTAAAAAATCGACAAAGAATTTCAATTTCTTTTCTTCTTCTTTCTCAGTACGTATTCTGATGGGGTCATTCCCAAGGAGTTTCTCCCATGAGCAGACAATATCGCATCATTCTCAAAAGAGACGAAGTCAAACTCTTGAAGAACGTCGCTTCCGCAGGTCCCGAAAGCAAGGCCGGCAGATACGCCCGCGCCCTGCTGATGCTGGACAAGGGTGAGTTTGGTGAATACCGCTGGACCATTTCCAAGGTCAGTGAAAACCTTGGTGTCAGCGACCGCACGCTCTCCCACATCAAGGAACGTTTTGTAAACACCGGAATCGAGGCAGCTCTGGGCAGAATGCCCCGTTCCCGCCAGGCACGTCCCTCCAGATTCATGCACATTGAGGACGCCATGGTGAAGCTGGCAGCCTCCACGCCTCCGGACGGACATCGCAAGTGGACGCTGCGTCTGCTGGCCGGCAAGGCAGTGGAAAAGGGTATTGTGGATGACATCTCCCACATGACTGTGTGGAGAATCCTCAAGAACAATACCGGCAGAGGGTAGTTCTGCAGCCTGCCGCTCCCAGCCTCCACGGGGACAACAGGCACAGCACGGGCAAAGCATACAAGGCCAGAAAGAAGGCCCCGGACGCTTCAGCGTTCGGGGCCTTCTGACTTGTTTTGCAGGCATTACAGGCTTTTTGCCGGCACCTGCGTCGGAACAGGGGGCTGCCGGGCGCCCGGAAGTTGCCTGGACGTCGTTTAGAAGTCGAGGTTGCCCGGTGTTCTCGGGAAGGGCAGCACGTCGCGGATATTGGCAATGCCCGTGAGCATCATAATCAGGCGTTCAAAGCCCAGGCCGAAGCCGGCATGGGGATTGGTGCCGAAGCGGCGCAAGTCGAGATACCAGTCATAGTCCGAGAGCTGCTGACCGAGCTCGAGGATGCGGTGCTCAAGCAGGTCCAGCCTTTCCTCGCGCTGGGAGCCGCCAATGAGCTCGCCAATTCTGGGCACAAGCACGTCCATGGCAGCAACGGTCTCGCCGTCATCATTGTTGCGCATATAGAAGGCTTTGATTTCCCTGGGGTAGTCCGTGACGATGGTTGCCCTGCCAAAGTGTTCTTCAGCCAGATAGCGCTCATGCTCGGTCTGCAAATCCGTTCCGTAGCTCACAGGATAGACAAAGTCCCTGCCGCTCTTTTTGAGGATCTCAATGGCTTCTCTGTAGGTGATGCGGGCAAAGGGCTCGCTGGCAATGACCTTCAGCCTGTCAATCAGGCCCTTTTCCACAAAGCGGTCAAAGAGGGAGATGTCTGTGGCACAGCTGGTGAGCAGGGAGTCCGTGACGCTGTGCACCAGGTTTTCGGCAAGATCCATGAGGTCGCCCAGGTCTGCAAAGGCCATTTCCGGCTCGACCATGAGGAATTCTGCGGCATGGCGCGGGGTATTGGAGTTCTCTGCCCTGAAGGTGGGGCCAAAGGAATAGACGCGGCCAAGGCCCATGGCCAGGGCTTCTGCCTCAAGCTGGCCGGACACAGTGAGATTGCAGGCCCTGTTGAAGAAGTCCTTGCTCAGGTCGCGTTCCCCGGGAGCAAGGGTGGTGACGCGGAACATCTCGCCTGCGCCCTCGCAGTCCGAGCCTGTGAGCACAGGGCAGTGCACTTCGTAGAAGCCCTGGGAGCGGAAGAAGCTGTGGATGGCATAGGCTGCCTCAGAGCGGATGCGGAAGGCAGCGGAGTACTTGTTGGTGCGCACGCGCAAATGGGCAATGGTACGCAGAAATTCGTCTGAATGACGCTTTTTCTGCAGCGGATAGCGCTCGGGGTCAGCAGGTCCGAAGACCGTGATGGCCCTGGCCTGAATCTCCCAGGCCTGTCCCTTGCCCGGGGAGGGGACAAGCTCGCCGCTGACCATGATGGCAGCACCAGTGCCATTGTCCCCGAGCCCTTCAAGGGCAGGGGTGCCGGCATCCACAACGCACTGCAGATTGGTGAGGCAGGAGCCGTCATTCAGTTCCAGAAAGGTGACGCCCTTGCCGTCGCGTCTGGTGCGAATCCAGCCACAGACAGTCACTTCCCTGGCCGGGCTGGTGGCGGAAAGTATATCCCTGATGAGCGTCTTCTGCATAATGAGCCTCCCTGATACCCTGCTGTCCTGGTACCCTGCTATCTCTGATATGTGCTGCCGTCTTTCGGGCAGCACAAGGGCCTTTGTAGCCACTTTTGGCTGCCTCGTCCAACAAGCGCTGCCGGCAGGAGCGGGTGCGCGGCATGTTCTGCATGTACGGCATGCTGCGCCGGCAGCTTGAGTTCCTGAAGGGGAGAGGCTATAGTCTTGTGAAGAAAAAAGAAAGGCTTTTTTAAGGCCTTTCACCTCCTTCGTGGCGGCTGCATGCCCTGTAGGGGCGTGCAGCCGGAGCGCAGCATATCAGGCGTCATGCCGCAGCCATCGGGCGTCATCGGGCGTCATCTCGCGCAATTTCCGGCGCTATGGCCGGACCTGACACTGCTGCTGCACCCTGCGCCACATGCGCCACATGCACCATCAGGCCCGCATCAGGCCTGTATCACAGGACCACGGGCCCTTTTCAGGGGAAAGACTATGCTCAGAAAGATTCTTGCGCACACCTTCCTTGCTCTTGCCCTCATCGTGCTTGCTGCAGGGCAGGCCATGGCAGCTCCTGCCACAGCACCTGCGGCAGTGCCCAATTCCCCTGCAAAGGTGGATGCCAGGGTCACAGCCGTGGATGTGCAGGCAGAGGGAACAGACAGCATCGGCGCTCGTCTGTCCACTGCCCTGAAGGAAAAGTTCAATACATCCAGCCTCTTCCGCCTGAGCTCAGGCAATGAGCCCAAGCTTCTGCTCCTTGTTTCCACAACGCCCGAATTTCCCACCCGTCCCCAGGTCGGCTCCGCCTACTCGGTGATCTGGGTCTATTCCCAGACCGAAAGCTATCTGCCCATGCTGCTCGGCCGTGAGGTGGGTACTGTGTCCATGGAGGACATAGACGGCCTGGTGGCCCGCATTGTGGAGAGAACAGACGGCCTTTCCGTCAAGTACAACTACCTCTGGAAGAAGTAGTCGGCCGTCCCCTGTCACTGGCAGACAGTGGCAGGCACAGCCAGACATGCACAAAGACAGACGGGGCACATGCTGCAGCATGTGCCCCGTCTTCACTCTGTCAGCGTGTCAGTCAGCTGACGCTGTCTTTGCGCTTTCCCTGCGCCTTGTTGGCCCGCCACTGTGCGGCAAGTCTGCACAGGGCAGGAGCCCAGGCAGGCTGGGCAGGGGCAAAGATATGGGTGTAGGAGGCCCAGGTATTGTTGATGACCAGGGCATCCATGCCGTCACCAAGTCCTCTGCCCCGGGACAGGGCAAGCACAGGGGCAGCCGTCTTCTCGCCGCAGGCCCGGCTGTAGTGGAACTCATGGCCTGGGAAGGACGTGCCCCTGGGATAGTAGGGATTGTCCTGCACAACCTCGCCCATGACATAGCCTAAGCCCACGGGCCGCGGCCCTATTTCGATATCAAGGGGCAGCACGCCTGCCATCGGGGTCACCACGCCATTTTTGCGCAGACTGCGCGACAGGACCATGAGGCCGCCGCACTCCGCGTAGATGGGGAAGCCCTGTGCGGCAAGGGCCGCAAGGTCTGCCAGCCTGCCATTGCCTGCCAGCCTGTCCAGGCAGTCTTCGGGAAAACCGCCGCCAAGGTAGATGGCGTCAAGGCTGTCTTCACTGTCTGTGCTGCCTGTGCCGTTTTTGCCCGGCAAAGGCCAGGACGAGTCAAAGAGCGAGAGTTTGACAAGCCGTGCGCCGGCACGCTCCAGGGCCTCCAGGTTCTCGTGATAGTAGAACCACAGGCACTCGTCACGCACATAGCCGATACAGGGGCCGTTTTTGCTGTCCAGGGCAGGCTCGGACCACAGGGGCCCGCAGTGCAGGTTCTGCGCCTGTGCTGCTCTTTCCACAATGGCCTGCACGTCCACATGGTCATTGACATAGGCAGCCAGGGTTTCAAGGGCCTCTTCTGCTGTCTCGCTGAGCTTGTCCCCGCGAAAGGAGGCCAGGCCCATGTGGCGCTCTGGCAGAGGATTGTGCGTAAGCCTGGGCAGCTCGCCAAGGACTGTGAAGTCCGTGTAGTGCTCAATGGAAGAGCGCAGATAGGCCGCATGGCGCGGGGAGCCTGTGCAGTTGAGGACAACACCTGCAAAGTCCACAGGCTCAAAGCCGGCAAGGCCCTGCAGCAGAGCTGCCACGGTGCGCGTCATCTTGGTCACGTTGAGCGTGAGCAGGACAGGTGCCTGGATCTGCCTGGACAGGGCGGCTGTGGAGCAGGAGCCCTCCAGGTCCAGACCGTCAAACAGGCCTCTGTTGCCCTCGATGATGGCAATGGTTGCTGCAGTCACCCCTTTGGGAAGCAGCTTGCTGACTGCATGCTGCATCTGGGCCCGCAGGCCTGCACCATCCAGGAAGTAGGGGTCCAGGTTGGTGGACAGATTGCCTGAGGCCATGGAGAGCCAGGCAGCATCAATGTAGTCAGGCCCCTTCTTGAAGGGCAGAACCTGCCAGTTTTTGTTGCGCAGGGCGCGTGCCAGCCCGAGGCTGAGGAGGGTCTTGCCTCCTCCGCCGCAGGTGGACGTGACAACGATACGCGGCAGATGCAGCACGGAGCGTGTCTCGGCTTGTGACATGGGAAACCCGGCTTAGTGCTTGAAGGACCTCTGGCCTGTGAAGACCATGGCAACCTGGGGGCTGTGCTCGTTGACAGCCTTGATGACTTCCCAGTCACGCAGGGAGCCGCCGGGCTGACCGATGGCAGTGATGCCTTCAGCCATGGCAACGTCCACGCCGTCACGGAAGGGGAAGAAACCGTCGGAAATGAGCACCGAGCCTTCCAGACCGCCGTGCTCGGCCTTTGCCTGCTCTTCGATCTCATGCAGTCTGGCAGCCATGGCAGCGTCGGTCTTTGCCTTTTCCTTGAGCTCGTAGAGGGTGAGTCCCAGGCCCTTGAAGGAGAGCACGTCCTCATGTTTGTGATAGGCCTTGTAGATGGCAAGCTCCACGCAGCCCACTCTGTCCTGCTCACCTGTGCCGATGGCTGTGGTGGCGCCGTCGCGGGCAAAGATGACGGAGTTGGAGGTGACGCCGGCTTCCACGGCCCAGGCAAAGCGCAGGTCATCCAGTTCCTTCGCGGACGGGGCACGGGCAATATAGGTGGTACCGCTCTTGTCTGTGGCCTCTGCGGGCATGAAGTCGGCATTGCTGAGAATGCGGTTCTGGAAGGATTTCTGCACCACAAGGCCGCCGTCTGCCAGGCACTTGATGTCCAGGAAGGCGGAGCTGGTCAGTTCACCCAGCCTGCCGAGGCCGGGCAGCTCCATGATGCGCAGGTTCTTGCGGCTCTTGAGAATTTCCACAACGCCTTCTTCAAAGGCCGGAGCAGCCACCACTTCAAAGTAGTTGGCAGCCACCAGCTCTGCAGCTTCGCGGGTGAAGGGGGCGTTGACCACCACGGCACCGCCGAAGGCGGCAATGCGGTCACACCAGAAGGCCTTGTCCAGGGCTGTGGCCACGCCGTCGTCGGACCAGGCAGCGCCACAGGGATTGTTGTGCTTGATGATGAGGGCAGCAGGCTTGTCAGTCAGGTACTGCAGGATGTTGGCAGCATTGTCCACGTCCGTGAGATTGGTCTTGCCGGGGTGCTTGCCTGCCTGGATCATCTGCGCTTCGCTGAGGCTGGACACAATGCTGTGCTGCGGACCACGCCAGGTGATGCCGCCCAGGGTGAGCTCACCTTCTGTCAGCTGATAGAGGGCAGCAGGCTGGTCAGGGTTTTCGCCATAGCGCAGGCCCCTGACATCGCCTTCAAGTTCCCAGGTGCGCTTGTGGTAGACAAGCTTCTGATCGCCAAGCGTGATGGTCATGGTGTCAGGGAAGGTTTCCCGGACAATGGTTTTGTACATGTTTTTGAGATCAGCCATAGATGTCCCTCCTGATCCAGGTATGTGTACGGCAGGTTTCAGGGCCTCTTGCTATCATACAAGGTATGCTTCTTCCAGTGCTTTCTTGACCTGTGGCGCCTGCGGAGCAGGGCCGGGAAAGATGCTGGAAAGATGCGGAGCAGGGCCGGGGAAGTTCCGGGAAAGCTCAGGGGAAAAGCCGGGCGACAAGTGCGCAGGCTGCGGGAAAGCTGTGAGGAAGCTGGAGGAAGCTGTGCGGAAGCTGTCAGCAGACTGTGCGCAACTTGTGAGAAGGAAGCTGACAGGGGGATGCAGACGGGGCTGGCGGCAGGGCTGGAAGCGGCTTTTTTCGGGCTTGTCAGCACAGGCAAATGAACGTATTTTAAGCTTCTGTTTTTTGAGAATGTCGAATGGCTGCCAGGTCAGGCGCGCTTGCTTCTGCGCCTGTCATGACTGCACAAGGCAACCGGCGGTGTTGTGTTGTGCAGCAGCATGCAGCCTGGCATTCGGGAGTGACGCAGAGAATGGAACGACAACTCTATAAGCTTGCCGAGCAACTGGACAGCCTTGATGAGGCGTCGCTGATGCTTCTGTGGAACAAGTATGCACAGAAGGTCTATTCCGTTCAGGTTTCCAGGCAATGGGAAATGGACGTGCTGATCTTCGGCCTCATTCAGGCAAAGCACTTGAAGAACCAGCTCTTTAATTTCTGCCTCAACAGAAAGGTGTCCAGAGGAAACCCCGGCAACAACCTGGAAGTTGCCAGACGTTCTGCTGCGGAAGGCATTGTTCAGCGCGATACTCCCTGTGCTGTGTCGAAGTTCAGACCGCTGAAAGACGACAGGGACAGATAAGCAGGAGAGGTACGCAGAACTGACAGCAGAGCAGGTTGCGCAAAGACGCTGCATAACAGCGTTGTACAGGATGCTGTACATGACGCTGTGCAAAGGCTGCAGGACACGTTGCACACGCAGCAGCTGTGAAAGACGACGGGCAGGTCCTGGTTTGAACCCGGACACTGTCCAGTACTAAGGTGGAAACATGGCAAATACGGTTATTATTGGTTCCCAGTGGGGAGACGAAGGCAAGGGTAAGCTCGTTGACATGCTTGCAGCCACAAGCGACGTTGTTGTGCGCTTTCAGGGCGGCAACAATGCCGGGCACACAATTGCCGTCAACGGCAAACAGACCATTCTGCACACCATTCCCTCGGGCATTCTTCATGACGGCAAAACCTGCCTCATCGGCAACGGCGTGGTCCTGGACCCCTTTGTCTTCCTGAAGGAAATCGACGGTCTGGCAGAAAACGGCGTGGACATCTCCCCCAGACGTCTCGGTATCAGCCACAAGACCCATCTTATTCTTCCCTACCATATTGCCATTGACCAGGCCCGTGAAGCATACAAGGCCGGCGGCAAGATCGGCACCACCGGACGCGGCATCGGTCCCTGCTATGAGGACAAGGTGGCCCGCGTGGGCCTGCGTGCCAGCGATCTCACCAATCCTGACCTTGTGCGCACCAAGGTGCGCCAGGCCCTGCTGGAAAAGAACGTGCTTCTGACCAGCCTGTACAAGGCAGAGCCTCTGGACCCCGACACGGTCGTTGATCAGATTCTGGGCATTGCCGGGCGCATGACCCCCTACCTGACGGACGTCTCCGGCGTTATCCAGGAATCCATGCGCATGGGCAAGAAGATCCTCTGGGAAGGCGCTCAGGGCGTGCACCTTGACGTGGACCACGGTACCTATCCCTTTGTGACCTCCTCCAACACCGTGTCCGGCTGTGCTTCCACAGGCACAGGCGTCGGCCCCAACTGCATTGACCGTGTCATCGGCATTGCCAAGGCCTACACCACCCGCGTGGGCTCCGGTCCCTTCCCCACCGAGCTTGAGGACGCCACAGGCGATTTCCTGCGCGAACAGGGCCATGAATTCGGCGCAACCACCGGTCGTCCCCGTCGCTGCGGCTGGCTGGACGCAGTCATCCTGCGTGAATCCGCCAGACTGTGCGGCCTCACCGAAATCGCTCTCACCAAGATCGACGTGCTGCGCAACCTCCCCGTGCTCAAGGTCTGTGTGGACTACAGATACAAGGGACAGCGCATTGAGTATCCGCCGCAGGGGGAAAACGCCCTGGCTGAGGTGGAACCCATTTACGAGGAACTGCCCGGCTTCAGCGAAGACATTTCCACCTGCAAGCACTTCGAGGCCCTGCCCAGCAATGTGCAGAAGTACATCCAGCGCCTTGAGGCACTCACCCAGGTCCGCATCACCTATGTTTCCGTAGGCCCGGACCGCGAGCAGACCATCATTCGCTAGTCTTTCCCTGTTGCAAGTCCCTGCCCGTCGTCTCAGTGCACCGGGCAGGGCTTTTTCTTTTTCGGGGGTCCCTTGTCACTCTTTCCTGAACTTGATGCTGATGTCTTCACAGGCCTGAAGAGCCGCCTCGACAGGCTTGGCGACATGCCGCCCCAGGTGCTTTTGCTGGACGGCGGCAGCGAGGAACAGCGCCTGGCTGCTGCCAGGTACTGGGCCTGCCGCTGCAACTGTCCCTCTGCCAGAGAGGAGGGCACACCCTGCCTTGTCTGCTCCTGCTGCCAGCAGATTGCCGGCCAGGAGCACCTTGACGTGCTGGCCTTTGACGGACGCATCTCCAATACGAAGGATCGTGACGAGCCAGGCCCCATACGGGCCCTGAATATGGAAAATGTGCGCGAGTTGAAGCGCGTCATTCAGGACCCGCCCCATGGCGACGGCCTGCGCGTGGTCATGCTGCTGGGCATGGACAATCACCGCTCGGAGGCTGCCAATGCCCTTTTGAAGGCCCTGGAAGAGCCTCAGCCTGCCACACTCTTCGTGCTTTTGACAGCACAGCGTGAGCAGCTCCTGCCCACCCTGGTCTCACGCTCACACTGCATGCTCCTGCCCTGGCCTGACCCGGAAGCAGAGCACATGACAGGAGACAGAGCGGCTCTTGCAGGGGATGTGGCTGACTTTCTGGCCACAGGCAGAACACTGTTTCTGCGTACCGCAAAAAAAGGCTTCAGCCTGGATGAGGCAGCCCTGATCGTAAGCCTGCTTGAGAAGTCATTGCTGCGCATCATGGCCGGCAGAGGCCAGCAGGGCGGCATCGACAGGGAGCTTGCCAGACTCGGGGCTGCGGAGTGCGCTCTCGTCACAGGCTGGCTGACCGAGGCCAGGGAGCGCATGGCAGGCCAGGTGTCCCCTGTGCGCGTCATGGAAGCACTTATGATGCAGCTCTTTGTGCTGGTGCACAAAGGCTGAACACGCTGCACAGACAGGGCCTGTCCCGGGAAGCGTCTGCAGCCCGCCTGGCAGCAGAAGACTGACCATATGCGGGCAAAAACAAAGGTCCCTGCCATGGAAGGCAGAGACCTTGCAAAAAAGTGCAGTAGCACAGGGAAGGCTCCGCCAGGAATGCGGAGCTTTCTCACAGGCTGGCATGTCCCATCAGAACCAGCAGAAATCAGCCACGATCAGGCAGGGGCAGCTGTGGCCTGACAGGCTCAGTCTCTGGAGTAGAGCCTGTTCTGGTTGAAGGCCAGCGAATAGAGATGATGGAAGAAGTCCACATACTCGACATTGACGTGTTCCGGCACCCTGATGCGTGCAGAGGCAAAGTTCAGGATGGAAGTGATACCGGCATTCATCAGATGGGTGGCAGCACGCTGGGCGCGCTCCGGCGGAGTGGTGATGATGCCGATTTCAATGTTGTTCTCTGCCACAATAGCAGGCATTTCCTTGGTGCAGTGCACCTCAAGGCCGTGAACAACCTCGCCAATCTTGAAGGGATCACAGTCAAAGATGGCAATGATGTTGAAGCCGCGCTCCTTGAAGTCAGAGTGATTCAGGAGGGCCTTGCCCAGGTTACCCACACCGATGAGAGCCATGCGCCACTCGCGGTTGACATCGAGAGCTGAGGTGATGGCTGCGATAAGAGAGGTGACGTTGTAGCCGACACCCCGGATGCCGAATTCACCGAAATAGGCAAGGTCCTTGCGAATCTGGGAGCCGTTGACGCCGCAGGCTTCAGCAAGGGGCGTGGAGGAAATGATCTGGGTCCCGTCGCGGGCAAGGTTTTCCAGAACCTGGATGTAGGTAGCCAGGCGCTGGATGGTTGCCCTGGGGATGCGAGCTGTTTTGGGAGGAGTATCCATAAGAAGTCAACCAGTTGTTATACAAAAAACAGAAGATACATACTTTGTGAAAAAAAGGTTGAGAAACTGTACGCCATAAAATCTTGAAACACAAGGCCTTCACAAGCTTCTTTTGACAGCTTGCAAAAAGAAAAAGAGCTTGTGAAAAATTGACTGTCTGCCTGGCCGGTGCTTGCCAGAGAGCCTTCAGAAAAGTTGTAGCATTACAGCGCCTTGAAAACTGCAAAGCGAAAACAGTATGTGAAAAATGAAGCAAGAACAGCCGTAAGGTGTGCAGCACAGGCTACACTTTTTTCACAAGGCTGCAGGAAGAAAAAACTGCCTTGCTCTAAGGATGCAGCAGCACTGTACGTGCACAGGAAAGCATTGCTTATGGCCCTGCTTTGCTGGATGCGCTCCTTATGTTTTTGTGCATGGGAAACTGCAGTTTCGCTGTACAACAGAGTGAGGCCGGGAAGGACTGCAGAGAGGACTGCAGAGAGGACTGCAGGAAGGTCGGCATGAAGGTCAGCAGGAAGGCCGGCAACGGGACAGCAGCGAGAGCAGCGGGACAGTGTGTGCCGGCAGGGGAAAGGCAGGGGCTGCTGCAGGAGAGTATGCAAGGAGTGTGCCTGGTGCAAAGCAGACATGTGCGTCACAGACAGGCGCAGGCACGTTTGGGGCAGGCTGTTTCAGTAGGAGAGTGTTTCAGGAGGAGGGAAGGTGGGGATGGTGCGGATGATGCGGGGCTTGTGCCTGGGCATGCACGCTCGCCGGAACCTGACGAGAACAGGGCGGAACAGAGAATCTGTTCCGCCCTGTTGAAACACTTTCAGGCAGACTGCTGTCTGCAGAAAGAATTAGGCAACGTAGGGGTTGGCGTACAGCAGGATGAAGCTGATAACCAGGGCGTAAATGGCCAGGGATTCGATGAATGCGAAGGCCAGAATCATGGTACCAGTGATCTTGCCGCTCACTTCAGGATTGCGTGCAACACCTTCACAGGCAGCGCGCAGACCGATGCCCATACCAACGCCACAACCGCAGGCAGCAACGCCGATGCCGAGGGCGGCGGCGAGGCTGATGTTGCCGATGACAGGATCCAGACCTTCAGCAGCGAAGGCCACGGAAGCCATGGCCAGCATGGCGATCAGATTCAGGGCGATAAGAAGGAATTTGCGCATGGAAGTCTCCTTGCGATAGTTTATATGGTTGGGCCGAAAGCGTCGGCCATTCCCCGCAATTTAGTGTTCAACGCCTGCGATGGCTGCATTGATGTAGGATGTGGCCAGCAGGAAGAAGACCATGGCCTGCATGAACTTGGCAAGCAGGAAGAGAGCGTAGATCGGTATGGTGGCAACGAGAGGCGCCATGATGAAGAAGAGGATGAGCACGATTTCTTCGCCGCGGATGTTACCGAAAAGACGGAGAGACAGAGAAACGAGGCGGGAAAGGTGCGACACAATTTCCAGGGGGAACATCAGCGGGATAAGCCACTTGGAGACACCCAGGAACTGCTTGATGTAGTGATGATGCCAGACGTAGATACCGACAACGTTGTAGAGCACGAACACGAAGGCAGCCATGCTGACCGTGGTGTTCAGGTTGGCCGTAGGAGCGTTGAAGCCCGGAACAAGACCCATCAGATTCGAGGCAAGAATGTAGATGAACAGACCGGACAGGAAGGGGGTGAAGATACGTCCGTACTTGTCCCCCATCGTCGTACAGATATAGTTCTCCAGCGTTTCTATAATGGCTTCCCAGAAGTTCTGCAGAGAACCGGGCACCATTGTCAGGCGTCTTCTCACGAGCAGAGCCACGATGAACAGGATGGCCATGCAGATCCATGTGTAGAAGACATGCTGAAATTCAATTGTTTTGCCGCCTATCTCGATGGTGTCTGCATTGCACAGGGTCGAGATGAGAACCGGATGAGCCAAACCAGCCATGAGAAGCCTCCCTCGTTTAGGTCAATCTCATTTGTGAAAATCTGTTATTTAATGTCCCTTTTGAAGGCCCATGTCAAGAGTGGTGCGAAACTTCCGACGGCTACTCCGGCAAGAAATAGCATTGGATCCGCTTTTGCATGCACAAGCAGGGCGTATACGGCCACTGCCAGCAGGACCAGTCTCAGCATGAAGCGCAGCACAAAGGCACCGAAAAAGGCTGCAGCGAATGAGTCAAAGTGCAGATGCGAAAAGAACCCGGCCCAGTTCCAGAGAACCCAGGTTATGGTTGCAAAGCCTGCGCAAAACCAGATGCCTGCCATGCACTCCGTGGCAAAGGCCGTGGAGGCAAAGAAGACAAAGAGCAGGATCAGGATCTGATTGCGCAGGACAGGGACAATGAGCGGGTGCGTGATACCCCGCCTGCGGATAAAGTCATCAAGTCCCCCGGTGAGGGCGATTCTGGCCATATTCCTCTCTGAAACCAAGCGCTGAAATCTGCACACGGCTGTGTTCTGCCTGAACGCTGCCGTG
>CASEWR010000219.1 GCA_949291675.1 uncultured Desulfovibrio sp. | reverse complement strand
CTGATGCTCAACCTGATGCACAGGGTGTGCGCACACTCGCTCATGGTCAGCGTGGGGGAATGGAGCCGCAGCGGCGCCTGGTCCGGCTGGATGAACGCACCGGTCTGCCTGGACAAGAAGGTCCTGGGCCTCATCGGCTTTGGCAATGTGAGCCGCAGGGTGGGGCGCCTTGCCAGTGCCTTTGGCATGGAAGTCCTGGCCTGCTGCAAGACGCCCATGAATCCGCCCTCCTATGGCTCCTTCTCCTTTGTAAGCCTGGAGGCACTGCTGAAGAAGGCGGACATCATCTCCCTGCACTGTCCGCTCACAGCCGAGACAAGGGAACTTATCTGTGCAAAGACCCTGGCCAAGATGAAGGACGGTGCCATTCTCATCAACGTCTCCCACGGCGGCCTTGTGAACGAGCAGGACTGCGCTGATGCCCTGGCCAGCGGCAAGCTGGCAGCAATGGGAGCGGATGTGCTCAGCCAGGAGCCCCCTGCAGAGGACGATCCACTCATCAAGGCACCCAACGTGCTCATCACCCCCCATATGGCCTGGACATCAGTCACGGCCAGACAGCGACTCATCTCCATGACCGGGGAAGTGGTGCGGCGCTGGCTGCAGGGCACACCCATCAATCTGCTCAATAAGGTAAAGCCAGCCTCTGACAAACCGGCTTCCGCGAAATCTGCCCCGGCAAAGCCGGCTCCTGAAAAACCGGTTTCTGTGAAACCAGCTTCTGACAAGCCTGCCCCGGCAAAGCCGGTTTCTGACAAGGCTGCCTCTGAAAAACCGGCTACCGCAAAGCCTGCTCCCGCAAAGTCTGCCCCGATAAAGCCAGCCTCTGAAAAAACGGCTTCCGTAAAGTCTGCTCCCGCAAAGTCTGTCCAGGCAAAGCCTGGTCCTGCCAGTGAGGTATAGCCCCAGGTGCTGCGTTTTGATGTGCATGCACATGCCTGGCCTGCCAGGTCGGCCCCGCAGGCTGTGGCACAGCTGCAGTCGGCCTTCGGCATTGCCTGTGAAGGGACCGGCTCTCTTGCTGCCCTTGTGGCTGAGGAAGAGGCCGCCGGTATGGACAGAGTCTGTCTGCTCTGCTGCGCAGCCGGGCCTGCCTTTGTGCGTCCGGTCAACAGATTTGCGGCATCCCTTGTGGGGACGCAGGCGAAGCTTCTTCCCTTTGGTACCATACATCCTGCGCTGCCCTCCTGGGAGGAAGAGCTGAACAGTCTGCAGCGCTGCGGCACAGGCGGCATCAAGATGCACCCGGACTACCAGGGCTTTCGCCTTGATGACAAGGCTCTGTGGCCACTGTTTGAGGCCATGAGCGGGCGTTTTTGCCTGTGCATGCATGTGGGCAGTCGTGACAGTGTTGCTGTGCCCTCCTCAACGCCTGGACAGCTGAAGGCAGTTGCCGAAGCCTTCCCGAACCTGCACATCCTGGGCGCCCATTGCGGCGGCTTTCATATGTGGCGGGAAGTGCTGGAGACCTTTGCCCATTCCTGCCCGGACAATCTCTGGTTTGATACCTCCAATGTCAGTGCGCATACAGACGAGAAGATGCTGAAAGAGCTTGTGCGCACGCTGCCGTCGGACAGACTGTGTTTCGGAACGGACTGGCCCTTCTTCCACGTGGACGGAGAGCTTGCCAGGCTGCAGCGTCTGGCAGGCCTGAGTGACAGCAGACTCGCTGCCCTCACAGGCAACGCTGAGCCCCTGCTCAGGCACTACTTCCCGACGCTTCTTCCCTGATACAGGCGGACTACGCCGATGCGAGTACAGGGCAAGAACACAGGAAAAGGACGCAGAGCCGCATGCAGGACAAAAGAAAAGGGCGAAACCACACTGGTTTCGCCCGAATATAGGAAAGCACTGCGTCTGCAGGCCTTGTCTGCTGCAAGTGCCGGGCACCCGATAACCTCTGTTACCGCTGCTTCCTTTCGGACCTGACGGGGTTGGCAGCGTTACCGCCACCCGGCAGGACGCAACTTAGGGCAGAGAGGGGTGTTTGTCAAGAACGAAGTCCGGGCCTCATGGCCTGAGAGCGTGCTCCAGGGCCTGATTTTGGGGCTAGTTTGCGCAGCGAGCTTCCAGGGCAGCCACTGCAGGCAGCTTCTTGCCTTCAAAGAGTTCCAGGAAGGCACCGCCGCCAGTGGAGATGTAGTC
>CASEWR010000218.1 GCA_949291675.1 uncultured Desulfovibrio sp. | reverse complement strand
TAGCCGCAGTGCGAGAAGCCGCAGGAATGGCAGACCATGCAGCCTTCCTCGCGGGTCATGGCAGCACCGCAGTCAGGGCATTTGCTCTCCACAATGTCCTGCACAACGCTGCCCTGGGCCCTGCCGTCCAGGTAGTGGCTTTCCAGCACCCAGGCCACGGCATCGGGGATGGAGAGCAACAGGCCCTTGCGGCGAAAGACAGGGTGCTCGCCGCCTATGCCGCGCAGCTGGGCAGTGATGTCGCGCACATCAATGCCCGAGCGCAGGGCCAGGGACACCAGACGGCCGATGGCCTCTGCCTTGGCAGTGACGCTGTGGCCGGACTTGCCAATGGTGGCAAAGACCTCAAAGGGCTTGCCATCCATCTCATTCACAGTGAGATAGAGAGTGCCAAGGCCTGTCTGCACCCTGTGGGTGAAGCCATACATGACGTCAGGCCGCTTGCGCACGCGCGTGGCAGTGCCCGGGGCTGCAGCAGACTCGTCTGCGGGCGCAGCCTGCAGGGAGCCTTGATCTGCCAGACCTTGATCTGCCAGGCCTTGATCTGTCAGGCCTGCAGGGCCTGCAGCAGCGCCTGCCCTGGCGGCAGCAGCTTTATGCTCGTCACTTTTGCCTGAGTAGAGCACCTGGCTTTCCCTGCAGCCGTCCCGATACACGGTGACGCCCTTGCAGTCGCTCTCATAGGCCTGCAAATAGCAGTTGCGCACATCCTCCACGCTGGCCCCGGACGGCAGGTTGACGGTCTTGGAGACAGCATTGTCCGTGTACTTCTGGAAGGCTGCCTGCATGGCCACATGCCAGTACGGAGCAATGTCCTGGGCTGTGGCAAAGACTGCCTCCATGTCTTCCGGCAGGCCCAGGCCCTTCACAGTGCCCTGGCTTTTGACCTGCTCCACCAGCTCTTCGGAGTACAGCCCGCGTTTGTGCAGGGCATGGAGGAAGTGCCTGTTCACTTCGCTGAGCTTTTTGCCGTCAAGCACATGGCGGGTGAAGGCCAGGGCAAAGAGGGGCTCAATGCCCGAGGAGCAGGCGCCGATGATGGACAGGGTGCCTGTCGGGGCAATGGTTGTCACGGTCGCATTGCGGCAGGGCTCCTCATGGCGGGCTGCAAAGACGGAGGTTGCAAAGTTGGGGAAGGGGCCGCGCTCTTTGGCAAGCTCCCTGCTGGCTGCCCAGGCTTCCTGCTGGAGAGTGCCCATGATGCGCTCTGCAGCCTGCAGGCCCTGCTCTGAGGCATAGGGAATGCCCAGCTGGAAGAGCATGTCCGCAAAGCCCATGACGCCAAGGCCGATCTTGCGGTTGCCGCGCACTGTCTTGCCAATGATGTCCAGCGGATAGCGGGAGGCGTCAATGACATTGTCCAGAAAACGCACAGCAAGGCGCACTGCGCTTTTTAGCTTGTCAAAATCAATGCCTGCTTCCACAGGGTCTGCACACGTCTTTGCACGCTCTTCGCGTGACGCATCAGGCAAAACCATCAGGGCCAGGTTGATGGAGCCCAGGTTGCAGGCTTCATAGGCCTGCAGGGGCTGCTCGCCGCAGGGGTTGGTGGCCTCAATCTCGCCTGATGCAGGGCAGGGATTGTCCCTGTTGATGCGGTCCAGGAAGACAATGCCGGGATCTCCTGATGCCCAGGCCTTGCGCACCAGCAGGTCAAAGACCTCTGCCGCATTGAGGGCGCCTGTGACAGCCCCTGTATGCGGGTCCACCAGATCGTAGTTCTCACCCTGTGCCGCAGCCTGCATGAAGGCCTCGGTGAGGCCCACGGAGAGATTGAAGTTATTGAACTCACCTTCCTGTTCCTTGGCGCAGATGAACTCCATGATGTCCGGATGGTCCACGCGCAAAATGCCCATATTGGCGCCTCTGCGCGTACCGCCCTGCTTGATCTGCTCTGTGGCCGTATTGAAGATGCGCAAAAAGGACACAGGTCCTGAGGCAACGCCGCCTGTGGTGCCCACCCTGCTCCCCTTGGGGCGCAGGCGGGAGAAGGAAAAGCCCGTACCGCCGCCGGACTTGTGAATCATGGCCGCAAACTTCACAGCATCAAAGATCTCCTCAATGCTGTCCCCGACAGGCAGCACAAAGCAGGCTGCCAGCTGGCCCAAGGAGAGGCCGGCATTCATGAGCGTGGGCGAGTTGGGCAGAAAGGTGCCGCTGGCCATGAGGTTGTAGAAGTCCCTGGCCCTGGCAGCACACATTTCCTCTGTGGCTCCATAGTTCTTCTCGCTGGCAGCAATGGTGCCTGCCACGCGCCAGAAGAGGTCCTCCACGCTCTCCTTTTCCCCTGTGTCAGGACGCACTTTCTGGTAGCGCTGGGCAAGCACAATCCTGGCGTTCTCCGTCAGGTTCAGCTCCTGCAGGCCTTCTGGTCTCTCATGCATGATTCCCTCTCCTTTGTGCCATAGGTGGCTTTCCGTATCCTGTATCAAAGTTCGCTTTTGTCTGTAGCACAAGACCCTTGAGAAAGCATCAGATCGCCGTCATTGTGCACCGCGTGGCACGCTGACAGATGCCTTGTCAGGGGTCTTTGCAGCAGGGGTTCCGGGCCCCTTGCAGTAAGCTTGTGTCTGCCCTGCTCTTACACGGCAGCAGGCTGAGGGCAGCCAGCGTTCTTTTCGATCAGCTCCACCAGGTGCGCTGTCTGACGTCCGGCACTGGTCTGGGAGTTCAGGGTATGCTCCACAGAGGCAATCCCCTTGATGACAGTGGAGTGACGCTTGTTCACGCGTGCGCCTATCTGGGCCAGGGTGAGGCGGGTGTGCTTGCGGGCAAGGTAGAAGAGCACATTGCGGGCTTCCACGAAGTTGCGGCGCCTGATGCAGGAGCAGATCTGGCTCTCCGTGAGCCCGTAGCACTGGCTGACACAGCCAAGGAAGTCCTCGAAGGTAGGCAGGGGCGAGTCAGGCTTCTCCACGCAGCCGAACTTGCTTAAGACTTCCAGGGCAAGGTCGGGATTGGCGGACACGCCGAGCACCTGCATCCGCAGAAAGAGCGTCTGCAGACAGGACTCGATCCTGCGCACATCGCCCTCAAGGTGCGATGCCAGCAGGCCCACCACTTCCTCGTCAAGCAAAATGCCGTGAGCTCTGGACTTGCGGCGCACAATCTCGCAGCGCATGGCATAGTCAGGTGCATCCATGCTGGCCTGCACGCCTGAGGCAATGATGGACACAAGCTGGGAGTCCAGCTTGTTCAAATCCCTGGAGAGGAAGCGGCTTGTGAAGACCACCTTGCTGCCCTTGCTCTGCAGCTGCTTGACCAGGGACATGAGCAGTTCCTGGGTACGGTCCTTGCCGCACAGAAACTGCACATCGTCCACGAGCAGGAAGTCCAGGGCCCTGACCTTGCTGGCAAAGTCTTCGAGGTTGTCATTGCGAATGCCCATGCGGAAGCGCGCGTAGAAGTCCTCGGCAGTGAGATAGGCGACCTTTGCGGAAGGACCGCGGTCCTCGAGAATCTGGCGCACTGCGGACTGCACGATATGCGTCTTGCCAAGGCCGGGCTCGGAGCTCACAAAGAGCGTTTCCACAAAGCTTTTGGGCCTGCACACATCCTGGGCAGCAGACACGGCCATGGCATTGCACGGGCCCATGACAAAGTCTGCAAAGGTGTAGCGCCACTGCTTGCGATTCAGGGCATCGCCGGACAGGGTGGCTGCCTGATTCAGGGGCAGAGAGCTGACCAGAGCCTGCGAGCGCAGGGTATAGGTGCTGGTTCCGCCGTCAGCAGACACAGTGATGCTTGGTCCTGAGCCGGTATTCGAGCCGGCATTCGGGCCGGCGTCCGAAGGGATGGCTGCGGACATGGGCATCATGGACACAGGCGAAGAAGACACAGGCGAAGAAAAGGCCGTGCCTGCCTGCCATGACGTCTGCCAGGCCTGCTGGCCATTGTCTGCAGCTGCCTGGCCCATGTAGAGGGCCTCCATGGAGGATCTGGGCCTGGCATCCGAGGACGTGGTCAGCGAAAAGGCACCGTCTGCAGGTCCTGTGTAGGCAGTGCTCTGCAGCAGTGTGGCCGAAGAGACGGCCCTTGATGTGGCTGGCTGAGCTGGCTGGGCAGGCTGCGGGGCTGCCTGGCTGGCAGTTGCCTTTGCCGGCTTTGCAGGTTCTTCAGCAGGAGCAGCGCTCTGTGCTGCAGGCTTGGCAGGCTGGGCTGGCTGCTGGGCTGCCTGGCTGGCAGTTGCCTTGCCGGTCTCAGCCTGAGCTGCGGGCCCTGCTGCGGATCTGGTCGCAGGCTGGGCAGCAGACTGCGCGGCTGGTTTGGCCACAGACTGTGCTGAAGACTGCGTGCCGGCAGTCTCGGATTCTGCAGTCCTGGCTGCTTCTGCGGCCTCTGCAGCCTGCCTCACGGCAGCGGCAAGCCTGGCAGAGGTCTGGCGCTTGTACACACCGCCGTGCACCATGCGCTTTCTGGGAGCTGCGGCATGCTGTTCCGCAGGCTGTTCTGCAGGCTGTTGCGCAGCTGCTGCCGCCTCTGCCGGCGTGTCTGCCTGGGCTGCCTGCCGGGCTGCTTTGTGAGCTGCTTCCTGGGCTGCTTCAGACCTTGCCTGTGCAGCAACCTTCTCCATAATCTCTGCCAGAATGGCAGGGGTCGGTTCCTTGGCTGCCTTGCGGGACTTTTTGCCTGCAGCAGTCCCGGGCTGTCCGGACTGTGCAGACTGCGCGTCAGAAGCTGTCGGCTGTGCCTGCTGCTGGGCCTGATGCTGTGCATGAAGCTGAACTTCAGAGGCAGCAGACGCCTCGGGAGCAGCAGTCACGGGAACAGGTGCCTGCGTGGCAGCTGTTGTGAACAGTGAAGGTTCCTGAACAGCCTTCCTTTTGCCTGCACGCGGGCTTTGTGCAGCCTTCACGGCGTCCCTGGCAGCACTGGCGCCGCTGGCGTCATCTGCATCCCTGCCATCATGGGTGTCCACAGCATCCATGCCCTTTGCGACCGCCGTGACCTCTGCGACCTCCTGCAGCGCATGGGGCGGCAGGGCATGGGCCTGCATGGAAGCGTGTACCTGGGCCTGCTGCATGGAAGCCTGTGCAGGGGCATGCTGAGGCTCTGCTGTGCGGGCTGCAGCCTGCTGCGAGTCTGGCGGCATGGAAGGGATTCGAACTTTCTCCCTCTCCCCTGCCAGGTCCGTGCTCTGTGTCCCGGGCTGTGTACTGGCCAGCATACTGGTCAGGGCACCTGTGGCAGTAAAGCTGAGGCGCACTTCTCCTGGCGCACACTGAAAGACCTGCGCTGCCGCAGAACGAATCAGTGCGCCCATCTTCTTTTCCAGTCTGTGGAGCATATACCTGCTGGCACCCTGCAGACACAGGTTCAGGCTGCGCTCTCCGGCCTGAACAGCCAGAGGGGCCAGCCAGACCTTGAAGTCAAAGTCGTCCACCCTGGTGGCGAGAGCGTTCAGTATTGTGTTCCAGCAGCTGGTCATAAAGAGGAGAAATCCTTGCTTGGGCCTGGGCCGTTGTCAGAATGAAAAAACTCTGTTTGTATGAAGGAAGTATGCCTGCAAATATCAGCGAATTGGCTGTATTTGCCGGTATATGCGGTGTGAAAAGAACAAACAGCGCTGCAGAATGTAGCAACTTGTCACAAGAAAGTAAAGAAGTACAGGCGCTGAAAAGGGACAAAAAAAGCCCTGTTCCCATTCTGAAACAGTAAAATTCCTGAAAGTTTTTACAGGACAATGGGAACTGGACAAAAAGGAAAACAACTTTTCCCAAACTAAAGAGCGTGAAAAGTGAAACTGTCCTCGATCAACAATGTCAGACTGAAAAAGTGCAGTGCGGTGAGTGTAAGGTACAGAGTCTGACAGACTGTTTGTTCAGAAGATACAGACAAATGACTGCCACATCCTGCAGATATGCCTCTGCAGCTGGCAGCTACGTGGTGGTGCGATGGTGCGATGGTGCGGTGATGCGGTGGTGTTCAGCATGGTGAACCATACTAAGCAGGCACCTTAGCCATTTTTATCGTGAGCGTCTACCACTTGACATTCTGATTCGTTTGTGAGTCCGCAGGCAACGGCCTTTTCAGGGACTAAAATCCAGGCGCCGCCCCGGCTCGATCCCTTGCGGACAAGCACACCCAAATCCTTGAGGAGTGCCACTCTTTTGAGAATCGTCCTTTTGCTGAGTCCGATGATGTCTGCGAGGCCGCCAATTGTGACAGTAATGTCATTTTTCATAAGTCTGTAGACTTCCCTCGCTTCCATGGCGACCGGGGAATCCGGGTCAAAGTCGGAAAAATTTTTTTCATCTGTCTCGCTGGCAGGCGCTGCTGCTGTCTCGGCAACATGTGCTGCAGGCTGCGGCGTTGCAGCAGCACCCGTCTTCTCTTCCCCGGCCCTGACAGCACTGACGACGGCAGGCTGCGCCTGAGCACCCTGTTCGCCCGGGACACCTGGAACACACTGGACAGCAGGGGCACCCTGGGCTTCCCAGTCCTCAGGACTCACAACCACCCTGCCCGCTGCCACCTTGACCCAGAGCTGGCCCTGCGGGTCACGCACTGGTCGTCTGCTTTTGGCAACCTGCACAACAATGACAAGGCGCCCTTCTCCTAGAGCAAGATTGGTACTGTGCACAGCCTGCGGCGGCACAAGGCTCTGAGCTGCCCTGAGCAGACGGGCATTGGCCGCGCCAAGCTCTGCCCTGGCAATGCCTGCCTCTCCGCCATCAGCCTCAGCCTCTATGCCCCAGAAGATCAGGCCACCTGCAGCATTGGCAAAGGCTGCCATCTCGCAGGCCAGTGTTTGTTCATCTGCACTGGCTGCAAGGAAACGATGGCTGCTGTCTTCTCCAAGTGCGGCCTGTCTGGCCAGTCCTGCCTCATCAAGCATGTGTCGCTCCTCGTTTTCTCCCCAGGCGCCGACTTCTTGCCAAGGGTGTGGGGAAAGTGCGTCTGCTGTGTTTGTAGCACGCTCCCTGCCAAAAGAAAAGCCGGTTATTCCGGCTTCTTGGGCAGGGCTGCATGGTGCATGCGAAAAATTGTGGTTCCAGAGTCTTGACAGGACAAGTCTGTTTGGATAAAAAAGAGATCGTGTGCTGAAAAGCACTCTGCGGAATGGTAGTTAAGACGGTTATAACGCCGGCCTGTCACGCCGGAGGCCGAGGGTTCGAGTCCCTTCCATTCCGCCACATATAAATAAGCAATATCAGGGTTTTACGAAGTCATA
>CASEWR010000217.1 GCA_949291675.1 uncultured Desulfovibrio sp. | reverse complement strand
GGCCTTTCTCAGCAAGGCAGGGACCGGCCCCACTGCGGGCGCCCATGCCGGCGCAGGCGCGACACTGCTGCAGATACGTCTGCTCACAGGCAGAACCCATCAGATACGTGCCCAGCTCTCCTTTCTCGGCTATCCTGTGCTGGGAGATGGCAAGTACGGTCGCAGAGCACCCGGAGAACCCCTCTTGCTGCACGCGCTGCGCTTGACACTGCCCGACGGCAAAAGCTATCAAGCCCTTCCCCGCTGGCAGGGACCATATGCCGTCACAAGCCTGCCAGAGCCAATGGCAGTGAAGGAGGGGATGCCAGGCATGGACGGCGGCAAGGAAGGCGTGGCGCAGAAGACAGCTGGTATGCGGCAGGCTGCCAGAGCCTGAGCAGCTTTCCACAGTCTTCTGCCAGCACTCAGCTTCTGACAGCAGTCAGCCTGACGTTCCCAGGCGCCATCAGGCGCATCAGACGCCATCAGACGCCATCAGGCGCTTGCAGACCTTCCTGCACCATGGCAAGGCCCTGTGCCGGCGTCGCACGCATCCCGGGGACACACCCATGGACACACGCACCCGGGGGGCACACTCCCGGACGCTGGCCAGGGACACGCACGACAGGGACAGGCACGACAGGGACACACGCTTCTGCCCGTCACTGTACCGTCGTTCGTGACGCTGCATATGACGCTTTTCCATGGCATCAGCCACGGCCTTGCGCACTGATATTCCCTGTGGCGCTGTCCATGCAGTCGTGCATGTCATTGCCTGTGACGTTGTGCATGACCTTGTCCATGGCCTTGTTTTGGCACATTTCCCATACATTCAGACACATTTGTGTTGTAACACTCTCTAGTACGAGCAGCCCATGTCACTCTCTCTTCCCAAGGTCGTTCTGGTGGGACGCCCCAATGTGGGCAAATCCACCCTGTTCAACAGACTGATACGCAGCAACCGCGCCATTACGCACGATATGCCCGGTGTGACACGTGACAGGCTCGAAGGCATTGTCAGGCGCAAGGGTCTGCCCGAGTTCGGTGTCATTGACACCGGTGGCGTAACCCTGGACGAGCGCGCCGTGGTGCAGGAAGGCCCGGAGGGCATCCGCGGCTTTGAGGCCGAGATCCTGCAGCAGGTGCACACAGCCACAGAGGAGGCCGCAGTGCTGGCCTTTGTGGTGGACGGCAAGGACGGTCTGCTGCCCACGGACTCCTATCTGGCAGACCATCTCCGCAGGCTCAACGTGCCTGTCTTGTGCGTGGTCAACAAAGTGGACGGCGCAGAGCTTGAGGACAGGCTCACAGCCGAGTTCCATGCCCTGGGCTTCCCCCTCATTGCCGTGTCCGCAGAGCATGGCTTCAACCTGCTGGAGCTGGCGGACAGATTGTGCTCCATGATTCCCGAAGAGGCCTTCAGCGAGCCAGTGGAGCCGCCGGCACTGCGCCTTGCCATGCTCGGCAAGCCCAATGTGGGCAAGTCCTCCCTCATCAATGCCCTGTCCGGGGAAAAGCGCATGATTGTCTCCAGCGTGGCAGGCACCACCAGGGACAGCGTGGACGTGCGCTTTGCCGTGGACGGGCAGGACTATGTCTTTGTGGACACTGCCGGTGTGCGCCGCAGAACGCGCATCACGGACACTGTGGAGAAGTACTCTGCCAACTCTTCCATCAAGTCCGCAGGCAAGGCCGACGTGACTCTGCTTACCATGGACGCCATCGAGGGCGTGTCCGCCCAGGACAAGCGCCTCATGGACATGCTCAACACCCGCAAGATCCCCTTCATCATCCTTATCAACAAGAGCGACCTTGTGCCTGCCGCCAAGTTGAAGGACGTGATGAAGGCTGCCAGGGACATGCTGGGCTTCTGCGGCCATGTGCCCATTCTCACTGTCTCTGCTCAGTCCGGGGCAGGCCTTGAGAAAATCCTGCCCATGGCGGCCGAGGTGCACAAGGAATGCCAGGTGCGCATCCCCACTGCCCAGCTCAACCGCGCCATGCAGACGGCCCTCACCAGCCATCAGCCGCCCCTGGTCAAGGGAGCACGTCCCAAGTTCTTCTACTTAACCCAGGCAGAGAGCGAGCCGCCGACCTTTGTCTTCTTTGTGAGCGATGCCGAGCGCGTCTCGCCCACCTATGCCCGCTACCTGGAAAGCAGCCTGCGCAAGACCTT
>CASEWR010000216.1 GCA_949291675.1 uncultured Desulfovibrio sp. | reverse complement strand
ATCCCTTCCAGACCAGGGTGGAATTTGTGGACATGTCTTTTGGCAGCGATATGCTTTCAAGGCGCTCAGGGCGCAGGACACCGGCCTTTGCCTGGCCTTCCTGCGTGCGTGTGGGGCCTGAAGCTGTGCGTCTTTCCACCTATGCTACCTGCGCAGAAGGCAATACCGGCATGTCCAGTCCCAAACGCTATCTCTGGGATGAGTGCCGCTGGACACAGAGCTGGCGCTATAATACTGGCACCAATACCGAGCCCATGGTCACCCGAGGGCTCTTCCCCCGCCAGCTCAACGAGGAAGGCACGCCTCTTGCCTGCTTCAAGGATAATCAGCTGCGTCGCTTCCTCTCTACCCCTGCCCTGCGCCAGCAAAAAGGCGAGCCCCTCTTCGGCTCCTATTTCACCAGATCCTCGCTCATGATGTTCATGGCAGCCGAGATTCTCACTCAGGCCCTCATCAACATCAACTCCCCTGCCAGCCGCGGCAAGCGTCTGCTTTCAGACAAGCCACGCCACCTGCGCCGCATCATCTACACTGTCCCCACAGCCATGCCAGTGGCGTCCAGACGTATCCTTGAACGCTGGGTCAATCTTGCTGTGTACACTGTCTGGACAGGGCTTGGCTGGAACACAGCACGAGACAGCAGGGGTGCTGATGACTTTCACTATCAGCGTCCTCCAGAAGTCTTGTGCGAATGGGATGAGGCCAGCTGCTCCCAGCTTGTCCTGCTCTACAATGAAATCATGGTCAAGCATGTGGGCGATGCCAGTCAGTACTTCAGACTCTTCGGCAAAATGCGTTCTGTCAAAGGATCGGACACACCTCTGCCTTCTGTGCGCATTGCCTCCATTGACGTGGGCGGTGGCACTACAGATTTGTCCATTACGACCCACGTGCTCACCTCCGGGCCTTCTGAGTCGGCACGCATTGTACCGCAAATGGAGATTCGCGACGGTTTCAACCTGGCAGGCGATGAAATTGTGCGTGAAGTCGTGCGTACCATGGTGATTCCGGCCCTGGAACGGACTCTGGAAAAGCATAACCTTGCTCCTCGCAATGTCATTCTCTCCCTCTTCGGGCGCTACACCCAGAGCAAGACAGAAGAACAGCGCGTGCGCCAGGGCCAGTTTGTGCGCCAGGTAGCTGTACCCGCAGCCCTTGGCATCCTGCATGCCTGCGAGCTTATGGACAGGGACGATTCCCGCGTCTATATCTGCAGGCTGGGCGACTTCTTTGAAAAGCCTGTTCAGGAAACAAAGCAAAAGAAAAACGGCAAGACTCAGGTCCAGGAGAAGGAAGAGAGCAGGACGCAGGTGGAGGAAGAGAGTGGGCGTATTGTCTGGGTGCCGGATCAGCTCTCACCCCAGCCCCAGCGTAAGGTTATGGACTATGCCAGAGCAATCTTACGTGACTGCGGAGCACAGGAGGACATTGACCTCAATGAGGTACGCCTTGTCTTCTCGCTGGATGCTGTGAGCGAATGCATACGCAGAACTCTGGGCGATACCTTGTCCAGCCTGTGTGAGATGGTCAATCTCTATGATGCTGACCTGCTTCTGCTCACAGGACGCCCGAGCTCCTGGAAGGGCGTCATTCAGACTGTCCTTGCCAAAACACCGCTGCCTCCGAGCCGCATTATCGCCATGCGTTCCTACAATGTGGGCAGCTGGTATCCCTGCGCTGACCTCTTTGGCCGTATTGCCGATCCCAAGACGACTGTGGTTGTAGGTGCCATTCTCTGTGCACTTTCCTCGGGCAACCTGGAAGGTATTAATTTTGATGCAGCCAGGATGCGCATGACCTCCACAGCTCGCTATGTGGGCGAACTTAACCTGCAGGGGCAGCTCGAGGCTGCCAAGGTCTGGTTTGTGGTCAATGAAGACGGCAGTGTGGAGCCAGAGGAGCAGACCATCACCTATCACAGCCCCATTACTGTTGGCTATCGTCAGCTTGCAGTAGACCGCTGGCCAGCCTCTGCCTATTACAAGCTGGACTTTCAGGACAAGACCGGCCATGGCCCCTACACGGTCAAGGTCGCACTGTCACGTGACGAGTCGCGCACACGCCCCAGAGATGACGAAGAACCTTCTGAAGCTGAAGGCAGCATTGTGATCAGAGAAATTCTTGGTCCTGACGGACGTGTTATCCCACCTCGTCTCATGCAGGCCAGTCTGCAGACGCTGCCAAGTATTGATGGATACTGGCTAGACTCTGGTATTATCACTGAAAGCTAAGGAATAGCTGGTTAACATTAGGTATTTTTTTACATGCCCATTCGGTTAAGGAAGTAGTAGCTGATAGCCACCAGGGTATCTGGCATCAAAGCCATCACATAGCTGGGCTATAAGAACACACTGATCCGGCCGTCTAAGCGAGATGTAGAGCCAGGAAAAGCTTTATGCGTGCTTGTGACAACATAGCTGACAGGCTCCAAGCCCAAAATCACTACACAGACATCTACCGAGCTTAACCGAATGGGCATGATTTTTTTAGGGTTAAAAATGGTTACTGTTTTACTTCCAACATATAATAGACGTAAGTATCTAAAACAAGCTTTACTTTCCATAAAGAAACAAAGTTTTACGAATTGGAAATGTTTAGTTATAAATGACGGCGGTGATGATGTATCTGATTTAGTTGCTGACATGCATGATGAACGATTTATATATTATATAAAAGAACATAGTGGCAAATCTGCCACTTTAAACTTTGGACTAAGAAAGGTAAATACAAAATACATATCATACATGGATGACGATGATATTGTATTTAATAACCATTTATTCGAGTTGGTTACAGCAGCAGAAAAAAATAAATCTGAATTTGTGTATTCAGATACATATGTTTCTATTGTAGATGACAATGAAAAAATTTTAAAAAGATATATAGAGAATTCATTAGACGTTTCTTTTAATGACATAAAGCTCCACAATAAAATAAACCACAAACAAATACTGCATACATTACAACTTGCAAATAAAGCAGGAGAATACGACGAAAAAATGCACATTTTAATTGATTTTGATTACATAAAAAGACTTGCTTTTTTTGAAACTCCATATCATGTAAGAAAAATAACTGGAGACCATTTTTTAAGACTAAAAAATGGAAAAATAAATTCAATTTCTGGATTATAGCAAACAAATAAGACTCTCGCAGGGGAGTCACTACTTAGTTTTTTTCAAAAATGGCCTAATGATTTAGTAGACTTATATGGAAGCAGCATAGCCCCCCCAAAAAAAAATATATTAATATCTTTCTTAAAGAAAATTAAAAAAATCATAAAATAATTTTTCAGTCAGCAACCACCGGTAAAACCGGTGGTTTGGCAAAATGCAGGGAACCGCTCAAAGCAGTTTACTGTTGCATACAAACTAGAGTGTTGCTAATTCTTCATCTTATCCATACGCAGATCTTCGAGCGACTGACGTTCTACGTAAGCTTTGACCGTGTCTTCGTCTATTCCTACGGTCGAAACAAAGTATCCTCACTCCCCAAAATATCCTCCGCTAAAGTTTTTCTTTGTCCACCAAAATCCCTGGCAATTGTATTGAAACATGCCCATTCGGTTAAGAAAGTAGTAGCTGATAGCCGCCAGGGTATCTGGCATCAAAGCCATCACATAGCTGGGCTATAAGAACACACTGATCCGGCCGTCTAAGCGAGATGTAGAGCCTGGAAAAGCTTTATGCGTACTTGTGGCAACATAGCTGACAGGCTCCAAGCCCAAAACCACTACGCAGACACCTACCGAGCTTAACCGAATGGGCATGGTAATTTTTAGAGCCCACGCTGTGCTGGATATGCAAAAGATGCACCAAATACAAAATATGCACAAGGACCAACTTCAAAGGGATTGAGTGGAACTTCTTCAGGAAGTTCAAGATAGAAAGACTGGCGGAAATCCTCGGGGAGCGGCACTTTTTCGGCAGCTTCCCGGAGGCTACCACCAGCATCTTGTATTGGCGTCAAGTCCAGTTTCATACGTGCGCCTCAATCTATGGGATGCTATCCAAACTACGCCTCGGAAACTATGCCTCGGAAATCAAGTCCAGCAGTCGAAGCTGAATAGGTACGAAAATTTATGAGAGAGAAAGATAAAGAACTTGCCGAACTGTGCCGCAAATGGGGGCAGTCTGTTCGCAATGCCGAAAAATGGCTTGCGGATAACAGAGAAAGTGTGGGAGGAGAATGCGACCTTCTGTGCAAGAACATGCGTGCCCAGGCCAGGATGTTCGGCCGCTTGTCTACAGCAGCTCTGCGCAAGATGTGCGTTGGTGTTTTCGGACCGAGCCAGGCGGGCAAGAGTTATCTCATCTCTGTGCTGGCCAAGGACAAACATGGGGACCTCATTGCAGACTTCCAGGGAAAGCAGATTGATTTTATTGAAGAAATCAACCCCCAGGGCGGCAAGGAGTCCACAGGCCTTGTTACCCGCTTTACCACCACGCCTCCTGCAGGAACAACACCTGACAAACCCGTGCGTCTGCGTCTTTTCTCGGAAATGGATCTGGTGCGCGTCTTTGCCAATACCTATTATGCAGACTGCGACCACAAAAAGCCTCCTGTCCTTGAAGACATTGTGGCATCTTTAAAAGAGCTTGAAAAATATGCCTCCCCCACACCCATTGGTGACATCAGCAGTGATGATGTGGAGGATTTGCGCGAATACCTGCAGAAAAACTTTGCTTCCCGTCCCCGCCTGCAGACGCTTTCTCTTGTGTACTGGAACAGGGCCATGGATCTCGCCCCGCGTCTCAAGCTCAGTGACCGCAGGCAGCTCTTCGGACTCATCTGGGAGAATATCCCCGAGTTTGACAACTACTTCTACACCCTTGCCAAAGCACTGGAGGATCTCGGACATCCTGCCGAGGTCAACTGCCCCCTGCAAGCATTGCTGCCCCGCTCCAGAAGCATCATTGACGTTGCATTGCTGGCACCAGATGCCCAGGGAGCAAATGAGGAAATTGAACTCACCAGCCTTGAGGGGACAAGCCTGAAGCTTGCCAGGCGCCTTGTGACAGCGCTTACTGCAGAGCTGACCATCTACATGCCCAACGAGCCTGATGCCTTCTTAGCGCACACAGACTTGCTGGACTTCCCTGGCTACCGATCCCGCCTCAAGACCAA
>CASEWR010000215.1 GCA_949291675.1 uncultured Desulfovibrio sp. | reverse complement strand
ACCAGCATGGCCTCCACGTTGTGCAGGGACGCGCAGCACTGCATAACCTTTGCCGGCGGCAGCACTGAGAAGGCTGTGGCCAGGGCATCTGCCAGGGCTCCGTCAGGAGCAATGACGCTGGCAGAGACTGCGTCAGGCCTGTTCAGTGTTCTGGGGATGACCAGATGACTGCCGCTGCCATGGGCAAGCTTCTGCTCATAGACACCGGAGGTGGCCAGGGCAGCATTGCTGAGTGCGACGACGCCACGGGCATGGCTGCGGCTGAAGGGAGACTGTATGGCAACGCGCCAGGCAGGGGCATCGTCAGGTCTGCCCATGGCCACGATGTCGCCACCGGCATTGACGAGGTGACTGGTACAGCCTGCCTGTGTGAGGACAGTGCTCATTTCCTGGGCAATATAGCCCTTGGCAATGCCGTCGAAGGTCAGGGACATGCCCTCTTCAAGGCGCACTGTGCCCTGAGTCTGCACCTTGCGATAGTCCACCCGTGCCAGCAGGGCGTTCAGCTCTGCATGGCCAGGCTGTGTGCCCTGTGCAGCAGCTGTCTGCAGGGCAGCGAGCAGGGGCAGAATGCTGGGATCAAAGCTCCCTTCGCTCATGGCATGCACAAAGCGGCTTCTTTTCAGCATGAGGGAGAGTGCAGGGGGCACGTCCGAGAGAGAGCCCTGGGTATTGAGCACGCTTAAGGGGGAGGCAGCATCATGGCGGGTGAGCTCTGCCTCAAGCTCGCGACCTTTTGCAAAGGCAGCCTGCACTGCGTCCTCAGCCTGAGCAGGGGAGCAGCCTGCCACATCAATGCGCACAAAGGTGCCCATGAGCAGGGCTGTCTGCTGATAGCCAGGGGCGTTGGCAAGGACCTCGGGGGCCAGGGCGCTGGTCAGGCCGAAGGCAGACAAGGCAGCCAGAAAATGGCGACGAGAGAGAGCTGGTATGTTCGTGAAAGACATTATGGACTCCTCATCAGGCCACAGCCTGGGTGTCGTCCTTTGCACATTCGACACTGGGCTTTTGGTTCAGAAGGTCAATGGGACGGAGGATGTGACGGCTGCAGGCAGCCACGCAGGCCATATTGCATTCCTCGCCATAGGAGAGGCAGAGGTTGTGATCCACAGTGATCAGGCCCTTCTTCAGGCTCACAGCCTTGGCAGGGCAGGCGCGCACGCACTTGGCGCACTTGATGCAGCCTGCTTCGCAGGTTTCCATGACAGCCTTGCCCTTGGCCAGGGAGCTGCAGGGGATGCAGACTCTGGCGCGCTTGGGGATGAGATGGAGCACACCGCGCGGGCAGGCCTTGGTGCAGGCTCCGCAGCCAGTGCAGCGCTCCACGTCCACGCAGGCCAGGTTGCCCACAATGCTCATGGCACCGAAGGGGCAGGCCTGCACGCAGTCACCAAAGCCCAGGCAGGAGTAGTTGCAGGCATTGGAGCCGCCGCGCAGGGGCGTGGCTGCGGCACAGGAGGGAATGCCCTGGTATTCGTAGGTTGTGGCCACCTGACCGTGGTACATGTCGCAGCGGCGCATGGACACCAGCGGCTCTGCTTCGGCAACCACCTTGCCGGTGAGCTCTGCCAGGGCCACAATGGCCTCCTTTGGGGACGCGCAGCAGCGGTTGGCCGGGATGTCCGGATCGTTGACCACAGCCTTGGCATAGCCTTCGCAGCCAGGGAAACCGCAGCCGCCGCAGTTTGCGCCGGGAAGGATTTCCAGAGCCGCTTCAACCTTCGGATTTTCCTTTACGTAAAAGACTTTGGAGGCCACGGCCAGCATGACGGCCGCCGCAAGGCCAAGGCCGAACATGGCCAGTATGGAATAAAGTATCATCTCTGTCCGGCGCAAAGCCCCGTGTGTGCGGGGAGGAAACGCCGCCTCCGTTCAGATTCCTTCGTCAGTTCTACGCGCATACTCGCAGTCATAGCCTGCACTCCTACTGGGCCATGCCCTTGAAGGCCATGAAGGCCAGGGACATGATGCCTGCCATGACCAGGGCAATGGGGGTGCCGATCATGGTCTTGGGCAGTCTGCAGGTATCAAGACGCTCGCGCACACCTGCCATGAGCATGAGGGCCAGGAAGAAGCCAAGGCTGTAGCCTAAGGCATTGAACAGGCTCTCGAAGAGGGTGAAGCCTTCACGCTGCACCAGAATGGTGACACCCATGACTGCGCAGTTGGTGGTAATGAGGGGCAGGTAGATGCCCAGCGAGCTGTAGAGGGGCGGGATGGCCTTCTTGAGGAACATTTCCACAAACTGCACCAGGGCTGCGATGACCACGATGAAGACAATGGTCTGCAAGTAGCCGAGCCCCAGGGGATTGAGCACATGGTGCTGCATGAGCCAGGTGAAGAAGGTGGCCACCACAATGACGAAGACCACAGCGCCGCCCATGCCTGCAGCTACGCCCTTTTCCCTGGAGCAGCCGAGGTAGGGACAGTTGCCGAGGAACTGGGCCAGGAGGATATTGTTGACAAAGATTGTGGCAATGAAAATGGTCAGGATCTCACTCATGGCCTAGCCCTCCTTCTTCATGCCGCAGGCAGCGCAGCTGCTGCAGCCGCTGCAGCCGCCCTGGCAGCCGATGCTGGTGAAGACCGAGCCCTTGCGGCGGGCCTGAATGGCATTCATCCAGTTCATGCCGGCCAGGATGAGGCCCAGGCAGATGAAGGCGCCCGGAGCCTGCACCATGATGGTGAAGGGCTCGAAGCTTTCGCCAAAGAGACTGATGCCGAAGAAGGTGCCGTTGCCAAGGATCTCGCGGATGGAGCCAAGGAAGGTCAGGGACAGGGTGTAGCCTATGCCAATGCCCAGAGCGTCAGCCATGCTGTCCACCACATTGTGCTTGGCTGCAAAGGCCTCGGCACGACCGAGAATGATGCAGTTCACCACAATGAGGGGCACGAAGATGCCTAATGACTCATAGAGAGGATAGACATAGGCCTGCATGAGCAGTTCCAGTGCCACAACCAGGGATGCCGCAATAACGATGAAACAGGCGATACGCACTGTCTTGGGGATGAAATTGCGGCAGACAGAGACCAGAATATTGGAGAGTGTGAGCACGAAGATGACGCACACGCCCATGCCGAGGCCGTTGCTGGCGGAGTTGGTGACAGCCAGGGTCGGGCACAGGCCGAGCAGGAGGCGGAAGGGAGGGAGTTCGTCCCACAGTCCCTTTTTGAATTCTTTGACAAATGCCATAACTCGCTCCTAGTTGTCCCACTGGGCCAGAATCTGCGGCCGCAGTTCCTTGTAGACAGCATTGGCCTTGTTGACAGCCTCGATGACGCCATTACTGGAGATGGTTGCCCCGGAAATGGCATCAATGCGCCCGCCGGCAGAGGTGAGAGCCACGGGGAATTCGGCGTTGCGGAACTGCTCGGCAAAGGCAGGCTCCTTCACGCGCATGCCAAGGCCTGGTGTTTCCTTGAGCTGGGTCATGCCCACACCGGCCAGGCTGTCGTTATGCACATTGAAGCCCACGATGACGCCGAGGTCGCCGCCATAGCCCACGCCAAAGTCCTCAAGGGCCACGCCGGTCAGTTCGTTGTTCACAAAACAGGGAAAGACAACCACCTTTCTGCCATCTGCCGTGGTGAAGGTCTGCCTGTCGGCAACAGGATTGTTGTCAGCCTTGTTGAAGACTGTGGCGATGGCAGGACCCTGCACGTTGATCAGCAGCTGTTCCTCGATGGCAGGTGCAGTCACGTCTTTCAGGTAGGAGAGAAGGAAGCCCGAGGCGCTGCAGAACAGAGTCAGCACCACAATTGTACGTACCATACTGCCCATATCAGCGCACTCCGAAAGGCTTGGGCCGTATCAGGTCAAAATACGGCGTGAGAAGGGAAGTCACCAGCACAGCAAAGGGAGCACCGTCCGTGTAGCTGCCGAAGGTTCTGATCAAAAAGACCATGAGGCCGCAGGTGGCACCATAGAGCAGCATGGCCAGACCGTGGGTGGGTGCCACATTGGAATCCGTGGCAACGAAGAAGGTGCAGAAGAGCACAGAACCGGTCAGCAGATGGAAGGTGGGGGTGATGGTGGGGACATCAGAGACCACATGCAGAATGGCAAAGGGGATGAGCACGCCGCCAAGCATGCCTGCCACAATCTGCCAGCGTATAACGCCGCGGCCGAGCAGATAGACGCCGCCGACTAAAAGGCCGCCAACCTGGCCTGCACCAAGGGCGCTGATCTGCCTGCCAAGCACAAGATCCACCAGGGAGATCTCACCTGCGCGCTCCACGCCCAGGTATTTGAGGGTGGCCAGGGGATCTGCAAAGGAGGTGGCCAGCTGGACCAGATTGGGGTCCATGAACATGGGATAGGAGACAAAGAGGATGGCCCAGCCCACAATGGGAGTGGGCACGGGATTGTCGCCAAGGCCGCCGAAGAGCATCTTGCCGAAGAGCATGGATGCTGCGGCACCAAGCATAACCAGCCACCAGGGGGCAGCTGCCGGCAGAAGGAAGGCAAAGCAGATGCCTGTCACCACTGCCGAGAAGTCCTGCACTGTCTGCCTGCGGTGCATGATGTGGCAGCAGGCTGCCTCCACAAGCACGCAGACCACCACGGAGAGCGCCACCACGCGCAGGGCAGGCATGCCCCAGTTCAGCAGGGCCATGAACATGGCCGGCATGAGGGCAAGGATCTGGTCCAGACTCCTGCGGCGCACAGTCCTGCCGCAGTGCCAGTACGGCGGCGAGGACATGGCAAGCAGCAGGGAAGAAGAGCTGGTCGTGCTCATGATGCGGCCTCCTCAGTGCTCTTGGGTTGGGGTGCATACAGGCCGTCAGCCTTGAGCATGCCGAGGCCGAGTTTTGCCTTGGCAAGGCGGATGTACTGCAGCACGGGTCTGCGTGCGATGCACACATAGCCGCACAGGCCGCATTCAAGGCAGGAGCTGATGTACTGTTCGTGGCAGCGGGAATAGAGGCTGAACTCCGCATAGCGGCTCAGCATATCCGGACGCAGGCGGGCAGGGCAGATGGCCACACAGGAGCCGCAGGACACACAGGGACTGTGGCCTTCCATGGGCGGGATGCTGCCCTTTTCCACCAGGAACACGCCTGTGCTGCCCTTGGTCACGCTGCGGTCAAGCTTTTCAATACTCTCGCCGCGCAAGGGGCCGCCGCGCACTAACGTGTCGCCGGAATTGAGCCTGATGCCGGCAAAGTCGAGCAGCTCGCCCACTGTGGAGCCGTCGCGCACAATATAGTTGGAGCTGAAGTCCTTGCCGCCAATGGTGATGACGGACTCGATGAGGGGCTTCTGGGTCATGGCCACGCGACCAAGGCTCCAGACGTTATGGATACCGACAATGCCCACGCCCTCGGGGCGTTCCTTGCCGGTCACAGCCTTGATGACCAGGGCATTGACGCTGGCAGGGTACTGGGCAGGGACAGTGACCACCTCAATGTCATGGTACTTGAGCTTGAGCTCGGCAGGGGCTGCAAGCACAATGCGCTTTGCCCTGCTCAGACGCCTGAGCATGGTGATGCCTGCCAGGAAGGTCTTTGTGTGGGTCAGCAGCATGGGCTCAGCCCAGGTGACACCGGGGTCGGGGTTTAAGCCATTGACCACCAGCATCTCGCAGTCCTGGCCTAAGGACTTGGTGTTGAGACCAAGGGCCTTGAGGCGGGGAGCAAGGTCTGCACCGCGCTCAGCAAAGGCAAGGATGTCTGTCTGCGGCACGGCAGCGCAGGCAGCCTCAAGCTCTGGCGTGGGCGCAATGCTCCTGGCAAAGATGCTGCGCTCGGTGATGTCGGTGATTTCGCCATAGATGGGCGCAAAGAGGTCACCCTTCAGGGGACTGGGGTGGGTGGCAAGATGCATGTAGGGATGAATCTGCATCTTCTTGCGCACGCCCTCATCCAGGACAAAGTCCTCTCTGTTCAGGCGGATATAGGAGGGAGTACGGGCTACTCCGAAACGCTCGCGCACATTGCTCACAAGGTAGAAGCGAGGATCCGGCAGCATGGTAAACAGGTCTTTCATATGCGTTTCCTCCTGCCTTACATGTGGCACTGCCTGCAGTCCTGCTGCGTGCGCGGGCCTGCGCCAACTTCGCTGTGGCAGCCCATGCAGGAGGCATGGTGGGCCTGCATTCTGCCGGGAATGAGCTTGTCGGGAGCCTGCTCATGGCATGCCTTGCAGGTCATGGTCTCCATGTTGGTATGCAGACGCTCCTTCTTCTCTCTGCCTTCAGGCACAGCGTCAAAGTGGCACTTGCTGCAGCCTCTGGCCTTGAGGTCGAACCAGTCGCCATGGCAGGAGGCGCACTTGTTGTGCACAGCATCTGCCAGGGTGGGCGGCACACCTGCCTCAAAGGCATTCTTTGAGGGGGCTGCCCCTGCCTCGTGGCAGTCCGCGCAGTTGGACGGCTCGGGCTCGATGTCCGTGTCGGCATGGTGACAGGTCACGCAGTCAATGCCGAAGTCCTCTGCATGGGCGGCATGGCCCCAGTCCTGTTTGCCTGGCTGATAGTGATGGCACACTGCACAGCTGTCCGCGCTGAAGGTCTGCTGATGCGCGGCTGTGAAGTCTTCTGTCATGACAAGCCCGTGACAGTCGTTACAGGCCATGGGCTCCTTAGCGCCGGAAAGCATGTCATGATGACAGGACTGACAGGAATCAGTCCATTCCACATGCTTGCTGTGCTCGAATACAACAGGTCCGCCTGCATTCTTCATGGCAATGCGCACAGGTTCTGCTGTGTCTGCATCTTCGGGAAGCAGATAGCCGGCCAGCGCGACCACTGCCAGAACGGTCGTCAAGAGCACTATGGGCAAAAATCGTTTGTTGAGCACAGTGCAATACCCCCGCTGGAAAGAAAAAAGTCTGGTTGCATAGCTCACAAAAAGGCTACTGTCTTCCTGCCTAGCATAATCAGAGAACTAATGAAAGAGATCTGCATGAAAATTTTCTGTAACTTGCCCTCTTTTTTCCTCTCATTTGTGAAAAACAGCACAGAAGTACATGGCAAAATACGGACTGTTTAACCAATCAATCAGCACTATGATTCTGGCATGCGCCTTGTGCATATTTTCACCCTTCTTGTTTTTGCCTTTTCCGGCATTGTTCTTTGTACTTTTCTCTTCTGTACAGAGAAAGACAATGCAGAAAAGAGACTCTTTCTTGCGTGTGCAGTGCCCAAACCCACATATATGGCGGGCTGGAACACGGGACACTTTCCCTGAAGATACAGGAAACAAGGAGGGCAATCCGGCACATTTCGGGCAATTGGCTCAGCCAGTGCAGAGCGCGTTTGCAGCCTGCAAAGGAGAAGAAGTTCTTGTGACAAATGCCACAGCACACACACGCAAACCTGCAGATTCTGTGACAATAGCCACGGAAAAAATCTCCTGATTCTCGTATGTTGCTGCAGAAAGCGACATTCAGGCGAGGCGGACACAAAATTAGTGCTACTGAAAGTCATTACTACTTGCACTTTCATCCCCGTGCATGTAGACTCCGCCGCAAACCTGAAAAAAATTTTTTTCTGCATCCTTTGCAAGGGAGGTCATGCATGGCTCCTGCCAGAGGCAAGAACACAAATGCCGCTCTGTATGCTCTCATCGCCCTGCTCTTTTTAGGCGGTGTGGGCTGGCTCATCTTCTCCGGTCTGAGCGAGAACAGCACCTACTTCCTGGATGTCGCCGAAGCCAGAGCCCAGGACAGCTCGAAACTGAACAACATCCGCCTGTTCGGTACTGTGCAGCCGGCCTCCATCCGCGAGCAGGAAGAAGGGCTTGGTGTTCGCTTCACCCTGCAGGATCAGCACTCGCCAGAACAGACCATGTTTGTGGACTACAAAGGCGTTGTCCCCGATACCTTCAAGGATGGCGCCGAGGTCATTGTCGAGGGCAGTGTCCTGTCTGACGGCTCCTTCAAGGCCAGGGTCCTCATGACCAAGTGTCCTTCCAAGTATCAGAAGGAAAACCGCACAAGGGCATAAGCAGCTGCCCTGACGCAAGCTTCCGGCCCGCTGCAGCCATGTGCTGCAGCACTTCTGCCTGCAGGCCCGGACAGGCACCAGACTCAACGCATTTTTGCACCTGCCCCGTGCATACTGCCGGCAGGCCTTCTGTTCCCCCGTGGGTTTCAGACTTTCTGCCAGGGAAACGCCCGCCCATGTACACCTTTGCCTTCATCTGCCTCATCATTGCCCAGCTGGCCTCCATTGGTGCAGCCGGCTACGGCCTGACCCAGGCAGGCACTGCGGATGCAAAAGCCGCTTCACTTGTTGAAAAAGGCCATTTCCTCGTCAGCGGAGGATTTGGCCTTGCTTCTGCCATTCTGCTCTACGCGCTGGCTTCCGGCGATTACAGCGTGGAGTACGTGGCAAACTATACAGACAATGCCCTGGGCACCTTCTACAAGTACGCAGCCTTCTGGGCAGGTCAGCCAGGCTCTCTGCTCTTCTGGGCCCTTTCTGTGGCCATCATGGGCAGCATCTTTGCGTCCACAAAGGCCTGCAGGTCAGTGCCTGCAAAAACAAAGCTGTGGTTCTGGATCTTCTTCTTTGCCACCACGGCCTTCTTTGCCACCCTGCTTGCCCTGTGGAGCAATCCCTTCACGCAGATTTCACCTGCCCCTGCGGATGGTCACGGACTCAATCCCCTGCTGCAGAACCCGGGCATGATCATCCATCCGCCCCTGCTCTTCTTAGGCTACGGCGGCTTCACCATTCCCTCCTGTATGGCCCTGGCGCAGGCTCTGACCGGCAGAGAGGGCGGGGAAGCCTGGTACCGCACCACCCGCGTGCTCTTCATTGTGGCCTGGTGCTTCCTCACTGCAGGCATCATGCTCGGTGCCTGGTGGGCCTATATGGAGCTTGGCTGGGGCGGCTACTGGGCCTGGGACCCTGTGGAAAATGCATCCCTCATTCCCTGGCTCATCGGCACAGCCACCCTGCACACCCTGGTCATTGAGCGCAGCCGCGGCAAGCTGAGCAGAACCAATGTGCTGCTCATCAGCCTCACCACCATTTCCGGCTTCTTTGCCACCTTCCTGGTGCGCAGCGGCATCATCGACTCTGTGCACGCCTTCGGCCAGGGGCCGGTGGGTATCCCCCTGCTTGTCTTCATGGCCTTCTCCCTGGTGATCACTCTGCTGATAGTTGCTGCGGCCAGAAAGGGCGAGGGCGAGCTTGGCAATCCCCTGTCCAGAGAAGGCGCGCTCATGCTCACGGCCTGGATTCTGATTATCTTAGGCTTCATCATCCTCTGCGCCACCATGTGGCCTGTGTTCTCCAGGTTGTGGAGTGATGCGCCCATGGGCCTTGATGCCAGCTTCTACAACAGGGTCTGCCTGCCCTTAGGCACCTTCCTGCTCCTGCTCCTGGCCTTTGGCCCCTGGCTTTCCTGGAAATGGGGTGTGGGCAATGCAAAGGGGCTGGCAGTGACATGTCTTGGCGGCCTTCTTGTGGCCGGCCTTGCCTTCTACTTGAGCTACGACCAGCTCCATCCCCTGGTGACCCAGTTTGCTGCAGGCGCCATTCTGCTTGGCTGCCTTGTGCTGGGCACAAAGGTCTTCGGCTCTTCCGAGGGCTTCCGGGCGGGCAGTATCGGCACCCATCTGGGCGTTGCTTTGTGTGCCATCGGCATTGCCTTCTCAGGCCCCTACAAGCTCACCCATGACATGGTGCTTGAAGAAGGCGAGTCACAAAGGATTGATGCCTATGAGATTCGCCTCAAGTCTGCCACCACAGGCAGGGGCCTTGATTATGAATATTTGCGCGCCACCCTTGAGGTCATTGACAGGGACGGCACTGTGAAGGATGTTCTCATGCCGGAAAAGCGCGCCTATGATAAGTTCCCGGGCATGCTCTTCTCGGAAGTGGACGTTGCCAGCAGCTTTGGCAAGGAAATCTATGCCTCTGTGTCCGGCCTCGACAGCAGAAGCCGCATGGTGGTGCAGGTCTCCATTGAGCCCCTGGTCAGCTGGCTGTGGCTCGGCAGCGCTGTCATGAGCCTGCTGCCCCTGCTCAACCTGCGCCGCAGACGTGCAAACGCTGTCAGTGCAACGCCTTCCGCAGTTTCCGCGCACCAGGCGGACTAAGTCCCTGACAGACAAGAGAAAACGGCTTTTTGCAATGACAGCTGCCATTACCCTGAAAAAACTGAGCAAGAACTTTGCTTCCAGAGCTCTCTTCAAGAATGTCACTGCCTCCTTTGCTGCAGGGGCCGTGCATCTTGTGGTCGGCAGAAACGGCAGCGGCAAGTCCACCCTGCTGCGCATGATTGGCGGCCTGGTCCGCCCCTCGTCAGGGGAGATTGTCTTTGCGCATGAGGATGTGCTCATCGGCTACCTTGGCCACGCGACCTTCCTCTATCCCAATCTCACAGCCAGGGAGAATCTGCTCTTCTGGCAGCGGGCCTACAAGCAGCCGGCCTCTGAGAAGGACGTCCTTGCCATGCTCGCCCGTGTGGGCCTGGCACCCTTTGCAGACACACGGGCAGGCGTCTTTTCCAGGGGCATGACCCAGCGTCTGAGCCTTGCCAGAGTGCTGCTCCTGCAGCCTGGCATCTGCCTGTTTGACGAGCCGGAAACTGGCCTTGACACAGCGTCGCGCGACATGCTCCACACAGAGATTGCCAGGGCTGCACAACGCGGCGCCTGCGTGCTCTGGGTCAGCCACCTGGCTGCCCGGACAGAGCTTGCCGGCACAGTGCCTGTAGACGCAGTCTATGAAGTGAAGAACAAGGGCCTTGTCCTGCACAAAGGGACCAGGGCTGACAAAGAGCCGGCGCACGAGGCTGCCTGTCCTGCGGAGCCTGCAAAAGAGCCTGAGCAGACGCTGAAAGAGGCTGCACAGGTGAACGGGGAGGGTGCCTCATGCTGAAGCTGGCCCTTGCTCTGGTGCGCAAGGATCTTTTCCTTGCCCTGCGCGGCGCAGGCCTTGTACAGTCTGTCCTGCTCGGCCTGCTTCTGGTCTTCATGTTCTCGCTCTCGCAAAAGACCGGCGAGGTGGCCTCCGGGCAGATGGCAGCGGCCATCTTCTGGCTCTCGTCGCTGTTCTGCCAGACACTTGTCTTCAACATGCTCTTTGCCTTTGAAGAACAGAACGGGGCCCGCACCTGCCTCTTACTCTCACCTGCCCATGTGACAGGCATTTTCTTCGGCAAGGCCCTGGCAGGCTTTGTGCTCATCCTCCTTGCCCAGCTGCTCTTCTTCCCGGCAATCATTGTCTTCTTAGGCCAGCACATCAGTGCTGCCTGGCCATCTGCCCTTGTCATGCTCCTTCTGGCAGACATCGGCATGGTCTGCTTAGGTGCCCTGCTTGGCGCACTCTCCCAGGGACAGACTGCCAGGGAGTCCCTGCTGAGCCTGCTGGTCTTTCCCCTGCTGGCCCCGCTCCTGCTTGCCGCCATCACCATCTTCGGTGTGCTCTTCGGCGAGAGCAGCAATACGGACCTTACCCGCTGGCTTGGCTTTGCAGCTGCCTTTGACGCCATCTTTCTTGCTCTTTCCCTGCTGCTCTTCCGTTTTGTGTACAGCGGAGATGACTGATGCCTAAAACATCCCTTGCCCTTGGCGCACTTCTTGCCCTTGCAGGCGGCCTTCTGCTTGCCGCATCCTGGTGGCTCATCTTCCTGTACGCACCCACAGAAGCCATTATGGGAGAGATACAGAAGATCTTCTATATCCATCTTCCCCTGTCCTGGTGGGCGCTGTTCAGCTTCTTCCTCGTCTTCCTCGCGTCCATTGCCCAGCTTGTGCGCGGAGGCGATCACTGGGACAGATTCGCCCGGGCACTTGTGGAAATCGGTGTGGTCCTCACCACCCTCACCCTTGTCACCGGCATGCTCTGGGGCCGCAAGGCCTGGGGTGTATGGTGGACCTGGGACCCCAGACTGACCACAGCCCTGATCATGTGGTTCATCTACATGGGCTACCTGCTCATCGGTGGTCTCAACCTGGCCAGCGGACGGCGCAAGACCGTGCGAGCCGTGCTCGGCATCGTGGCCTTTGCCGACGTGCCCCTGGTCTTCTTCTCAGCCCGTCTGTGGCGCTCCATTCACCCTGCTGTCTTTGCCAGCGAGGGCGGCGGCCTTGAGCCGGAAATGAAGTTTGTGGCCATCTTCTCGGTTGCTGCCATGGGCGTGTTCTGGCTGGGCCTTGTGCTCTGCCGCACTGCCCTGCTCACCTGCAGGGACAGGGTGGACGAGCTGATCTTCCTTGCACAGAACAGGGACGAGGCCGACGATCAGGCGTAAGAGCCGGATAGTCCGCATTCTTCCCTTTCCACCTTTTCAGGTGTTTTTCAGGAGTTTTCCATGACAGAACCATGGGTTGTCTATGCCGGTATTGCCGTCTGGATTGGTCTTGGCGGCTATCTCACCGTGCTTGCCCTTTCCCAGCGCAGCCTTGCCAGAAAAATTTCCCAGCTGGAAGCCCTGAAACAGGACGGATCAGAAGACTGATACCCGCGAAAATAAAGACATATGACTACAGCCATACACAAGCTTGTTGTGGGCGTCACAGCCCTTGGTCTTGCCGTCATGCTCGGCATCACTGTCGTGCAGCGCCTGCAAAACCCCTCCCTTGTCCGCCATGTGCAGCCCCCGCAGCCAGTCCTGCAGGCAGCTGCCGAGGAAAGTCCTCTGGCCAGGCTCATGCGTGAGGCTGGCGAGCAGCCTGACAATGCCAGCGTGCAGCTGGAACTGGCCAAGCTGCTTTTGTACGAGGGCAGGACGGAGCAGGCAGAAGTCTTCCTGGACAAGGCCCAGGTACTTGATATGAACAATGCCGAAGTGCCCTATCTCAAGGGCTATATTGCCACTGTCCGCAAGGACTATGCCAGGGCTGCAGAGCTTATGGAAGAATCATTGCGCCTGCAGGACAGGGTGGATGTGCGCATCAGCGTCGGCATGCTCTATCAGTACTACGTCAAGGACAGTGCAAAGGCGCTTGCCCACTGGAACAAGGCACTGGAAAACCCGGCCATCACGCCCATGGAGCGCACCCAGATTCTCACGGAAACAGACAAGCTCAAAAAAGCTGCCCAGTAGCAGTGTATTTGCAGCAGTGCGCTGGCAGCAGTCCGGTTCTGTTCCGGTGGTATTCTGAAGGAATGCTGATGGCATTCTGATGATATTCGTCAAGATGCAAGACCGAAGTCGGCCTTGCATCTTCCTTTTGTACAAGGTACGTAGCACAGCTGTCGGTCCAGTTGCGTCCGGCAGACAGTCGTTCACGTCCCTGGTGACTCCCGCCCCTGGAGACTTTTTCATGCACACACAGCGCACGCCCGGCCCGAAGAAGACTGCACAGCAGCCGCAGGCCCATCAGAGCTTTCAGGTCCCTCAGACAAAACCTGCACGCGTCCTGCAGCTCAGCTATCCTGTCTTTATCCTCTCCCTTTCCCTGGCCCTGGTGACAGGCATTCTGGCAGGCTCCTTCCTGACCCAGCACACACCGGCCCCGCAGCAGGTGGTACAGCATGTGCAGTCCCAGCCGCAGCCTCAGCAGCAGCCGGCAGCACAGCAGCAACAGGCAATTCCCCGTGAGACACAGGAGCACATTGCAGAGCTGGAGAGAAAGGTTCTGCAAAAGGATGCAGGCAGGGACGACTGGGTGCACTTAGGACACCTCTACTTTGACACCAATCAGCCAGAGCACGCCATTGCGGCCTATGAGCGCGCCCTTGCCATGGACAGGAAGGACCCCAATGTGCTCACGGACCTCGGCGTCATGTACAGAGCCACGCAGCAGTTCGACAAGGCCCTGTCCTGTTTTGAGGAAGCACAGGCACTGGACCCGAATCACCTTGTCTCCCTGTACAACAAGGGTGTGGTCCTCTACTTCGACCTGCACAGGCATGAAGAAGGCATTGCCTGCTGGGAGGAAGTGGTGCGCAGGGACCCTGATGCCAAAACACCCGGCGGCTCTCCTCTGACCAGTCTCATCCGTGATGCCAGAGAGGGCCTCAAATAGCGTCCACCCCTGTCAGCCTGACTGTGTCCCGCACAGGCTGACGCGCCCTGACAGCCATGCTGGCGGACTCTCTGGCGAATATTCTGGCGAACACTCTTTCCCGATGTTTTCTTTTTGTTGAGGCACAGTCCATGTCCCTTTTCAGGAAATGTCTCCTGCTCTTCCTCTGTTTCTGTCTGAGCCTGACAGCCATGCACACTGCCGTGGCTGCGCCGGCAGAACCTGCCCGGCCGGGCATTCCGGATGTCGCACAGCTGCAGAGGTCGCTTGTTCCCGACAGCCAGAACATGGTGCCGTCACTGGTGCTGCAGGACAGGGTCACGCTCATTCCCTATCTCGAGTACTACATTGACTCGTCCTATGCCATGGACGTCACCGAGGCCGCCTCTGAGCAGCTGCGTGACAAGTACGAGCTCTTTGCCCCGGAACGCATGCCCCTGTGCGGTGCTCCAGGCATCATCTGGCTGCGCTTTGTGCTGCAGCCTCAGCAGGATGCCCAGCAAAGGGCCCTGTTGCTGGACCTCGGCACCTCCATCCCCGGCACCCCGGTGCTCTACACGCCCAGCTTTGCCAGCGGAGTGCTGGAGTGGCAGGAACTGCAGCCAAAGAACCGCTACCTGGAGCTGCCTGCCCAGGGCAGCCAGCCTGTGGTCTGCTATCTGCGCATAGACGGCATCCCGGGCTTCTGGTTCTCGCCCATGGTGCGCACAGTGCCGGATGCCTTTGCTGCCTCCGAGCGGAGCATGCTCTATCAGCAGGCCCCCCTGGTGGCCCTGGCTGTGCTCTTCCTCTTCTGCCTGCTCAAGGGTCTGACTGAGCCCGGTCAGTGGCGTCTGTGGACCCTGCTCTTCCTGGCAGCCTGCGGTGTGCAGGCCTGGAGCGGCCTTGCCCCTGTCACAGGCGGCTACTCGGCCATGACCCTGGCCTCCCTGACCACTGCCGGCCTTGCCCTCATGCTCTGGCCCCATGTGGCGCGTCACTTCATGCAGAGCAGGGATATTTCCCGAGCTCTGGACGTGCAGCTCATCCTGCTCTGCCTGCCAGGTGCTGCAGCCACCCTGCTGCCCCTGGTGCCCAATCTGCACTGGATTGCCAGACTGACGGAAGTCTGGCCCCTGGGTATGGCCATCTTCATTCCCAGCGCCCTGTGGGCCTGCATTGTGGGCGCCCAGTCCTCGGTGCGCTTCCTGATGGCCACTACCATCCCGCCCCTGGCCACAGCAGCAGGCATCCTGGGCCTGCGCTCAGGCTTTGACCCCGAGCTTCTGGCAGCACTGCCCCATCTCGGCGTTGCCCTGGGCTCCCTGGTGCTGCTGGCTGCAGAGCAGAAGAAGAGCGAGCCTGCAGGCATGCCTGCAGCTGCCACAGCTCCCACCTCCTTTGCCCTGGATATGAGTCCTGCACCTGTGCAGGAGACCATACTGCTGGATGAACAGATAGGAAGCGATACGAGCGGTGAAAAGAACAGCGAGAAGGCCCCTGAGCATACTTCTGAGAGCACTGCAGAGCAGAGCCTGTATTCGTCCATCCTCACCCCGCTGCGCGCCATGCAGAACGTGCTGAAGGACCACAAGGGCAAGGATGCACTGCCAGAGTCCTGCCACTCCAGCTCGAACGACCTTCTGCAGGCTGCCCAGGCCCTGGCTGACGAACTCATCCGCCTTGAGGAAGAGGATGTGCAGGCAAGGGAAAATGCCCGCAAGATGACTGTCATTGCCGTCTCAAAGGAACCCGGCTTTGTGGCAGTGCTCTCCCATGTCCTGCGCAGGCGTGACTGCTACATCCGCACTGCCGCCAGCATGGAAGAGGCTATTGCCCTCACAAAGGAGCTTGCAGCCAAGATCTATGTCTTTGAAGGTCCCTTTGCCAGCCCGGACGTGGGCAAGGATGTGGCAGCCATAGCTGCCTTGTGCTCCGAGGCCGGCATCAGCCCCATGCTGCTTGCCTACACCGTGGATGACTCGACCTGGGGAGCCCTTGGCAACGCAGGCTTTACCCATGCTCTGCCTCTGCCCATTGACGATCAGGCCCTGCTCAACACCCTGGAAGAGTATGAGCAGGAGCTGGCCAGAGGAAGCAGCGGCCATGATACAGCAGGTGCAGCAGGTGCAGCAGGCGCTGCAGACGATGCGGCAGAGCTGACCGAGCCTGTGCAGGAAGAAGAGGACACTGTCCCTGACCTCTTTGGCATGGGCAGTTCCGGCATGGGCAGCTCAGGCCATGGCCGGCATATGTCCCTCAAGGCAGAGCTTGTGCAGTGCGCAAGCCTTGCCCGCTCTGCCTATATGCGCAATGACATGAAGGAAGTCATGCGGCAGGCAGGCATCATTGCCGAACGCGCTCAGGATGTGCAGCCTGTTGCCCGCATGGCAGGCCTTGTGCTGCAGGCAGCACAGTCCGGTGAAAAGACAGCAGTCCGCGATCTGCTGCTGCAGCTGGCAAATTCCATAGAAACACGTCTCAAGGGCTGATACGCCGCCAAAGACAGAGACAACGTCTGACAGCAGGGCCGCAACACCGGCCCTGCTGTCCTGCCCCCGGACAGACTGCCCAAAGATGGGCTGTCCAAAGATGGGCTGTCCAAAGATGGACTGTCCCAAGATGGGCTGTCCCAAGATGGACTGCAGCAGGGAGGCTGCAGCAGGGAGAAGTGGGAAAATCAGGAGGAGAGAGACCATGCTCATCATTATTTCCCTGGTTGCTCTGCATGTGCTTGCCTGGGCAGGCGTTGTCCACATACTGCTGACCAAGCGAGATCCCCGTTCCGCACTCGGCTGGGCGGGGCTTATTTTATTTGTGCCTGCGCTCGGCCTGCTGCTCTACATTCTCTTCGGCATCAGCCGCACCGAGAGCAGGGCAAGCAGGATCATGCGCAAACAGGCAGATGTGCTGCACAAGTACGCCCATCCTCTGCCCCTGCCACAGGAACCAAACATCCCCATCCACCTGCAGCAGATGGCACGACTCGGTCGCTCGCTGACCACACATCATCTTCTGCCAGGCAACAGCATTGTGCCTTTGTATAACGGCAATGAGGCCTATCCCGAGATGCTTGCCGCCATCAGCAGGGCAGAGCGCACTGTGTATCTTGTGACCTACATCTTCAACAATGGCGAGGTCAGCGCTCAGTTTACAGAGGCCCTCATTGCAGCAGCAAGGCGTGGTGTGGACGTGCGCGTGCTGCTGGACGGCATAGGACGTCTCTATTCCTTTCGCTCGCCTGTCAAAACGCTTGCAGAAAACGGCGTGCAAACGGCCTACTTTCTGCCGCCAAAGCTCTTTCCGCCCAATCTGTTCATCAATCTGCGCAATCACAGAAAGATCATGGTCTGCGATGAAACAGCCTTCACAGGCGGCATGAACATTGCCGACTACCATGTAGTCACAGAACAGACAAAGCATGCAGCCCAGGATGTGCATTTCAAGTGCAAAGGGCCCATTGTGCAGGAGTTTTACAGAGCCTTCTTCCTGGACTGGGGCTTTGCCAACAGGCACAACAAAAAAACCAGCATGGAGCTGCCGGACATCCCTGCGCTCAGCCTGAAACATCATGGCAACTGCTACTGCCGTCTTGTGCTCGATGGTCCCGGTTCCGGCTCGGATCCCCTCAATGAGCTCATTGCCGGCAGCATCAGCAATGCCATGTTCTCGGTCACCATCATGACGCCCTATTTCCTGCCCACCAGGGAGATCATGGCCACATTGCGCATTGCCGCAGAAAAGGGCGTTGCCGTGCGCATCATCCTGCCTGCAAAGAACAACCTGCCCTATGTGCACTGGGCATCCTACAGAGTCCTGCCTGAACTTCTGAAGGCAGGTGTACGCGTCTTCTTCCAGCCTGCGCCCTTTGCACACACCAAGCTGTTGTGCATTGACGATTACTACTGCCAGATAGGCTCGGCAAACCTCGACAGCAGAAGCCTGCGCCTGAATTTCGAGCTCAATTCCGAAGTCTTTGACAAGGATTTCAATGCCCGCATGAAGGAGTTCTGCAACAACATTGCGGCAAAAAGCAGAGAGTTCACCCTGGATGACATGCAGGCACAGAACTCCTTCCAGCAGCTCAGAAGTGCATTCTTCTGGCTCTTCTCACCCTATTTGTAG
>CASEWR010000214.1 GCA_949291675.1 uncultured Desulfovibrio sp. | reverse complement strand
TCTTCCCAAACTCGGTCTTGACCTGCAGCGCCTGCGCAACGAGTTGCGTGCCACGCTTGCGGCAGTGAATCTGCGCCTTCTGCAGGAAGCCGGCGTGCAGCTGCAAAAGCCCTCAGGCAGAGGCTGCCAGTCCATGCGCGTGTATGACGCACACAATGCTGCGCATCATGAGCCGGCTGTGCAGAGCCGCTGAACATTCCCCCAGCACAAGTGCAAGCCCGCCATCGCTTCCAGGTGACGGGCTTTTTGCTGTGTGCAGACCAGAGACTGACACCAGCATTTGTCGTTCAGCACCCGGTGTGAAACTTCACGTAGTACGTGAAGATGCAGTGTCGCTGTCTGTCTCTGCTGTCTTGTGCCTGCAATGACTGAGAAAATTTTCGAGTACGCCTTTATCTTTTTCTCCTGGTCAGACAGCAGCCTGCGGTCAGCACACAAGTCATACCAGACAGCAAAAGCCCGCCATTCCAGGAGGAAGGGCGGGCTTTGCAAACCTCGTCAAGGACTTTTGCACACGTTGTCGCACAGCGCTCGGAACGAGGGGAGAATCTTCAAGTGTGACGTGAAGAATCAGCCTTCGTAGAATGCCATGTAGGCCTGCCAGGCAGCATAGATATCCACTACGCTGGACAGCTCGAAGGGACTGTGCATGCACAGCAGGGCAGGACCGCAGTCAATGACATTCATGCCCCAGGCTGCCAGGAAGAGAGCCACAGTGCCGCCGCCACCGCAGTCCACCTTGCCAAGCTCGGTTGCCTGCCAGGGAATGCCGCGTCTGTTCATGAGGCCGCGCAGCATGGCGAAGAACTCGGCATGGGCCTCGCTGGCACCGTACTTGCCACCTGAGCCTGTATACTTCTCAAAGCAGACACCATAGCCCAGGCGTCCGCAGTTGTTCTTCTCATGGGCGTCCTGGAAGTCGGGATCAAGGCCGGCAGTGACGTCAGCAGACAGCGCATAACTTGCCAGGATGACATGACGCAGGGCTGTCTCGGGCTCATGGGCCTGCACCACGTCAGCAAGGCAGTACTCAAAGAAGCGCGAGCTTGCGCCAGTCGAGCCCTCGGAGCCGATTTCCTCTCTGTCGCTGAGGATGAGGACGCAGTTCTCGTTGTCGAGCTCGGGATTCATGTCCGTAAGGGCGCGCAGGGCAGTATAGACGCAGATGCGGTCGTCCTGGCCGTAGCTGCCCACCAGCGAACTGTCCAGGCCCACATAGCTGGCTTCACCTGCAGGCACAACCTGGATTTCCGCGCTGATGAAGTCCTCTTCGCGCACATTGCATGTTTCAAGAAGCAGGTCGAGGATGGCTGTCTTCACAGGCTCGGAAACCTTTGTCTCCTCGTCTGTATCCAGGGGTTTTGCGCCGAGGATGACATTGAGCTTTTCCGCCTCAAAGGCTTCGCGCACTGTCTGGGTCGGGAGCTTTTTAGCCAGATGGGGCAAAAGGTCCTCGATGGTGAACACAGGCTCACCCTTCTTCTCGCCAAGGCAGATTGGCACAGTCTCGCCTGTCTCCTTCACAATGACACCGTGCAGGGCAAGGGGACGTGCCAGCCACTGATACTTGAGCAGGCCGCCATAGTAATGGGTCTTGGCCTGGGCATAGCCTGCCTGCTCCACAAAGGGATGGGGCCTGAAGTCCAGGCGGGGGCAGTCTGTATGGGCAATGATCAGGCGCACGCCGTTTTTCAGGGGCGCCTTACCCTTTTTGAAGGCAAAGAGGCACTTGCCATTGAGAGTGGTCACATAGCGGTCAGAGGCAGGATCGTTGCTGTAGCCCTGGCCCTGCAGCACTTCCAGGCTCTTTGCCACTGTCTCGCGTTCGGTCTTGCAGGCGCTCAGAAAGGCAATGTAGTCATCGCAGAAACTGCGCACCTTGTCCCTGGTTTCCTGATCCTTGTACACGGACCAGGCGATCTTCGGCGTGTAGGCGGCTTTGGACTGCACATCTCCCGCCTGTTTTTCTGCAGCCTGTTTTTCTTCGGCGTGCTTTTCGTCAGCCATTTGTGTTCTCCATGTATGACTTGCAGACTGTCTGCAAAGGCTGTGTGTTGGCATGCGGACACCATGTCCGTGGGACAGGCAGGTTTTACGCCTGTCCCTGGTGCACTGCCCTGCCTATCAGGCGGGCAATGACCGGGAAATCTTCATCCTGCAGGGTGCGCACGTCAAGGCAGAAGGCATTGTCCTCGATTCTGCCCAGGAGTACAGGGCGCTGGTCCAGCAAAAGCGTGCGCAGCGTATCAGGCTGCATGGCAGCGGGCTGTACGCAGCACAGGACTGTGGGCAGCGGGTATTCCGGGAAGGCGCCGCCACCGCAGCGGGAGCTGTCCGTGCGCAGGCTGAGCGTACAGGCATCCCCTGCCTGTTCGCGGATGCGTTCGCTCAATATGGCAGCCCGCTTTCCAAGCTCTTCCTGTGTTGCAAAGATGGCGCGCACAGTGGGGACTTTTTCTCTGGCCCTGGCAGGGTCAAGGTAGAGGCGCAGGGTGGCCTCCAGGGCTGCGTAGACGAGCTTGTCGCAGCGCAGGGCGCGCAGCAGGGGATTCCTGCGCAGCCTTGCAATGAGCTCTGCCTTACCAACAATAAGACCTGCCTGGGGGCCGCCAAGGAGCTTGTCGCCAGAAAAGAGCACAAGGTCGCTGCCCTGGGTCACAGACTGCTGCACTGTGGGCTCGCCGGGAAGGCCTGTCCCGGAAAAATCAATCAGGGAGCCCGAGCCTAAGTCATTGATGAGCAGAAGGCCCTTCTGATGGGCAATGCCGGCCAGCTCAGAGGTCTCCACAGCCTTGTGGAAGCCCACGATGCGAAAGTTTGAGGTATGTACGCGCACAATGGCTGCAGTCTCTTCACAGATGGCAGCTTCATAGTCTTCAGCATGGGTGCGGTTGGTGGTGCCCACTTCCTTCAGGGTGACACCTGTGGCGCGCATGACGTCCGGGATACGGAAGGAGCCGCCTATTTCCACCAGCTCGCCGCGGGAGATGATGGCTTCCCTTCCCCTGCAGAAGGTGTCCATGACCAGGAGCACGCCTGCGGCATTGTTATTGACGACTAAGGCATCTTCGGCACCTGTGAGCATGCGCAGCAGGGGCGAGAGCAGCGCGTTTCTGCTGCCGCGCCCGCCTGTGGCTGTGTCCAGCTCCAGGGTGGTATAGCCTGATGCTGCCAGCTGCAGGGCAGCTGCTGCCTCACGGGCCAGCACAGAGCGGCCGGTATTGGTGTGAATGACAACACCGCTGGCATTGATGACCCTGTGCAGGGCAGGGCTTGTGGCACGGGCCACAGAATGCACAAGCTTCGGCAGACAGGTGGCAAGGCTGAGCTCGTCGGCAGACTGTACCCTGCCTGCACGTATCCGTGTGCGCATGCCCTCCCAGAAGGCGCAGACAGCTTCCCTGAGCAGAATGTGCGGGGCTGTGAGTATGGCCAGGGCTTCTTCGTCCTCCCTGTCCTCCAGGGCAGTGCGCAAGGCCTCCAGACTCTTGTCTGTGGAGGGTATGGCGCGGAAAAGTTCAGCATGAGCGGACATGGTGGTCTCCATGGGCTGGATGGTGTGCAAAAGCTGGTGGCTGTCAGGTGTTCAGACTTCCGGGGATTCTCAGGCCCTGTGCAGGGCGTCTGGCCAGACAGTGTAGAACTCGCCCAGCAGGTAGAGTGAGCCTGTGATCAGCACCGGCCCCTGCAGGGCAGTGACATGGCGCAGGCAGGCATGAGCATCCTCATGGCAGGTGACGTCAGAGACTCCGAGGGACTGAAGCTCTGCGGCAATAGTGGCTGTTTTTTCTGCGCGCTCGCCGCAGAGGGCAGGCACATGCCAGGGAAGGTCCCGGCACAAGGGGGCAAGGAGGCGCAGAACGCTGCGCCAGTCCTTGTCTGCCAGACAGGAGAAGACAACGGCCTTCGGGGCAGGCACAGCCCCTTCCTGCAGGGCTGCAACAAGAGTAGCCATGCCATGGGGATTGTGGGCACCGTCCAGAAGAAAGGCCGGACGGGCCGCGTGCTCAGGCGAGGCTTGTCTGGCAGGCACATATTGCAAACGTCCGGGTATGAAGGCCTCTTCAAGTCCCTTGCGCACACACGCAGTGTCAGGGCTGATGCCAAGCAGCGGGGCAATGGTTTGCAAGGCTGTCAGAGCAGTTGCGGCATTGCGCTTCTGATGCACCCCGGCAAGGCCCGGAGAAAGACCTTCGGGCAGGGCAGCTGCCTCAATGAAGGGAGCGCCATGGGCCAAAGCCCGCTTTTCAAGCACAGAACGGGCCTCTGCAGTCTGCTGTGCTGTGATCACAGGGGCCTTCGATCGGATGGCATGGGCCTTTTCCCCGGCGATTTCGGCAATACTGCTGCCCAGGATGTTCACATGGTCCAGTGCTATGGGCGTATAGACCACACAGTCCGCAGCAGTGGCAGTGGTGGCATCGTATTTTGCTCCGAGGCCGGCCTCAAGCACAGCGCACTGCACCTTGTTCTGCGCAAAGATCATAAGGCTGATGACTGTCACAAGCTCAAACCAGGTGAGTTCGGGACAGATGGCCAGGGCGGCATTGGCAGGGGCAACCCAGTCTTCCAGCGCAGTCAGGCTGCCGTCAATCTGCACGCGCTCTGCAGGCGTGGCAAAGTGCGGGGAGGTGTAGAGGCCTGTACGCAGCCCGTGGGCCCTGAGCAGGGCAGCCAGAAAGGTGGCAGTGGAGCCCTTGCCGTTGGTGCCGCAGACCTGGATGGTGAAAAAGGGCGGTCTGGTCAGGCCAAGCTCGTCCAGGACCTTGTTCATGCGCGACAAAGACAGGTCCATGTGAAAGAAGTTGAGCCTGTCGAGGCAGCGCAGAAGGTCCTCAGCAGAGGAAAGAAGAGGGTGTTGACTCATGATGCTCTGGAAATGGCGTCTGAAAGGAAGCAGCAGTCTGATCAGCGCGTTTCAGCGTGTCTCAGTGTGTCTCAGATCGTCTCGATCGTCACAGATTGGAACGAGTGTTCCGCTCAGGAACGTGCTGAACAGGATTGGTGCAGTCAGGATTGTTGCGGTCTGGATCGTTGCGAAAGCTGGCAGACAGTACAAGAAATGCCAGGCGTC
>CASEWR010000213.1 GCA_949291675.1 uncultured Desulfovibrio sp. | reverse complement strand
CTGCTCGCTGTGTTCGCGGTAGGCAACCACAGCCTTGCTGGCAGCATGGGAGGCAACATCCGGGACATCCTTGAAGTTCTCAGCCACATAGGTGTAGCGATGCCAGGCCGGTCCGTACTTGTTCATGTGCCAGAACATGTCTGCAATGTAGAGTTCATGCTCAGCCATGGCCCTGCGGCACTCAAGCTTGCGCTCCTGAGCCGCCTTGGCGTACTGCGACGAGGGATACTGCTGCAGAAGCCGATCGTAGTAGGCCACTGCTTCCTGCAGCTCCGTGGTCGGTCTGTCAATGGAGCGGAACTGACGCTGCAAAGACATGCCAATCTGGTAGATGACGTATTCAATGGCCTTGTGCCTCGGATGCAGGGACTCAAAGTCCTTGTAACTTTCGGCAGCAAGCACGTACTCGCCATCCAGATAGTAGGCATCACCAAGCGAGAGCTCTGCTTCCGTCGTGTAGGGCGAGAAGGGGTAGGCGTCGCGCAGCTTGTTGTACAGCTCCACGGCGCGCACATAGTTCTTCTCTGCCATGGAGTCGTTGGCGGCTTCAAAGATTTCCTGCGCCGTGTCTTCAGCAGGCGGCAGGTAGATCATATCAATGATACCGCAGCCTGTGACAAAGGTCAGGGAAATGCAGAGGACCAGGGAGCGAAGCAGATTGTTAAGCATTGAGCTGTTCCAGGAAAACAAAGGCAGCCTGCGCCGCAGTGGCGCCGTCACCAGCTGCAGTGACAACCTGCCGGCAGAGTTTGTCGCGCACATCGCCGGCAGCAAAGATGCCGGGGATGGAGGTACGCATTTCGTTGTCCGTGACAATGAAGCCCTTCTCCACCGTCAGGCCTGCAGGCACAAAGCTCGTGTTGGGCTGCATGCCCACAAAGACAAAGAGGCCGTCCACGGCAATCTCGCGCAGAGCGCCGCTTTTGACATCCTTCACCGTGATGCCTTCGAGATCGGAGTCACCGTGCAGGCTGTCCACGACCGAGGAGAGCACCAGCTCCACGTTTTCGGCCGCGCGAATGCGCTTCTGATAGATTTCCGCAGCGCGGAACTCGTCGCGCCTGTGGATAAGATAGAGCTTGGAGACAATCTTCGAGAGATAGAGCGCCTCTTCCAGAGCGGAGTTGCCGCCGCCCACAACGGCCACGGGACGTCCGCGGAAGAAGTTGCCGTCACAGATGGCGCAGTAGGAGACGCCTCTGCCGCGCAGACGCACCTCACCTTCCAGACCAAGGGGCCTGTGTGAGGCACCGGAGGCAATGACAATGGTCTTTGCCTGCACAGGGCCCTGCGACGTCTGCAGGGTGAAGTTGCCGGCCTCGCCTTCAATGGAAAGCACGGCACTTGTCCTGCGATCAATGTCCAGGCCGTCAAGATGGGCTGCAAAGAGGTCTGCAAGCTCCCATCCCTTGATGCCCTTCGGATAGCCGGGATAGTTCTCGAGACTGTCCGTTGTCAGCACCTGACCGCCCAGGGTCAGAGACTCGAACTGCACCACGCTGCAGCCGGAGCGGACCAGGTACATGGCTGCCGTGATGCCGGCAGGCCCGCCGCCTATGACAGCTGTGTCAAAGGTGCTCATGGCAGACTCCTAGAGAACGGTCTCAAGGATCTTGCAGATTTCTTCCTTGGGCAGGGAGCCGGTGTGCTGGGCAGCAACCTGGCCGTTCTTGAAGATGATCAGAGTGGGGATGGCACGGATGCCGTACTTGGCAGGCGTGATGGAGTTCTCATCCACGTTCATCTTGAAGACACGCAGGCGATCTGCGTATTCCTTGCTGATTTCATCGACGATGGGGCCCACAGCACGGCAGGGACCGCACCAGGGAGCCCAGAAGTCCACCAGGACGGGCTGGTCGGATTTGAGAACGGATTCATCAAATGCAGCATCGGTGATCTGATCGGCCATTGGTATACTCCTTAACCCCGGAGGGAATCCGGGCGTTTTTTGCTGTTGGGACAGACTGACTAGAGATAGAGACGCCCTCCCTTCTTGTCAAGGGAAAAGCCGGTTTGTGACAGGG
>CASEWR010000212.1 GCA_949291675.1 uncultured Desulfovibrio sp. | reverse complement strand
TCTCAGCGCGGGAAGTAATGGGGCGACGTTTTTGGAATGACATTTAGAGTGCTCCTTAAAAATGATAGATAAGGAACCATAGCACAACTAGCCAGTTTTGGCTAGGAAAAATTACTAAAAATTAAGTGCCCAATGTGGGAAAGACATTCTCCCGGAAGTAATCCCTGATGTCGTCGTCTCGGACAACAACATTCCAGCCAGTGCCCTCTGCATCAACAGCCTTTTGCCAGGGAGACCCGGACTTATGGCTCCAATTGGAAAGCTGCCCAGCTGTATATTTTCCAAAATACAACACTATACTGCATATGAATTCTTTTTCCTCTTGTGTAAGCATCTCCTCTAAACGGTGGGAAAACAGCTCGATCTGGTTTCCTTTGTGAATATAATTAAAAACCCTGGGAAAAACAGGACCATACGGCCAGGCTTTAGGTTGTTCTTCGGTAATGCGCACGTTGAACTGGGCCAAAACAGCGCCATAGACACAGTACAACAATTTCTGGATCTTGGTGTTGTTGTACCCATAGCGCATTTGAATACACTGTTGCGCGATATACGCTGCTACGTCACGGCTATCAAAGAGAGCATGTATGTCGAACATAGCGCGCCTCCAACAAAAAAAAACAGCGAAAGGCCACAGAAAATTTCAGTATTATGAGATGTGAGACTGCCCTGGAGATGGACAGCTCTCTTCAGACAGCCAGGCAAAGCCTGCCGGCTGGAAGTGAATCAGGCTCCACTGACTACTTCCATATCGGCCATGGCAGCAGGGGGTAGACCTCATCACCTCATCAGACGTGCTTCCTCAGAGCTCAGCAGACAGGTTGGGCAGAAGATTCTGCGTACTCTTGTGAAAAACCTGCCTGGCTCAGCGTCCCGCTGAAGCCGGCAGCGTCAATGGAAGATGAAGAAAGAGTAGTAACAGCCAGCAGGTTTGTCATCCGCTTTTTTGATGTCAGGGCTATCCCAGGGGCACCAGCTTCTTTGCGACGCGTTGCCAGACTCAGGAGCTGTATTGCACAGATCGGCGATCCCTGGCTGCGCCTCAGCACGTTTGCCGACACGGCCTGCAGTACGGCCGTACGGAAGGAGCGCGGTGCCCTGAGCTGGAAGGCGTACCCCGCAAAGACTTCTGCAAGACAGGGTGCTGCCCTGTACACCGTGTGAACAGGGCCAGCACCCTGTTCGGGCCAGGTCCCGGGGAAATGGCTCTTTCCCCGGGCGCTTTTTGTGTTCATTGCCAGTCTGCTTGCCGTCTGCTACACCAAAGCCCATCACTGACTACCAAAACTGTCTCCTGGAGAAAACAATCATGGCCCGGTACGAAGTCAACAACTGTTCCATACAGACGCTGCTGTCGTGGATCCAAAGTGGTGAAGTTGCCATTCCTGAAATCCAGCGCCCCTTCGTGTGGGACTCTACCAAGGTTCGTGATCTGATTGACTCCCTCTATGCAGGCTTCCCTGTTGGCTTCATCGTCATCTGGAAAAACCCGGATATCCGCCTCAAGGATGGTTCCATCTCCCAGGGCAGGAAGATACTCATTGACGGCCAGCAGCGCCTCACAGCATTGCAGGCAGCCATTGTCGGCGACCCGGTTCTCAACAGCAGCTACAAGAGAAAGCACATCAAAATCGCCTTCCACCCCCTGGAAGAGCGCTTTGAAGTTGCCAACTCGGCCATTGCAAAGGACAGCTCCTGGATTCAGGACATCGCTCCGTTCTATGTAGGCGGCTTTGACTCCCTGAGCTTTGTGCTCGAGTACTGCGACAAAAACCAGCTGGCTATAACGACCAGGACGGCCGTCAATGCGGCAATCAGCAGACTGCAGCAAATTCAGAACAACAACATCGGCGTGATTGAGCTCTCCCCGCAGCTTGACATCTCCCAGGTTACAGAAATCTTCATCCGTATCAATTCCAGGGGTGTTGTGCTTTCCCAGGCAGACTTTGCCATGTCCAAAATCGCCTCTGATGAGCGCTTCGATGGCAACACCATTCGAAAAACAGTGGACTACTTCTGCCATCTCAAGCAGAAACCCGGGGACTATGAGGCCATCTGTGACATCGACAGAGACTTCACTGCCAGTGAAGACTTCGCCAGGCTCCGGTGGATCATTGATGAACACGAAGACATCTATGAACCGGATTATGCCGATGTCCTGCGGGTAGCCTTCACCTTCCGCTTTCTGCGCGGACGAATTTCCGAGCTGGTCAGCCTGCTCTCCGGACGTGACTTCGAGGCTCGCGACTTTCTGGATCACGTCGCAGAACAGTCTTTCGCCAGCCTGAGGGAAGGTGTCCAGGCCTTTGTGAGCAGGACCAACTTCCAGCGCTACCTTATGATCGTGAAGTCCACCGGCATCATTTCCCCTTCTCTGATCCGCTCGCAGAATGTTCTGAACTTCGGCTATGCCCTTTTCCTCCTGCTCAGGGACAAGGGAACGCCAGCAGCCATCATTGAAAAAATCGTCCGCCGCTGGATTGTCCTGTGCATCCTCACTGGACGCTATTCAGGTTCACCGGAAAGCAAGTTCGACTACGACATCAAGCGTTTCCATGACAATGACCCCATGGACTTCCTGGAACAGACAGAGGCAGGAGAGCTCTCTGATGCCTTCTGGGAGCTCACCCTGGTAACCAGGCTCAAGACTTCTGTTGCCAACAGTCCCATGTTCCAGTTGTTTCTCATGGCCCAGGTCAAGATGGGGGACTACGGCTTTTTGTCCGAGCAGATTGATGTGAAGTCACTCATCGAGCAGCGTGGCGACATACACCATATCTTCCCGAAGAAGTACCTGCAAAAATGCGGTATCAGAGACTCCCGGAAATACAATCAGGTCGCCAACTACGTCTATACGCAGTCCGAAATCAACATCGAAATCAGAGACCAGGCCCCGAAGGACTATATGCACAAGGTACTGGAACAGTGCAGCGGAGGCGCTGTGCAGTACGGAGGCATCAACTCGCTGGACAAGCTCAGAGCCAATTTGCAGTCACACTGCATCCCGGAGGGGTTTGAGACCATGGACATCGCGGACTACGAGAACTTCCTGGAGCATCGCCGCCAGCTCATGGCAGCAAAAATCCGCAGCTACTACCAGTCCCTGCGCTGAAAGCGTCTGCCTGCGCCCGTTGCGACCCTGCGCCCGTTGCGACCCTGGCAAACTCTGTCAGCAACGTATGTCCCGGAGGAACTGTTTTTCTGCCGGGACGCTTGCACTGGCAAATGAAACCGTCATCAGTCACGTTCTCAGCCTCCGAAAACTTCTCTGGGTCAGCACCCTCAACCGCCACCGGACTGAAAAACAGCCCCTCATGCGCCTTGCAGAGCACAGGCACAACAGGATCATTGGCCCGGAGCTTTGTCGTACACAAGCTTCTGCAGCTTGATTGTCGAAATCCTGCCCGGCCTGTGACGATGCAGCGGGCAACATCACAGACAGGTTTCCCTGCCTCCTCCGCACACCTTTCAGAGCTGCGGGGCACCCCTTGCTCTGCTGTTGCCAGAGCATTGCAACAGACGCATGGACAGTGCTGCTTCTTTGCGAAGCCAGCCAGTGTAATGCTTCATGGAGCCTGCTCAGCACAGCGTCGCTTCGTGCCTGCCGCACCCGGTCGGGCGTTTGCCTGCTTTTTAGAGCAAAACTTTAGATTTCGGACTCTGTTCCTGTGCAAATTTAAAGTATTCCATTATATGTATAAACAACAGACACTGATAAAATCAAGCTAATATCAAGATTTTAATAGACATGAAATCAGCCATTTTCCTCATGAAATGACTCCTCTCCCCGCTCTCTCCTGGCACAGATATGAGCACTAGCAGGCACTTTTCTCAAGTATTACTTGAAAAATATCCAGAGAAAACCGGCTTCACTGGCCGCATGCTGTGCCACAAAAAGACGAAAGGGAGAGACCCGAAGGCCCCTCCCTTGTGTGATTTTTGTGTGTCCGTGCGAGCTTACTTTGCTGCGCCCTGCTGTGCCTGCTGCTCCTTCAGAAGCCTCAGGTACTTGCCTGTGGCGTACTTGCCGTCAGCAACCCTGGCTGCCTCTTCAGGGCTGATACGGCCCACAGAGGAGAAGAAGTTGGCAACTTCAATCTGATGCTTCTGCGCTTGACTCGGGCCCTTGCTGTCGTCGAAAATGGCCAGCTGCTCATCAAGGGAGTAGACAGGATGCGTCTTGAGATCCATGAGTGCCTGGTTTCTGTTGTAGGGCTTGCCCACGAACTCCAGGTAGAAGCGCAGGTACTCGTCCAGAATGGCTTCAGGAGTCGTGCTTCTCAGCATATCCACGCTGCGCTGGTACATGGAGAGGAACTTCACGGCAACGTCAGGATGCTCTTCCACGTACTTGGTGTCAGCAATGAGCACAATGGGGTTGCTCTTGCCGCAGCGCACGATGTCGCCGGCAAAGACCACACCGCCCTTTTCCTTGATAATGAAGGTGTAGGGAGCCCAGATGGCCACACCGTCACCAATGTTGTTCTCAAAGGCACCAAGCGCCTGGGCCTGGTCCATATTCTTGATGACCACATCCTTATCAGTGAGGCCCAGCACGTTGAGCCAGGTGCTCAGAGCATAGTGGGAAGAGGTCAGAGTCGTGACCAGGAAGGTCTTGCCCCTGACGGTCTCGGGGCTGCCGTAGACTTCGGGGTAGTCCTTGTTCCAGCCCTTTACTTTTGCGATGGGGCTGTCTTCGCGCACCACCACGGAGGTGCAGTCCACATCCTCGTTGTTGGCATAGGCAATGATGCTGATGCCGTGGCGCAGATTGCCAAGCATGGCAGGCAGAGCACCCACGGCACCAAAGACCCACTCGCCGGCAGGCAGAGCTGTGAGAATGTCCGGTCCGGAACTGAAGAGCTTCATCTCAACATCGAGACCGGCTTCCTTGTCCCAGCCTTTTTCCTTGGCATACCAGACAAGGAAGGTTTCATGTTCGTCCAGCCAGGCTGTGGGGACCTTGATGAGATCTGCTGCCTGGGCAGGCATGGCAAGCTGCAGCATGCAGACCAGGGCGCAGGCAAGTTTCAGGATCTTTTTCAGCATACTTTCCTCTGAGGTTGAAGGTGATTGACAAGGGCTGATGCGTCTGAAAGCAAGGACACACAGCCATGAAGCAGCAAGTTTTTCACATTTCACACGCAACGTAAAGATGCGGATTTTGTGTCTTTGCCTCGTGCACATCTGCATCACCCTCGTCTGTGTGCACCAGACACCAGCGTCCTGCCGCTGCATTTTCCTGCAGACTTATGAGACACGGGCTCTGGCTGACCAGGAAAAATCCGGAAGCCCGGAGCAGGCGGGGCTGCAGGTACGCAAGAGCCAGGCACTCAGAAAATCAAGAGCTCCCGGCAAGAGCAGATATGCCCTGTCGGAAGCTCACAAAAATGTCTTGCGTTGTGCTGGCTACTTCACTGTATAGACCCAGTTTTCCTTGCGGGCTGCAGGAGCAGGCAGCTCGCTGGCTGCATAGCCGAGGATGCAGTGGCCAATGCCCTCGTATTCATCCTCAATGCCCAGATCTTTGAGCATCTGCTTCCACTCATCAAGCTCGAACTCTTCCCTTGCACGATGGATCCAGCAGCTGCCAATGCCCAGAGCATGGGCTGCCAGCATGAGGTTGCCCATGACCAGACTGCCGTCATAGACGTGATTGGGCAGGTCCTTCTTCCCCAGGACAATGAGCACCACAGGGGCGCCATAGAAGGGATCAAAGTCTTCCTTCCAGCCGCCAATCTTGCAGTTGATGGCGGACAGCTTGTCGCGCACTTCCTTGTTGGTGACCTTGATGATGATGCAGGACTGCAGGTTGCGACCGCTGGCTGCATAGGTGCCGGCCTTGATGATCTCGTCAATGATTTCGTCCGGCACCATGTCGGGTTTGTACTTGCGCACGCTGCGGCGCTCAAT
>CASEWR010000211.1 GCA_949291675.1 uncultured Desulfovibrio sp. | reverse complement strand
AGCTGGATAGAGCAACAGGCTACGAACCTGTGTGCCGGGAGTTCGAATCTCTCCGGGCCCACCATGCTGAGAACTGCAGAGATAACGTGCCAGGTCATCATGATATTTCGCGGTTTTGCAGCAGCAGACCGCTTTTTTTTTGCGCAAAGACATGCGGCCGAGCGCGTTTTCCCTCTCCCTCTCCCTCCCTGCCCCCCGGCAGGGAGGGAGAGGGAAGGAGGAGACCATGGCAAGGGGTAACCCAGTGATCGTTTTCACTGTCGTTTAGTGATATCTTTCAATTGTCGCTTGACACCCAGATTGCCGGACGAGCAGCCTTTTTTGAAGAGCTCTGCGCGCGCTTCCAGCCTGGCTGAGAAGTCAGAGACTGTGGCAAGGCTCAGGGCAGCCGGATGAGCATGCTGTCGCGACCGGGAAGGGTGGTTTCGGACTCAAAGTCATACGTGCCATAGCCACTGAAGGAGGCAGTGGAGGAGAAGTCGCCATCCAAAAGCTCATGTCTCCAGGCAGCCAGCACATCCACACCCAGGCGGGTACCGTTTGCAAGAGCCTACAGCTCTCGGTAGTTCCTCTCACTGTGCGAACGCCTTCCTGTTCCTACGCCATCTTCTTCACCTACTCTGAACAACTATGGTATCCTGGATACTGCAGCCTGCTTCGACATAGGAGCATCACCTTGAAAAGTGGGTGTATTGGGCAAAATACCGCACTTCTTTATCTACACCCAAATCCATGACGGTATCTTGTTGTTTTTCTAAAACAGAGTTAAAAAGATAGGGAGTGTTCCGTTTCTGTTGATCGCCCGTGTATCCCCCACATATGGAGACAGGGATATCGGGAGGATATCAGTGAGGATCAACAGATAGGGCACACTCCCAAAAGATAAAAGCTACGCGTTAGTATTTTCTTGCCAGAGGTCAATTTGGATATATCTTTTAGGCAGAAAGATCTCCAGAAAATCTGCTCGAACCAGAAAAAAATGATCCGAACGCTTGGCCAGGAATGTGCCCAGAAATTGAGGCAAAGGCTTATGGAACTCCAGGCGGCGGAAAATTTGGCCGTCATTTCTCATCTTCCCCCTGCTCGTTGTCATGAACTCACAGGGAATCGAGCAGGCCAATTTTCGGTTGATCTTAAGCATCCCCTTCGCCTGCTTTTCGAACCGAATCATGATCCGGTTCCACAAAAGGCCGATGGCGGCATTGACCGAACTCTGGTGACGGCAATAATTATTGTAGCAATTGCAGACACTCATTGACGCGAGGAGAGTTCTCATGCGCAGTCCCAAATATACATTCAAGCCGGATTACGCCGTGCCTCCAGGCGAAAGCATTAGTGACGTCATAGCCAGTATGGGCATGACGCAACGGGATTTCGCTGCGCGCCTGGATATCAGTGTCCAGGACCTGAATTGCCTTCTGCGTGGCGAACAGGAGCTCTCAGTGGAAATGGCCCACAGACTGGAGCGCGTGACGGAAGTCCCCGCCTCCTTCTGGAACAATCTGGAAAGCCAGTATCGCACCCAGCTGGTCCGCATGCGCGAAATGGAAGAGGTCCACACGCAAAAGGAGTGGCTTGCCAAAATACCCGTTGCTGAGCTGACAAAGCGCGGTTATCTGGAAAGCAGCCTGTCCCATGTCAAAAAATTTGAGGCAGTGCTTCGGTTTTTTGATGTCAGTAGCGTAAGCGAATGGGAAAATACTTGGGTCAAGCCCTCCGTGGCAGCCCGGCGCTCCAAGTGTTTCGAGCACAATCCCCACACCGCCGCCACATGGATACGCATGGGGGAACTGGCCGCGCAAAGTATGAATTGCGGCCCCACTGACATCAAAAAATTCCGGGAGGCCATGGAGGAGCTTCGCTTGTTTACCACGGAAGATTCCTCCTCCTTCGTCCCCAAATTGGTAGATCGTTGCAAGGACTGCGGTGTTGCTCTGGTCCTAGTTCCTGAGTTTCCTAGGTTAAGCTGGTCAGGGGCCACGAAATGGATTGGAGACACTGCTGTCATCATGCTCAACCTGCGTGGCAAGCGGGACGACAAGTTCTGGTTCTCCTTTTTTCACGAAGCCGGACACGTTATCCTCCACAGCAAGCAGGATCTGCTTATTAATGACGGAGACCAGGAAGATGTCCGGGAAAAAGAGGCCAACGAGTTTGCCTGTATTGTGCTTTTCGGCAAGGATCGTGTAAAAATCCCCAACCTGCATAGCAAAGCTGAAATTAAGGCATTTGCCGACAGCCTCAATCTTTCACCCGGCATTGTGGCCGGACAGTATCAGTTTATGACCGGAAATTACAAATATTATCATGATCTTTTCCGGGCCTATAAATGGACAACACCTCAAAAACATTAGACGTTTCACCTCTGAGGACAATACCCGCTCCCTTTTTTCCTTGAGATTTTTCAGTGTTCCCAAGGGACCCATCTTGCGATTTCCCTAACCCCGGCCTCAAAGCCGGGGGTTCTTTTTTGGTGCGCCCGGCATGCGCATATGCTCATTGGTGAAAGTCCCTAAGACAGTTGGTAGCGGCAAGTCTAGTACATCGTTCGCTAAATAACTTACATACTTCGCCAAGTGAAAAATATCATAATCATGCCTTCAACTGCCATTTAGAGGGTGTTAGGCGACACCAAAAGTATACCGCAATACGCCTTGGACGGTATACCAGCCCGAAGAAGGAGTGGCAGCCTCGACTGGGGAGCTCAAACAGCCCCTGAAGGCAATCAGTTCAGCCTCGGGTTTGCCGAGGATCAAGGGAGTCGTTCAAGTGCGTATTTTGCACGTTCACACTGCTCCAGCCTTTGCAAGGGGAGCCGTCAAGGCAAGCGTGGAATATACCGCAGCCTGGCAGAGCCAGGCGAGGATATGCCGCGAAAGGGCGACGGGTACCCGCAAAGGCTAAGCTACTTCTCCGGGAATGCGGGATAAAGGGCAAAGCCCTTTACCGCACATTCCCCGAGCCTGCTCGCCAATGGTGAGCAGGTCCGCTGCCGGCATTCTCCTGCTGATAGGATCCCAGGAGAAGGATGCTGGCAGGCTGTACATTGCCGGCCTGCGGGCCCAGCACCTGCGACCACCAGGTCAGGGCCTGCTCCACTGCGGCAACTTCGTTGTCAGGGATATCGCGCTGGCCGGTCAGGGAGTTGTCTTCACTCCCGCTATCACCGCCGTCATCGGGAGCATCGTTCCCGTCATCTCCGCCATCCTCGTCGTCCTCGACGTCGAAAGTTATGCGTTCTCCTTCCTGCAGGATATCCACAGCAAACAGGGGTCTGTCTGACGGCACCAGCAGTGTCGAGCTGGCCTGGACAAGGCAGGGCTGCAGGACCAGCCAAAGGGCACAGTGGAGACACAGGACACACAAAAGCGAGAGAAGTACGCCAGGGATGCGTTTGAGAAGAGCCGTCATAACAGATCTCCGTAGCGGCGGGGCACAGGCGTGCATACAGAAAGCAAGTCAGGTCCAGGACTGCAGGCTCTTGTTAAAAGCTCCAGGAAAGCGTCAGACCCAGATTGCCGGACGTGTACCCTTTTTTGAAGAGCTCTGCGCCCGCCTCCAGTCTGGCTGAGAAGTCAGACACTGTGGCAAGGCTCAGGGCAGCCTGGATGAGCATGCTGTCGCGACCGGGAAGGGTGGTCTCGGACTCAAAGTCGTACGCGCCATAGCCGCTGAAGGAGGCAGTGGAGGAGAAGTCGCCATCCAAAAGCTCATGTCTCCAGGCAGCCAGCACATCCACGCCCAGGCTGGTGCCGTTTGCAAGATGTGTCTGCCAGCCGGCATGGGCACCGAGATTCATGAGCAAAGAGTCGTAGAAGGCCTGGTCCAGGGAAAGACGTGCGGCAGCGTCGCCGTCCTCACTGAAAGCCGGCCTCTGCAAAAAGGCGTACTCAAAGAAAGCCAGGGGACCGGCAGCAACAAAGCCCGTTTCGGTCTGCATCAGGAAATCCTTGCCTGCACCCAGCATGGCTGAGCCCGCAAAGCCAGACCAGTTGCTCTCAAGCTGGCGGTTGTAGCCATTGATATGGACTTCGCGGTCCATCTCGCCGCTCTCCACACCCAGACGTCCCTGGGCTGTGAGATAGAAGCCTTCCCAGGAGGAAGGTGAGAACATGGCCTGCACGCCTGCAAAGGCGGACTTTGTGTCCACCTGAGCGTTGCTGGCATCCTCTGTCTGCGTGCGTCTGGCAGCCAGGGCCACGTGCACGCCAAGGTCCAGGCCTGAGTCAAAGTGCCTGTCAGCACCCACGATGAGGCCTATGCCCATGCTCTTCCAGGAAGATGTGCCGTCATGGGCATGCTGGAAGGAGGAGGCCCCGTAGGGCGTTGCCCAGACCTGCCAGTCTGTGTCGCGCACAGCGCGTGTGTCAGCAGCAACTGTGTCAGCAGCTGTTGCAGACTGGCTGTACACATCCCTGGCAAGGCGGGTGGCCAGCATGCGGCGCAGAATGAGCATATTGAACTCATTGTGCTGGGAGAGGGCTGCCCTGGCAGAGATGTCATAGGCAGTGCTGGCCAGCTGCTTCATGCCGGAGGCAACGCCGCTGCCGTCAGGGGCAGACCAGTCCAGGGAAGCTATGAGGTGCTGCATATCGCCCCTGGCATGGGTGGCAAGGTGATCCAGGGCAGTGCCCACATGCCGGCTTGTAACAGTGCCGGCGTACTGAGAGTAGGCGTTTGGGGCTCTGTCAGCAGTGACTGTGAGGGAGGGAGTGCCAGTGCCTGCAGTGTGGTCCTCACTGAAAATGAGGGTGGGGGAGTCTGTCTCGGAGAGTGTTACCTGCAGGTTGTCCGTGCTCAGGACGCCCTCTTCTTTCACTGTCACGGGCAGGGAGAGTTCTATGTTCTGCCCTGTGGCGTAGAAGTCCGGCAGGGGACGCACGGCCCAGGTACTGCCAGAGAGGTTTGCAGAAGAGGCAGCAATGCCCGCCATGCTGCCGTCAGCGGTAAAGCCTGTTTCCAGGGTTGCGCCATCGGCATTGGTGAACGTGTCTGTCACTGTCACCTGGGCTGTGTCAGGATCAGGCCGCAGCAGGGAGAGTGTGCCGGAATTTTCCAGGGAGAACACGCTGACTATACCGCTCAGAGCCAGAGAGCCTGCCTTGTGCTGCATCTTGAAGGATTTTTCACCGAGGATATCGCCTGTGTAGGCGAGGGAGAAGTTCTCATCCTCCTCCAGCTGCAGGTCAAAGTCCTCATCCTCCTGTTCCCCAGCGACCGTCAGCTTCTGACCGAAGGTCAGGTGGGTGTACAAATCGATTGTCGAATTGTCCTTGTACTCTTCGCGAATCTTGTCGTTCTCAGGATCCCATTTCGAGATGATGTCGCCTTCTATCTCAGCCCCTGAGAGAATGTTGATGTGCTGCACATGGGCATTGTCGGCAATGTAGATGGCAGCTTTCTCTCCCTTCAGACTGCCTGCAACGTTGAACTCCTGAACGAGGGCGCCTTCTATCTTGGAAAGCATGTCAGATTCCTCGCTAATATACGGGCCTTCCCACATCCAGGATCCGCGATATTCGAAGCTATTGCCGAGAGCGTTGTCCCCGAAGTCAAAGCGGGCAGCAATGCCGCCCTCGCCAAGAGCCGTGGCCTCACCGGTCAGGGTGATTTCATGCTCCTTGCCATAGGAGACCAGGATGGCAGAGCCGCCACTGCCGTCAGCCTGCAGGCGCGTGCCCTCGGGGATGGTAATATGGTTGCCCACACCCTCAATGCGCATGGCCACAGCCTGCTCGCCAATGGTGAGCAGGTCCGCTGCCTGGGTGACGTCATTGTAACTGCCGTAGACATGC
>CASEWR010000210.1 GCA_949291675.1 uncultured Desulfovibrio sp. | reverse complement strand
GCAGGACTTTTTCCCGGCACGAGCGTCACACGCAGCAACACGGAGGCCCCATGCTTCTTGTCCAGAACATCTTCTGGTGGCTTGCCTTTCTTTTCTGCGGTATCATCCTGCAGCTCTATGTGCCGGGCCTTGATGCCCTGGTGGTGGGCATTCTCCTGGTCAGCCTGGAGAAGGACTACAAGACCATGGTCTGGCTGGTGCCGGCAGTGGTCATCCTGCAGGAAGGCATGGGCTCTCTCTCCTTCGGCTTTTCCATTTTCTATATTGCCTCCTTCTTTGTGCTCTACAGGCTGTCCATGGCCATAGCCCTTGCCTCGCGCCTGGTGTTCTATCTGCTTGTCTCCGCAGGCATGGGGGCTTTGCACAGCTTCTACGCCTGGTTCTTTGCCACTCTGCAAAACGTCCCGTATGACCAGACTGTAATCATGTACGACGGCGTGCTGCAGACCTTCTACATTCTTGTTGCCTGGCCCATCCTCGGCCGCCTGCGCCGTCTTGTTGCCCATGAAGAAAAGAAAGCAGACTCCTGATGCACAGGGCAGTCCCCTGCTGCAGCCTTTACAGGGCAAGAACGAGCCGAAGATACGCATTGCCAAGGAAAACAACGAAGCCTATCAGCCTCCGCGCCGCGGCGTCATTTTGCTCGAACTGCTGATCCTGCTCTTCTTTGCGGTCTTCACCTCGCGCTTCTGGATTCTGCAGGTGCATCAGGGTGCGGACTTTGCCATACAGGCCCAGAACAATCACTGGCGCGAGGAAAAGGTCTCTGCCCCGCGCGGGCGCATCTTTGATGTGAACAACACAGTGCTGGCAGACAACCGCACCACCTACGGGCTCTCCCTGATTCGCGATGACGTGCGCGATCTCACAGCCACCCTGGCCAGGGTCAGCGTGTGGACAGGCCTGCCCCTGGAACAGATTGAGGAGCGCTATCGCCAGAGTCGCTACAAGGTGAAGTCCTTTGAGCCCCTGCTGCTGGCCCAGGACCTGGACTTCAGCATGGTGGCCCGCATCGAGAGCGAGCTCTATGCCTGGCCAGGCCTTGAGATCGTGGTGCTCACCAGGCGCAGTTACCCGGAAAAGGACCTCTTTGCCCATATCCTGGGCTATGTGGCCGAAGCCAATGAGCGCGAGCTGGAAAAGGACGATGACCTTGCCATGGGTGACCTGGTGGGCAAGGCAGGCCTTGAGCTCACCCTGGAAAAACGTCTGCGCGGCACCAAGGGCCTGTATGACATCGAGGTGGATGCCTCGGGGCACATGGTGGACAGGGTGCTCAGAAAGGAGCCTACAGGCGGCACCAACCTGCATCTGACCATTGACAGGGACCTGCAGAAGGCCTGCTGGGACGCGCTGGGCGACCAGGCAGGCTCCATTGTGGTCATGGAGCCTGAGACCGGCAAACTGCGCGCCCTGGTGACTGCCCCTGCCTATGACAACAATCTCTTTGCCAGGGGCATCTCGCACCGCGACTGGGACGCCCTGCGCACCTCACCGCGCTTTCCCCTGCAAAACCGCACCATACAGAGCGTCTATCCGCCCGGCTCAGTCTGGAAACTGGTCATGGCAGCCTGTTTTCTGGAAAACGGCATCTCGCCGCAGGAGACAGTCTACTGCCCGGGCTACGCAAAGCTCGGCAAGCAGACCTTCCGCTGCTGGAAGCATTCGGGACACGGCAGCCAGAACATGGAGCAGTCCCTGATCAATTCCTGTGACGTGTACTACTACCTCATGGCCGAGCGCACAGGCATCAACACCCTTGAAGCCTTTGCCAGGGCCAGCGGCTTTGGCAGCAGGACAGAGATAGACCTGCCCCATGAGAAGTCGGGACTTGTGCCCTCCAGAGACTGGAAAAAGCGCAGGCACAAGATCAGCTGGACCAGGGGTGACACGTATAATACCTCCATTGGCCAGGGCTACACCCTGATCACCCCCATACAGATTACCCTCTATGTGTCCGGCCTGTTAAATGGCGGCAACATCTTGAAGCCCCTGCTCCTTGAGGACGAGGCGCCCAGGGTGCGCATGCGCATCCCTGCCAGCCAGCAGACCCTTGCGACTGTGGTGCAGGCCATGCAGCGCACTGCCAGTGGCGGGACAGCCAGGGTGGTGAGCAGAAAGGACGCAGTCATGGGCGGCAAGACAGGCACAGCCCAGGTGGTCAAGCTGGGCAAGACCAGACGCAGGAGCAGCGAGCTTGCCTGGCGCGAGCGCGACCATGCCTGGATTACCACCTGGGGCAAAAAGGACGGCAAGACCTATGTGGTGACAGTCATGGTGGAGCATGGCGGTGGCGGCTCCTCCGTGGCAGGTCCTGTGGCCAGCAAGGTCTATGACTACCTCTTCGGGCCCAAGGATCCGCCCAAGGACCCGCCCAAAGCCCCGGCCAGAGAGCGGTCCCAACCCCCGTCCGGGAGCGCTTCCAGAAATACAGCCAGAGACGGGACTGCACAGACGCAAGGGCGCACACAGCCTCAGGTGCAGCCTGCAGGCCATGCCTCAGTCCCGGGCCAGGCCCAGGTCCAGGCCCGCCTGGGCGGCTGAGAGCACATGGCAGCTCGCATGGCAGCGTGCCTGGCACGCGTCTCTGCCGGCTTGTACACCATGCATGCATGTCTTGCCTGCACCACACTCACCTGTCTTTTCTCTCTTTCCCGGCAGCACTGCCGGGAGCAGGACGTGAACCATGGAACTGAAGGGCATTGAAAAGAAACGCCAGCCCCTGCTGCGCCATTTGAACTGGGCGCTGCTGGTCTGTGCGCTGGCACTCTTTGCCGTCGGGGAGATGAACCTCATTTCTGCCAGCGGCACCAGGGTAGAGTCCGGCCTCACCCTGGCCAGCTTCTATCAGCGTCAGTTTGTCTGGGGCATCCTGGGTCTTCTCTGCATGACCCTGACCATGAGCTTTGACTATCATCGTCTGCTCTCCATTGCCTGGCATCTCTATGCCGTCACCCTGGTCCTGCTCATCCTGGTGCCACTGACAGGCACCACCATCTACGGGGCAAAGCGCTGGATTTCCTTAGGCCTGTTCAGCATCCAGCCCTCCGAGCTTGCCAAGTTTGCGGTGCTCTTAGTCACAGCCAAAATCATGGCCAATGAAAACGAGCCCTTAGGCTGGAAGGTCTTTGGCAAGATCCTGCTTGTGGCCTCGCCTCTCATTGCCCTCATCGTCAAGCAGCCCGACCTTGGCACCACCCTCATGCTGCTCTTCATTGTGGCAGGCATGGTGCTCTTCCACGGCCTCAAGCTCGCAGTGCTGCGTGTCTGCCTGCTGGTCATTCCCTGTGCCGCGGCCTTCATGTGGTTCATAGGCATGCATGACTACCAGCGCCAGCGCATCCTCACCTTCCTCAATCCCGATGCTGACCCCTTGGGCGCAGGCTACCACATCCTGCAGTCGCGCATTGCCATTGGCTCAGGCCAGTTCTGGGGCAAGGGCTTTGCCCAGGGCACACAGTCCCAGCTGCGCTTTCTGCCTGAGCGGCACTCGGACTTTGCCGTGGCAGTGTTCGGTGAGGAATGGGGCTTTGTGGGCTGCCTCGCACTGGTGACCCTCTTTGCCATCTTTCTTTTCACCATTCTGACCACAGTCATCCAGGCAAAGGACAGGTTCGGCAGTCTGCTCTGTGTGGGCGTGTTCTTCTACTTCATCCTGGAAATTACCATCAATATGGGCATGGTGGTAGGTCTTCTGCCTGTGGTGGGCATTCCCCTGCCCTTCATCAGCTACGGCGGCTCTGCAACTATCGTCAACTTCATCTTTATCGGCCTTGTGCTCAACATCTCCATGCGCCGCTACACAGTGCGAAACGTACGCAAATAGCCCTCGAAAACGTGCTGCAAAAGCGTCTGAAAAACGTCACCAAAGCACATCGAAAGCACATCAGAAGCACTTCAAAAGCAGCTCTGACGTGCATCACAAGTGCATCAGGCGTGCATCAGAAGCACCCCCAATGAGCCCCTCAGACACAGGAAAATGCCCTCTGGAACCGTGTGCATGCGCATTTGCGCTTGTTGACTTGCCTTGGTTGCCTCGTATACTATCCCGGACTGTGAGAGAAAGTTTTTCTGCAGACTTTGTGCAGACTTTCCATCATGCATTCCGTCCCTTCCCTGCATGGCGGCACCCCTGTGGCAGCCGAAACCTGAGGGATTTTCCCCGGAGTTTCCGGCCGCAGCCTTCATGCCTCAACATTCAAAGTAGCGAGGTACAATTCCAATGGCTAAAGTTCGCGTTGGTATCAATGGTTTCGGTCGTATTGGCAGACAGGTCTTCCGTGCCCTGCATCAGAGCTATCGTGATCGTGTGGAAGTCGTTGCCCTGAACGACCTCTACGACGCAAAGACGAACTTTGAACTGGCCGAGTACGACTCCTGCTACGGCCGCGCTCATCTGGATGCCCAGGTGGATGGCCAGGAAGCAAAGGTCGGCGACTGGAATATCCATTGCTTTGCCGAACGTGATCCGCAGAACCTGAAGTGGGGCGACTACGGTGTTGACATCGTCATCGAGAGCACCGGTCTGTTCCGCGAAGGTCCCAAGGCCCATGTGCACATCGACAACGGTGCCAAAAAGGTCATCATCTCCGCTCCGGCCAAGAGTGAAGACCTGACCCTGGTCATGGGCGTCAATGACAAGGACTACGATCCTGCAAAGCATCACATTGTGTCCAACGCATCCTGCACCACCAACTGCCTTGCTCCTCTTGCCATGGTTCTGCACAAGAACTTTGACATCAAACTCGGCAACATGGTGACCGTGCACTCCTACACCAACGACCAGCGTATTCTGGACATGGCTCACAAGGACATGCGCCGTGCCCGTGCAGCTGCCTGCAACATCATTCCCACCAGCACTGGCGCAGCCCAGGCTGTGGCAAAGGTCATCCCTGAACTGAAGGGCCGCTTCACAGGCTACTCCCTGCGTGTCCCCACTCCCACCGTTTCTGTTGTTGACTTCACTGCCATCGTGGGCAAGTCCACCTCTGCCGAAGAAGTCAATGCAGCTCTGAAGGAAGCTGAACAGACCTATCTGAAGGGCATTCTCGGTACCAACGAGCTGCCCCTTGTTTCCATGGACTTCAAGGGAGATCCCCGCTCCTCCATCGTGGAACTTGAATACACCGCCGTTCAGGAAGGCACCCTGGTCAAGGCTGTCTCCTGGTACGACAATGAATGGGGATACTCCAACCGCGTTTGCGACGTCTGCTGCATGATGGCTGACCGCGGTCTCTAGAATTTTCCTTTCTCTCAAGCCTTCGGGCAGCCTGTCTTCGGGCAGGCTGCCCTTTTTC
>CASEWR010000209.1 GCA_949291675.1 uncultured Desulfovibrio sp. | reverse complement strand
GGCTATGATGCCGGCATTGCTGCCCAGACCATACAGCTGGCTGCCCAGACCAGGGGCATTGGCGCCTGCATGCTGCTCTCCTTCAACCATGAGACAGTGGCACAGGCCCTGGATATCCCCGAGACCATGGAGCCGCTGCTGGTGGTCGCCCTTGGCATGCAAAAGGAAGAGCGCGTGGCTGACACTGCCACTGACGGCAATCTTGCCTACTGGCGCGATGACAAGGGCGTGCACCATGTGCCCAAGATCCCCCTGGACGAGCTGGTCATGGTGAGAAAATAGCTGGTGAGAAAGCAGCGAAAGCAGCACAAGGCAAACACACAGGGTCCAGACCCTGAACCCAGAGCACAAGGCCCTGGCGTCTGACGTCAGGGCCTTGTCGCGCATGCAGCAGTGCATACTGTGGCAGTGTGCAAGCGTGCGCAGCCTGCACACGTTGGGAGCATCTCGACAACAAATCCCTGCAGCAGGCCCCTACAGCAGATCTTCGTCCGCAGGCATGCGCTCCCAGGCAATGCGGCCCTTTTTCTTGAACTTGCGCATGAGCACATAGACAGCACCTGCGCCGCCATCATGGACCTGGGCTGTGCAGAAGGCCAGCACCACCCGCTTGAAGGGCTCCTGCGTGAGCCACAGCTGCAGCTTCTCGCGCAGGATGCCTATGCCGTCAGGGGAGTTTTTGCCCCTGCCGCAGACCACAATGACGCAGCGCAGCCCCCTGTACCAGGAGCCCTTGAAAAAGCCGCGCAAGGTCTCAAAGGCCTGCTGGGTGTTGAGGCCGTGCAAATCGATATGGGCCTCGGGACTGAAGCTGCCCTGACGCAGCTTCTGCATCATGATGGGGTCAAGGCCCACCACAAAGCCCTCCATGTACTCATCCGTGAAGGTGAGGGCAAACTCAAGCTTGCCGTCAAGAAAGTCCTGCAGGGCATTGCCCTGCTGCCAGACCAGCGGTTTTTCTGGCTTTTCCAGGGCCACCTCGCGGCCGGACTTGCTGATGGGGGTTACCCCTGCCATGGCTTTGGCAAAGTCATCCATGGGCATGTCGTCGGCAGCAAGCAGCTCCTGCATGCTCATGTCAGGCTGCGCGGCAGCAGACCGGGCGGCGGCAGACTGTGCTGCGGGCGTCCCTGCAGAACTGGACACAGCCCTGGCAGCAGCGTTGGAAGCGGCCCTGGCAGCAGGCATGGAAGCGGCCCTGGCAGCGGTTTTGCCGGCAGGCTTTGCCTGCATTTTTCCTGCGCCGGCCCTGGCAGCGGCCTGTCCTGCGCGCGCAAAGCTCCTGGCAGCCTGTGACTTCTTTTCGCCAGCTGTGTGGCCTCCGAGTTCTGCACCCAGCGTGGCCTGGAAGAAGGCTTCGTCGTCCTTGTCTCTATCTTTATCCTCAGTGCTGGTGCGCACAGTCAGGCCTTCCATGGCCTGCAAAAAGACATCGCACTCTGCAGCAAAGGCAGGGTCCCCGGTCTTTTTGCGCTTTCTCTGCTCCTTTGCCCTGGCCATGGCGTCCCTGCCGTCAGTGCCCTGCTGCGCAAGGCCGGCCTTTTTCAGCTTGCGCAGATTGTCCCTGAAGGGAGTGTTGGCAAAAAGCCTGTCGTCAAACTTGACTGCGTCCTGAGTACCTGAGTTCTGACTGTCCGAGAGTTGTTTGTTTGCACCGTGCTTGGTTGCGGACATGACGCCCTCCTGCCCGCCATGTGACGAGCGCATTTCATGTGTGCTGCAGTGTACGGTCAATGCATACGACCTGCAAGTCCGGGCTTTTATGCACAGTGACACCCCCTTTGTCCTGCACGCCTTGTGTGCACTGTGGCACGTCCTTTCAGCACCGCACTGTCCGCAAGCACGTAAGCACGCACTGCCACTTTCGCCACAGCCATGTACTTCCCGGGCTGCATCTTCTCTCTGCCTGCGTCTTCTGTCTGCGTGCCTGTCTGCGTTTGTTCTGCACTGCATTCTGGAAAACAGGTATTGTCAGAAACGGGCGTCCATGATAGACAGCGCAGCACACAACAGGCAGCTGTTGTGCGGGACAATTGTTGTATGAGATGTGTGCCTGCATGCCCCCACCCGGGCTTTCAGGTCCCACAAAAGACAGTTCCTCCAACCAGTCCCTGCACCTGTCCCCCAAAACCATCCCTTCCCTTTTTTCCGTTTCGCACCCGGAAGTTCAGTGTACGGGCACAACACTCCTGGCCCGCAACTGAGCCCCCCTTGCCCCTGACGTCCCTGACGATACGGACAGCCAAAGCCTGCGCACAGGCCTTCACAAAAGCTTTTGCAGCCATCAAAAAGCATTCTGTCTGCACAAGGCTGTGCAAGGCTGCACTCTGTCTGCACCCTGTCTGCACAGGGCTTGTCCGGCAATGCTGTCGTACAGCATATGCGTTCTGACAGCATACCTTTCCTTCGTCATACCAGGCACAATATTGTCTCTTCTTCACACCAGGAAACGTTCCCGAAAGCTTTTCTGAAAGCCTTTTCGAGAACATTCTTCCAGTGTGCCCTCTCTCTTTTCTGAGCAAGGACATATGTCGAAGACGGAAGAACAGCGCAAAGAAGCTGCAAAGGCGCTTGTCAGCTATATTCTCCACAAACATTACTGTGAAAATAACAGTGAGGCCGTCATTGCCCTGCTGTCAAAGACCTTAAGCTGGTTTGGTGCTGCAGAGCACGAATACCTCGTAGACTATGATGCCATTGTCGAAACGCTGAGACAGTTCACAGGCAAGGTGCCTCCCTGTCTCATTTCGCAGGAGCACTATGATGTTCTCAGGCTTTCCGAGGACGTCTATCTGTGCACAGGCATGCTCTATGTGTCCACGGACCCGGGCACCAATCTCTACATACGCGTGCATCAGCGCGTCACCATGATCTTCCGCTGGGAGGATGGCGAGCCCAAATGCTGCCACATCCATCTCTCCAACCCCTATGAGGAGATGCATGCGGACGATGTGGGCTTTCCTACAGCCACCTCACGGGAGACACGCAGGTTCATGCTCGAGGAGCTCGGGCGCAAGACCATGCAGCTTGAGCGCTTGAGCTATGAGGACATGCTCACCGGCCTCTACAACAGAAACAAGTTCAATCAGCTGCGCACGCAGACCTTTGCCGGGTCGCTGGGTGTTGCCGTGCTGGACCTCAACGGTCTCAAGCAGGTCAACGACAAATATGGCCATGATGCCGGTGATACTCTCATCACCCGCACTGCCAGAAATATCAGCGCTGTCTTCCCGGAAACGTGCTACCGCATAGGCGGCGATGAATTTGTGGTGGTGGCCCCTGACATTGCGGAAGAGCTCTTCAGGGAGAACATGGCCAGTGTGCAGGACAATGTGACAAAGAGCGGGGACGCCATTTCCATTGGCATTTCCTGGCGCGAACAGGGCGATTTTGCCGCGCAGTTCCGGGAAGCTGACCAGAACATGTACGAGAACAAGCGCCGCTACTACATGAGCCGGGAGCACAACAGGCGCAAACGCTAGGCTGCTGGGAGCCTGTTGTGCCCTGCAGCCGCCCTTCAGGCATGCTGTACCGTGTGCCGGCCTGCAGCCGTATGGCTGTCAGCTGTGGTTTTGCCGCATAGAAAAAGGGTGCCACAGTCTGTACTGCGACACCCTTAAAAACTGTCTGGAACTCTGTGTCTGCTGGAGCGAACGCTTACTGCGCAGGATTGGCTGCGGGAGCGTCCTTGGCAGAAGCCTTGTCAGCAGGAGCCTTGTCAGCCGGGGCAGCTTCAGCCGGAGCGGCGGGAGCAGCAGCCTCAGCGGCGCTGGCAGGGGCTGCAGCTTCGGGAGCAGCCGGAGTTGCAGGTGCAGCAGGCTCGGCAGGTGCGGCAGGCGCGGCTGTCTGCGGCACAGGCGCAGTGGGAATGAGCTCGTTGCCGGCAGGAGCGGGCGTGGCAGGCATGGCCGGAGCAGGCTCTTCAATGCGCACGCTCAAGACTGCGGAGTCGTCGCTCACATGCTCACTGGTGGTATAGGTGTAGGCCAGTGAGGTTCCGACGAAAATGACTGCCACGAAGGCCGTCAGCTTGGCCAGCAGACCGCCAGCACCTGTGCTGCCGAACACGGAGGTATTGCCTCCGCCGAAAATGACGCCCATGCCCTCCTTGCCCGACTGCAGAAGGACAAGTATGACCAGCAGGACACAGACAACAATATGCAGAACCAAGATGAGGGACTCCACGGTACCAAAGCCTCCGGCTAAACTCTATGATGTTCCCCTCATGGCCTGACAGAAGGCTGTGCACCCGGGCCGGTGAGGGAAGACTGTGCAAGGGGAAAACAAAAAAAACAGACAGGAAGAATGCTTTCTGTCTCGAAAATTACAGGCCGGCCCGAACGATGTCCAGGAAACTTCTGGCCTCCAGGGATGCACCCCCTACCAAAAGTCCGTTCACATTGTCAAGAGCAAGGATTTCTGCCGCATTGGCAGGCTTGACGGAACCGCCGTAGAGAATCGGCACTTCGTCACCGCTGGTGAAGACCATGCGCAGGATGTCGCGGATGATCTCATGGGCCTCAAGGATTTCCTGAGAACCGGCAGTCTTGCCTGTGCCGATGGCCCACACAGGCTCATAGGCAATGGCAATGCGCCCCACAGCGCCGGCAGCCTGACCGGACAGGGCGCTGGTGAGCTGGCGCAGCAGCACGGCACGCAGCTGGCCTGCCTCGCGCTCTGGCAGCGTCTCGCCCACGCAGAGCATGACCTTGAGGTCATGGGCCAGGGTGAAGTTCACCTTGGTGGCAATGAAGTCGTCCGGTTCCATGAAGATGTGGCGGCGCTCGGAGTGACCAATCAGGGCCCAGGTGCCGCCGGCATCGTGCACCATGCCGGGTGCAATCTCGCCTGTAAAGGCACCTTCCTCTGCAGGATAGAGGTTCTGGATGCCTGTTTCGTACATGTTGTCAGCAGCAGCGGACACACAGTCAAGGCAGGTCGCAGGAGGAAAGATGAGGACCTCTCGTTCCGGGACCGGGCTCTCCTTCAGGGAAGCGGCCACATCACCAGCAACAGCCACCGCCTGGGGACGCGTCTTGTTCATTTTCCAGTTGGCAGCGATAATGGTTTTCATGGTACTACACTCCTTAAGCACAAACAAAGTGTTGCCTTTGCCGGAGGATCCGGCGAGCCTGTCAGGCCAGTTCCAGCATCATGATCAGGGCATCTTCACCGGTTTCCCTGTAGTACTTCCTGCGAAGGCCTGTCTGTCTGAATCCCGCCCGGGTGTAGAGCGCCCTGGCAGGAATGTTGCCGACCGCAACTTCCAGATAACAAAGTATCGTATGCATTTTGCGGGCCTCTTGCAAGGCAAAAGCCAGCAGCGCAGCAGCAATGCCAAGGTTTCGGAAGGGCTTCTCCACGGCGATATTGGCCACCTCGCACTCCCCTGCAGCACAGCTTAAGACAATGTAGCCTGCCAGCTGCAGGGATGGGGCAGGAGTCTTCCCGGAATCGGGCCCTGCAGCGATGTCTGTGACAGCCTCTGCCAGCTCTTCTGACGGGCCTGCTGACGAGCACGCGACAGTGTTGCAGGGGCTTTGCACAGGCAGCCAGGCGCCCACACCAAGGCAGCCTGCATGATTGTCCTTTGGCGCCAGCTCCCTGGCATACTGCTCTGCAGTCCAGAAGGAGGGAAAGGCCCTGCTCTCAAGTGCCGAGACTGCAGCAGCATCGGCAGGCACAAGTCTGCGCAGCACAAGGCCTGCGGGAAGGTTTTTTGCGCAGCCTGTGGTTGGCCCTTGAGTCTGGCCCTGTGCCGAGCCCGGCATGGCCTGTCCATGCCGGGCGTCCTGAGACGTCTGAGCGTCCTGAGAAGTCTGAGCGCCCAGGGCCCCCTGCCTGCCCTCTTCTTCCTGCGCAGGCTTAGTTGATGAAGACGTCACTATAGGCCTTCCTGTCGAGCATGGCAGCTGCTGCGCCACGCAATATGGTGGTGAGGGGGTCTGTGTCCATGTGCACGGCAAGGCCTGTGCGCTGAGAAAGGCAGGTATCAAGGCCGCGCAACAGGGCGCCGCCTCCGGCAAGGGTAATGCCGGTATCGTAAATATCCGCTGCCAGGGCAGGCGGCGTGCGCTCCAGGGTCTTCATCACTGCCAGGCATATGGCATCCACAGAGGGTTTGAGGGCCTGACGCACAAAGTCCGGGCTCACCTCCAGGGTCAGGGGACAGCCGCGGGAAAGGTCCTTGCCTGAGACGGTCACCGGGGCAAGGCCCTCCACCTCGCAGGCAGAGCCAATGGCTATCTTGACCTGCTCGGCTGTGTTTTCGCCCACTTCCAGGCGGTACTCGTTGCGCAGGGCAGCCTGTATGGCCTCGTTCATGGCATCCCCTGCCATGCGCAAGGACTGCGAGACGGCAATGGCAGACATGGTGATGACCACCACTTCACTGGTGCCGCCACCCACGTCCAGCAGCATGGTGCCCTTCGGCTCGGCAATGGGCAGCCCTGCTCCTATGGCTGCCGCCATGGGCTCGTCTATGAGGTGAACCTGGCCTGCACCGGCTGTGTGGGCAGCATCAATGACAGCCTTCTTCTCCACCTGGGTGATACAGGCAGGCACGCCAATGACAATGGAGGGACGGATGAGGCGCATGGAGCCTGTGGCCTTGCGGATGAAGAAGACAATCATCTGCGAGGTCACATCAAAGTCCGCAATCACCCCGTCGCGCAGGGGGCGCACATTGCGGATGCGCTCAGGTGTTCTGCCGCGGGAAAGCTTGGCTCTGGCGCCCACGGCAAGGACGGCACCGGTTCTGGTGTCAATATCGACAATGGAGGGCTCGTTGACCACAATGCCGCCGCGCCTTGTGTAGAGAAGCGTGTTGGCAGTCCCGAGGTCCATGGCTATGTCATGAAACAGGAAGGGAAAAAGTCGCTGCAGCAATCCCATGTGTCACCCTGCCCTGCGGGCTACTCGTCACTGGTGGTGTACACAGGCTGATAGGGTTCCCTGTCAGGATCATGGGTGCGCGGGCCGCTGCGGTACACAGTGGCGCTCTGCATATAGGAGCGCAGCCTGTTGCGCAGATAGAGCACTTCGGCATGCATGGAAAGGATGAAGACTGCCTCATGCAAAAAAGCGCGCATGCTGGGGCTCACCTTGTGGGGCTGGGTGTGACCAAGGCACAGGCAGGCCCTGGGGGATCGGTTGATGAAGACTGGCAGGCAGGCCACAGCAGCAAAGGCAGGCAGATTCTCGCTGGTGCCGAACAGGGCCACGGCCCTGCCGTCCTCGCCGTCCTGCACCACATCCTGGCCGTTGCGGAAGACCCAGCCGGCAAGGCCGTAGGAAATGGACTGGAAGAAGGGCTCGTTATTGTGCACCAGCACAGGCTGGTTCTCGGCGGCAATGCAGTAGGACTCGCCAGGGACTTCCACATTGGCAAAGGCGCAGTAGTCAAAGCCCGTGGCAGCAGCAACGCAGGTGACAAAGCCCGAGATAAAGACATCCCAGCCCTTGTAGCCGCTCACAAGCTCGCTGATGGCGCGCAGCTTGGAGAAGTAGAGAGGAATCTCGCTGATGGACCTGTCAAAGGAACTCTGGGAGTGCACGCTGTCCAGAATGGTCGCAAACATCTGCAGATGCCGCAGCTCCTTCTCCGTGAAGCCGTACTGACGCTTGGTGTCCACGCACAAGGCACCGCCTGAGGGCAGCGGACAGCCCATGAAGGCCTTGATGGACTGCTCGCCGCCGGGAGCATAGTAGAAGAGGCCGCCCTCGTTCTGATCAAAGGCCGGCATGTCCAGAGACTGCTTTTTATCCACTATCCAGCCTACCAGTCCCTGCCCTGCGCGAATGCGCGTCTCGGCAACCACGTTGTCGCCAAGGCTGAACCAGGCTGCCAGCACGTAGTCATCTTCCTCAGCGCCTTCGTTCTGTCCTTCTGCAGAGGCAGGCAGAAAAAGCGTCACTGTATAGGCATCAAGCATGTTGCAGATGAGATTGAGCATCTGCTGTTCGGAAGTGGAAATTTGTATACTCATACGGCTGGAAAATCCCGGTTTGCACTCCGTACACCAGGCCTGAACCTGTGGAACAGATTTATATGGAACAGATTCTATGTGAAGAGATCTTGTGGAAGAGATTCTGCAGGACAAAACCCGCAGGACAGCTCCGCTGTGCGGAAAAATACAGGCAAAGGCCCGGGAACAGTACTGTTCCCGGCTGCTGGAACTGACGTTCTTGCGTTGTGGCCCGCTCTTCAACAGTGAAGTCTAGCAAAGGCCTGTACAGGCTGCAAGCCCAATTCCGGGCGATTTCCGCCCTTGTGTCGCGGACAAAGAGTGCGTGTGCGGTTCAAAAATCTGAACTGCAGCACTTGCTTTTTTGCGCAACTGATCTATATATCACCTATTTCCGCAGTCTGAATGCACTTTGTGACCTGACAGCTTTTTTGACCGGCATGTCGCAGACAAGGCAGGCAGACGCAGCAGGGCACGTGCAGGGTGCACAGCACACAGACGCAGGCCCTGGAAAGGATTTTTGTCCCTGATGCTGCAGGGAACAGGCGTACCCGGCAGCAGAACAGCGGAACAGCAGAACAGCACAATTGACCAGGAGAGCAGGAAGGCCCGGCAGACGTTCTCAGCAAAGCTTCTCAGGCCCGCGCAGAGGCTGCCGGGAAGCCGGCCTTCCTGAAGCATCGGACGGCTCAGGTCTCAGGCCCGGGCAGACGGCTCAGGAATTTGCAGGAAACCACAGGATGTGAGGGAGACAGGCAGGGGACATGATACGCTGGCAGGACATCTTATCGCAGAATGGCATGCCCTGGGAAAACGGGGGCTATGGCTTCGGCGAGTATGACGGACTGAACTCCCTGAAGGAGCTCAAGGCCTTTCTTGACGCCGTGCACATACGCCTGTGCCTGGTGCGTCCCTATCAGCTCCTTGCCCACTATCCCCTGGTCGAGCCCCGCGAGCTTCTGCCCTCCTTTGACAATGCCATGTTCGAGTACAAGGAGCTGCCGGGCTTCTCCATGCTCGCCATTGACAGACAACTGCAGTACTTCAGGGAACGCTTTCAGTACGACATCCTGCACTCCACTGCCGTCTCATCCAATGCCTGTGTGCTGGAAAAGCAGGTCTTTGGCCGCAACATGCAGACCTTTCTCTCCCGTCTGCCCCGCGTGCATCAGGACGTCTTTCGCCAGCAGTTTGCCAGAAAGGACCTCACAGACATCCGCAATTACCCGGCCCTGACCCCCTATCTGCTCAACATGGACAGGGCCCATGTGATCTCGCGCAATGGCACCAATGCCTTCTCCCTGTCCGGCATCTTTGCCTCCTTCCCCAATGACATTGACTCTGTGCTCAAGCGCTTCGGGTTGAGCATTGGCAAGTTCACCCGCAATGATGACGAGCGCTATGCCCGCAACAGGCAGTTTGTCTATCAGTTCCTCATGGAGCTCTACGGCTTCCCCATTGTGAGCGAGCGCAGGACCTCTGCGGCCATGTTTGCCAGAAAGCTCACCCTGACCAATCAGCGCTTTTTGCTGCGCGTGCTCGGGCAGACGGACAGGACCATCACCACCTACATGAGCCAGGAGACCTCGCACCACTACCCGCAGGTGGAGAAGATCGCCCTCATTGCCGTGGATGCAGACCAGGAAGATGCCATTGCCACCATTGCCGACAAGGGCTTTTTCCTGGACCAGGAAAACCGTGTCATCATTTTGCGCGTCACCTACAGGCAGCACCGCTACGATCAGGCCAATATCCGTCAGGACAGAGCCCTTTCCGTTGCCTCGCAGGAGATCATCCATCCCCTTACAGGCCAGGTGCTCAAGGGCCTCAATATCATTCGTGACGCCACCAACATGTATCTGCGTCTCAATGACATTGTGCATGGCGAATACACAGGCCACATTGTCTACAAGCGCAATGAGATCATCGAGTCCACGGAAACGGACGAGAAGCGTCTCAAGGCCCTCTATTACTGGCTCACCAAGAACCAGCGCCGCATGATTGACTACAGCGAGGAGTTCTTCGCCAAGATCAACCGCGTGCTCACAGGCTACCTCTTCTCTCCCGAAAAGGACGAGGAGTTCGGCAGCCTGCGCGAGCTGCACATCGAGGTCTGCTCGCGCCTTGGCTACATTCAGCAGGCACGAAGGGTGCGCCTGCTCGAAGAGCTGCGCACACGCACCTTCCACGGGGATCGCATTACCTACAGGCAGATGATACAGCTGGCCCTGGAGGCTGTGACCAATCTCAAGTTCGAGCTGGTGCACTTCTTCCCGGACATTGTGGAAAATGTCATTGCCTGCCTTGAGCGCATTACCAGCGACAGGTACCTGATCCGCCGCTATATCCAGCATCAGGAGGGCAGAACACTCTCCAGAAATGCCACGGAAATCCGCAAGGGCTATGGCGCCCTGGTTGCTGCCACAGACGATCTGAAGAAGATGCTGCGCAACCGCCAGAACTGGCAGCCTCCGAAGGCCATTCCCTCCCCGAAGCAGGTCAAGGAGCGCCCTGCAGAGCCTGTCCTGCCGCAAAGCGCCCCGGACACCGTGGTCCAGCCCCTGCTCTGGGACAATACAGGCCAGCCTGTGGTCCAGGCCCTGCCCCATGGGCAGCATGCAGAGCCTGCTGCCGAGAGCACAGGCCCCTGACGCACAGGAAGATAACGCCAGCGCACGGGTCTTCTGGCGGACTTCAGGCAAGCACACGCATGCTTCCTGACGGCTTTCTGCCGGCCCTGCCAAAGCCGGCAGATATGGCGTCAGGCGCAGCCTTCCTGCTGCCCTGACATGCTGGCGCACGCCCCAAAAGCGCACTGCGTCCTCTGTGCCCTGCACGGCACACCTCTGGACAGCAGGAAGTGTTCCGGGTACAGCTGTCAGCGCACGTCCGTGACGGCATCTGTCCCGGACCCGTCTCTCTTGCCAGCCGCTGCGCCGGCTCCCCCCTTGTCACAGGTCTTTGTCCGGGGGCGTCTGCGCTTTTGTGAGGAGCCCATGAGCGAAATCCATACCTTTTATGCCCCGGACCTTGCCAGCTGCGGGGCAGGCGATACTGCTGCCGGACAGAGCATTGCCCTGGACGCACAGGAGACAAAGCACCTTGTCAGTGTCCTGCGCCTTGGTCCCGGTGCTCAGGTGCGCCTCATGGACGGCATGGGCCGGGTGGCCATGGCAACGGTCACAAAGGCTGACAAGCACAAGGCCGTGCTGAGCATACTTGAACTGAAGGAGTGCCCCCGTCCGGCCTCCCTGCCTGTCATGGCCCTTGCCTTCAGCAAGGCTGTGCGCAGGGGCTTTTTCCTGGAAAAGGCCGTGGAGCTCGGTGCCTCGGAAGTGTGGCTGTGGCAGGCAGATCACAGTCAGGGGAAACTTCCTGCAGACACAAAGGAGAGCTGGCAGGCCAAGATGATTGCAGGCTGCAAGCAGAGCGGCAATCCCTGGCTGCCCGGCGTGCAGGCCTTTTCAAAGGGCCTTGAAGACGTCATAGCCAGGGCTTCTGACTTTGAGCAGCACATTCTGCCCTGGGAAATGCAGCATGGCGTGCCCATGGTGACTGTGAACGAGCTCGGCCAGCCAGGCAGGACCATCTATATCATCGGCCCTGAGGGCGGCTTCTCGGCCAGGGAGCTGGACATGCTCAAGGCAGCAGGCTACAGGGCCGTGAGCTTCGGGCAGCGCATTTTGCGCTGCGAGACAGCTGCCACCCTCTGCCTTGGCCTGCACTGGTGGGCCTCACAGCAGGCAGGCCGCCCGGACGCGCCTGCCCTGTAAAGCTGCCGCAGCCTGCCGCATGGAGACTGCATGGCTGTCTGCATGGGCACAGTGCCCCTGCCAGGCCCGCAGCCCACGCAGCCCGCAGGTCAGCGAGCGGAGCATGAGCCCTGCCGGCCCCAAAGGCCCTGGACAGCGAAGAGCATTGAAACAGCGTGACGTCTTGTGACGCTGCAGGCTGTTGTTGTGCCCTGTGTTCTGTGCCCTGTGCCCTTTGGAGACAGCGGACCGGGCTGCACATTCCCCCTGTACAAAGACAGTAACGACAGACAACCGACAAGGAAGATGCCCCATGACCCCGAAAGTGACCATTTATACAGACGGCTCCTGCCTCAAGAATCCCGGCGGCCCCGGCGGCTGGGCAGCCCTGCTCAGGCTGGAGGGCACGGAGCACGAAAAGCTTTTGAGCGGTGGCCTTGCCCGCACCACCAACAATCGCATGGAAATCATGGCTGTGCTCATGGCCCTGCGCGCCCTGAAAAAGCCCTGCGAGGTGACAGTCGTGACTGACAGCCAGTATGTGTCCAACAGCATCAGCAAGGGCTGGCTGGCTTCCTGGGCAAAGAAGAACTTTCGCGACAGCAAGGGCAAGCCCAGACTCAATGAGGACTTGTGGCGGCAGATGCTGGAAGAGCTGCAGCGCCACAAGGTGACGCTGCGCTGGATTGAAGGCCATGCCGGACACCCGGAAAACGAGCTCTGCGACCAGACTGCCAGGGCCGCTGCCTCTGCAGGCAACCTTGCGCCTGACACTGGCTATGCTGCCACTCTGAAGTCCAGGTAGTCCCCCTCGTGCAAGGAGACGGAATGGGCACGAATGGACACCCGGTTTCTCAGAAGACTGCGCGTCCGTTTCGGGCTGGCGATCAAGCTGGCGATCTGCCTGGCAAGTGGGCTGGCGAATGAGCTGGCTAATAGACGCCCAGCCTGATGGCAAGCAGGGCCAGGTACTCGCGCAGGGCGTCAGCAACATCACTCAGGTTTTCCGCTGTGGGCATGGCGTCGTAGAACAGGTTGAAGTTCCAGTCCTCTGATCTGCGGTAGTGGCTGGGGAACATGGTGACATCCAGCCCTTCCCTGGCAAAGAGCACCTGCACCCGCGGGGCATGCAGGGCCGGAGAGACCACCAGCACCCGTGAGCAGCCCATGGTCTGCAAAAGCTCTCTGGTATAGCTGGCATTCTGGGCAGTGTTGCGGCTCTGGTTCTCGGAGAGGAGCTTGTCCTTCGGCACACCCATCTGGGCAAAGATGCGCAGGGCAATATCTGCCTCTCTGCCGTTTTCACTGCGCACCTGGCCCCCTGAGACCAGCAGGGGCTTGCCTGTCATCTTCTGCAGGCGATATGCCGTGAGCATGCTCTTGCCCATGACAGGTCCGGGCTGGCCTGTGCCGCCAAGGTCAGGGACGCCGCCCACAGAGCCTGCCCCGGTCATGACAATGAGGTCACAGGCTGCCACCTGCTCCGGGGAAGGCTGGGCTATGGCTGTTTCCAGAGGCCAGCAGACAACATTTGCCACAGCCCGCAGGGACAGGAGCCAGAGCAGCAGGGCAATGCCGAAGAAGAGTCCCCAGCCTTTGCGCCGTCTGATGAGGGTGTAGAGGCCTGCCAGGACAAGCAGACCTATGATAAGGCCCGGAGGCAGGACCCACTGGTAGAAGAACTTGAGGATTTCTAACATGACAGACCTGTTGTTGCTGTGCTGGCAGCGTGTGCTGATAGAGTGTGCTTGTAGAGAGTGCTTGTATGCGGACCAGGAAATGATCTGGTCTGAAGCTGCTGCACCCCAGGGCCTGCGTGAAGCAGGCCGCAGTTGAAACTGGCCTGGCATGAAACTGGCCAGACCCCGGTTTCAGGCTCCTTTGCCTGAAACGAGCCTGCTGTCAAGGGCTGGCACAAGGCCGGGTCACGCTCTCAGACGGGCCCGCACAGAGCGTGCATGCAAATGCTGCGCCGCATGACTGCAGGCAACACACCCCCTTGCCAGAGACAGGGCATTTTGCAAGACTTGCACGCCTGCTCTTTTCACGAGGCAGACACATTCAGACAACCCGAAAACCGGACAAAACAGGAAAACCAGTACATGCAGACAATCATTGTGGGCGCAGGCTTCTGGGGTGCAGTCATAGCCGAGCGCATGGCCTCAGTGCTCAATGAGGATGTCACAGTCATTGACGCAAGACCCCATGCCGGCGGCAACTGCTACTCCTCAGTGGATGCAGAAACAGGCATTGAGTGCCATCGCTATGGCTCGCACATCTTCCATACCTCCAGCGAGGAGGTGTGGACCTATATCAACCGCTTCTCAGCCTTCAATAATTACCAGCACAAGGTCTTCACCATGTGTCAGGGCAGGGTCTACACCATGCCCATCAATCTCTCCACCATTGAGAGCTTCTACGGCAGGCACATGACACCGGCTGAGGCAGAGGCCTTTTTGCAGAGCGAAATCGCCCGCGACCGCATCGAAAACCCGGCCAACCTTGAGGAAAAGGCCATCTCCCTCATCGGCCGTCCCCTGTATGAAGCCTTTATCCGCGGCTACACCCACAAGCAGTGGGAGCATGACCCGAAGCTTCTGCCTGCCCACATCATCACCCGCCTGCCCTTCAGGACCAATTACAATGCCAACTACTTTGCGGATCCCTGGCAGGGCATTCCCCTGGACGGCTACTTCAAAATCTTCGAGCGCATGCTCGACCATCCCCGCATCACCCTGCGCCTGAACACAAGCTTTGAAAGCATTAAAGACCAGCTTGGAGAAGACACGCTGGTCATCTACACAGGCCTGCCGGACAAGCTCTTTGAGTACGAGTACGGGGAACTGGAATGGCGCAGCCTGCGTTTTGAATGGGAAGTGCAGGAAGTTTCTGACTGGCAGGGCACAAGTGTCATGAACTATGCAGACACAGATGTGCCCTGGACGCGCATTCATGAGTTCAAGCACTACCATCCCGAGCGGAAAGTACCCTTCTCCAGCAAAAAGACTGTCATCTGCTGCGAGTACTCACGCACCTGGCAGCGCGGTGATGAGGCCTACTACCCTGTCAATGACGAGAAGAACAATGCCCTCTATGCCCGCTACCTGGCCAGGGCCGAAGCGCAGCCCAACCTCATTCTGGGCGGAAGACTTGGTGCCTACCGCTACTGGGACATGGACAAGGCCATTGCTGATGCCTTGAAAACCTTCAGGGAAAAGATTGCCCCGAGGTTCGGCAAAAGCGCCCTGTAAAGCCTTGATCACAGCGCCCAAGAGGCTGTGAGCTGGCAGACGCAGAACCTGGAGGCTCGCAAAAAGCCCCTTGCCACCCCTTGACCAGCGGCCGATCAGGCACTATAGAAAAAGTGAGGCGGTTGTGCTGCTAACACAACCGCACTCACCGGGCCACACCCACTAATTTGTGAAATTAGGGATTTTAGCCCTGGCAGGAAGCAGCAATTCCTGCCAGGACGCCTGACTTAGTCAAGACTTGATACTCAGAGCCACAATAACGCCTTGACATTTCTGGAAAAGCACGGCGGCTTGTGCCAGGAACACAACCGCACGCACCGGCCCACACCCACTCATTTCATCAATTACTGGATATTCAGCCTTGGCAGGAAGCATCAATTCCTGCCAGGGCGCATTTTTTTTCGCGGACAAACGTGAAGCGGGACACCTGTCGTCGGTGCCCCGCTTCACGTTTCTTCTGACTACGTTTGTGGAATGGCTGCCTTTTTGCAGACTGATCGGACTGACGCTCTGTCTGGCCCGCCCCGGCTGCCCCTGAATGTGTCAGATGTCAGCCTCTTCGTCCGTGTTCCTGCCATAGATGGGCATGGGCACGTTGGCAAAGCGTCTGCGCAGCTCGTAGTACTGATCTTCGGTAATGGGTTCGCCTTCCCTGCGGCCGCAGCGCGGGCAGACGTCATTGATGATGCCCACATAGCCGCACACAGGATCACGGTCCACAGGATGGTTGATGGAGCCGTAGCCTACGCCCTTGTCATGCATGTAGCAGATAATGGTCTCAAAGGCCTGCAGATTCTTGCTCGGATCGCCGTCAAGCTCCACATAGGTGATGTGACCTGCATTGGTCATGGCATGATAGGGAGCCTCAAGATCAATCTTTCTGAAGGCCTTGATGGGATAGTACACCGGCACATGGAAGGAGTTTGTGTAGTATTCCTTGTCAGTCACACCGGGGACAATGCCGAAGCGCTTCTTGTCCAGGCGCACAAAGCGGCCGGACAGGCCTTCAGCAGGGGTGGCAATAAGGGTGAAGTTCAGCTTGCGCTTCTCGGACTCCTCGTCCATGCGCTTGCGCATATGTCCTACAATGCGCAGGCCCAGTTCCTGAGCCTCCTCGCTCTCACCGTGATGCTTGCCAATGAGGGCAATGAGGGTCTCGGCAAGGCCGATAAAGCCCAGGGTCAGGGTACCGTGCTTGAGGATTTCCCCGATCTTTTCGTCCCAGGCCAGCTTCTTGCTGTCGAGCCACACGCCTTCGCCCATGAGGAAGGGATAGTTGGAGACTCTGCGCTCGGACTGTATGGCCAGGCGATGCAAAAGCTGACGGATGACCAGGTCAATCATCTCATCCAGCAGGGTGAAGAATTTATCCACATTCCCTTCTGCCAGCAGAGCCAGTCTGGGCAGGTTCACGGAAGTGAAGGAAAGGTTGCCCCTGCCGCAGGTCACTTCGCGCTCAGGGTCATAGACATTGCCCATGACGCGGGTGCGGCAGCCCATATAGGCCACTTCGGAGTTGTAGTCCCCGGGGCGGTAGTACTGCAGGTTGAAGGGGGCATCCAGGTTTGAGAAGTTGGGGAAGAGGCGCTTTGCAGACACCCTGATGGCCAGCTTGAAGAGATCGTAGTTGGGATCCTCGGGATCGTAGCTGACGCCCTTCTTCATTTTGAAGATCTGCACAGGGAAGATGGCAGTCTCGCCGCCGCCAAGGCCGCTCTCCGTGGCCAGCAGCAGCTGCTTTGTCACCATGCGGCCCTCGGGGCTTGTGTCTGTGCCATAGTTGATGGAGGAGAAGGGAACCTGGGCACCGGCTCTGGAGTTCATGGTATTCAGGTTGTGAATCACAGCCTCCATGGCCTGATAGGTGTCGCGCTCGGTGCGGCGCAGGGCAGTCTCTTCCGCATAGGCGGCCATGGCCGCAGCCTTTGCAGGGGCAATGGAGCAGACATTCTCCTTGGCAAGGGTGTTCAGCGCCATGGAGATGCGCGTGGCAAGGTCAGGCAGAGCCAGCATGGTCACAGGCTCGACCCTGGACACGATCTCTGCAGTCACCTGGGAAGCGCTCTCAAAGGCCAGACCTTCCTCGATTTCCAGCCAGGCAGTCAGCGCATCCGTCCAGGCCTTGCGGAAGGTCTGGGCAACGCCGGGAGCCATGGCAAAGTCAAAGTTGGGAATGGACTGGCCGCCGTGCATTTCGTTCTGATTGGCCTGGATGATGATGCAGGCTAAGGCTGCACGGGAAAGAATGTTCTTTGGCGGGCGCAGATGGCCGTGCCCTGTGGAGAAGCCGTTGGCAAAGAGCTTCAGGGGGTCAATCTGGCAGCAGGTCTCGGTGAGCAGGTAGAAATCCTCGTCATGAATGTGGATGTCACCGGACACATGGGCTGCAGCAATGTCTGCAGGCAGCACATGGTGATTGCAGAAGTACTTGGCGCCTTCGGAGCCGTACTTGAGCATGGTGCCCATGGAGCTGTCACCATTGACGTTGGCGTTCTCGCGCTTCATGTCCACGGCATGGGCAGGGGAGAAGGTCAGAGCATCATAGATGCGCATGAGCGCGCCCTGCACGTCACGTCGTCTGGCATGGTCGGCACGATAGAGGATATAGGCCTTGGCAGTCGCTGCAAAGCCGAGCTCAATGAGGGTGTATTCCACCATATCCTGCACATGCTCAACGGTGACGGCATGCTTTTCCGGATCAAGGTGGGAGATCACCTGATCCGTGACCCGCTCAATGTCCTCCTGCGTCATGATCCTTTCGCCTTCCGGCACATCGTGTGCCGCACCATAGATGGCAGCGCAAATCTTGCTGCGATCGAAGGGGACCATTTTGCCGTCCCTTTTGGTAATAGACTTTGGGATCATGACTACTCCTTATATCCTGATTTTATGTATAAAAACAGCATGTCTGACAGACAGGCTGCCAGACATCTGCATACATAGCGAACTTGAGTAGTATATTGCGAAATCGTGCTCTGTCCAGCTGAAAGAACGGGCTCTTTTCAACTTACGCAGGGCAGAGAGATTTTTCACATGACGTTTGCCGGCCTGTGCTGCCAGTTTCAGCCCTGCCCCTGCCTGAAGATAAAAAATTTTTCTGCCTCGAATGCCCGTCGGTGCTCCGGGCAGACACTCTGTTGCACATCTGCCCCCAGGGCACGGAAAGCGTTGCCCCATCAAGGATGCAGCGCCTGAAAGGCAGGGAATGGTGCGGCCGGCAGCGGGCAAAGGACACTGCCGACATGCCAGCAGCGGTCCTTGGGATTTTTTGTATGTGGGGGCACGCTGCCTTGAGGGGCATCGACACAGAAGGAACTTTCCAAAGGCCATGTATGAGCCCCGTGCTGTTGGAGCTGTGCCAAGAAAGTTTTGCAGGCAAAAGCTATGCCATATACAAAATAAGCACAAGGACCCCAGCAGCAGTCCCAAGGCTCTGGATTTTTGCTGATTATTTGGGCACAAAGGGACCGCTGCCTCACGGCAGAGTCCTGACACTTCCGACACTTCCCCGACCGGGACTGCTTTCAAGCTCTGCCCCAAGCTGCCGCTCAGTCTGCCCTGGTCTCGCAGCCAGAGCAAAAGGGGACAATTGTGCAAATCTTTGCAACTTTTGCGCCTCGCGAGGCTCTCTGCCCTTGTGTTAGCCTGCAGACCAGTCAGTCCGAAGCCGTACCCTGTACGGACAACACATCACCTCAAAGGAAACGTCCATGCCTGAAGAACATACAGCCACTGCGCCGCTCGACGAGCTCGATGAGCACGACCATGCTCACGAGCACAGCCACGAACATGTCCACTGCCACGAGCACCATGAGCATCATGCGCATCACGAACACCAGGAACATGCCCACGAGCACCAGCACGGCCACTGCCATGCCAGGGCAGGCCAGCGCATCCTGACCATACGCATGCACTCAGGGCTCTCGGGAGACATGTTCCTGGCAGGCCTGCTTTCCCTGACCGGGATACAGCCAGAGGAGCTTGAGGGCATCCTCACGGGTATTCTGCCCGAGCTTGCCGGCTGCCTTTCCCTGGAGCGCAGGGAAGTGCATGCCATTGGCGGCGTCCATGCAAGGGTGGACCTTCCCCATCAGCACTGCCACCGCACCCTTGCTGACGTGCAGGACATCATTACCAGAAGTTCCATGCAGGAAAGCGCAAAGGAGTTTGCTCAGCGTGCCTTCACCCTGCTGGCCCGTGCCGAAGCCACAGTGCATGGCAAGAGCCCCGAGCAGGTGCACTTCCATGAGGTGGGCGCCCTGGACAGCATCCTGGACACCTGCCTGACCTGCGAGCTCTATGTGCGCCTTGGTGTGGACACACTGGTGGCAAGTCCCCTGCCTGTGGCTGACGGCCAGGTGGCCTGCGCCCATGGCATATTGCCTGTGCCTGCCCCGGCAGTGCTGGAGATGCTGGAGAACATTCCTGTGCGCCCCTTCAGCGGCGAAGGCGAGACTGTGACGCCCACTGCAGTCTCCCTGCTGCGCGCCTTTGCAGCCGAGTTCGGCCCCTGGCCCAGCATGGTCATACAGAAAAAAGCCCTTGCCTATGGCACACGAGTCTTTGACAATGCCCCCAACGGCGCACTGTTTGCCCTGGGCACAGCACTGTAGCCGGACAACGACAGCAGCTGCTGCGGCAGATGCCTGCAGGCAGGCCTGACGGGCAAGGCAGCCGGACACAAGCCGGACACCCCGGAACCTTGACGACAGGGCCACAAGGCGACAAGGTCAGCAAAACACAGAAGCTGTGCCGCAGCGCACTGCTCCTGGCTGCTTTTCAACGAGCCCGGGGACGGCAGACAGGGCCAGAGACGGCCCAGAGACGGGTCAGAGACGAACCCGGGGACGGGCAAGAGACGAATCTGGGAACGCCCGGGGGACGCCCCTGAGATGCCCAAAAGTCCCCCCGGACAAGGAGAGTTCACCATGCAGACTGGCTTTTTCACAAAGGCCGTCCCGGCCATCAGACGTGCACCAAGGCTTGCGCTGGGGCTTGCACTCTGCCTTGGCCTGCTCACAGGCTGTCAGACAGCCCTGCAGCGCGGCGTCAACGCAGATCAGACGGCCTATGTTTCCTCTGCCCGCCCTGCCATCAGGGTGACTGTGCACGACCTTCCCCTGGTCACCTCCGGTCCCGGCACTGGCAGGCTCTATGATTCCAGCTCCTTTGGCGGCCTGCGCATTGACACCTGGGTCTCCTACTTTGCCAAAGGCCCCCAGGGACCGGCAGTGGCCATTGTGCAGGCAGAGCTTCCCGATGCCTGGCAGTGGACCACAGTCTGGCCATCGAAGAACTCCTGTGACGTGCGCCAGGAATACCTGGCTGGCAGAGCCTACACAGCCTATACCCATCTTGTGCCTGTGCAGCGCGATGCCTTTGCAGGCCTTGCAGGCGAGCCTGTGACTGAAGACCAGCCTGTGTACTGGCTTGTGCGCTCCTTTGAGGGCATCTATGCGGAGACGCAGAGCAAGATGGTGCTGCAGTACAGGGAAGCGCTCACAGCCGAACAACTGCAGGCCCTCTCCCCGGCTCTTCTGCCTGAGATGGACAAGGCTGCACTGGCTGCCTTCCGGGAACGCGCTCTTGCTGCCATCAGCGTGGAAAAGGGTGTCTTCAAGGACGGCACGCCGGGCACGTTTGCCAGGGGCGTGCGCTGGCAGTATGTCAACGACGCCCTGCTCGGCCCGGTCATGGAGCGCAATATCGGCGAGTAGCAGACAGCAGGCTCTCACTGCCACTATCGTGCGGACACCACACAAGACACCCAGTTTCCGACCAGCAGGCCCTCTGTTCTCAGGCAGAGGGCCTGTTTACCTGAGCTCTCCTGCAAAAACCACGGCCTGGGCTTTGGATGATGCTGCCCGGAATGACAGGGGCTTTCAGATGATGATGCTCTGGCCGGCACTGTTCAGAAAGGCAGTGACCTCCTTCCAGTCAGGGAAGTACTTGTCGAACGTCTTATAGAAGCAGGCGCCATGCCTGCGCACAAAGAGATGACACATCTCATGCACAAGCACGCACTCAAGCACGTGTTTCGGGTGGCGGGCCAGCATGGAATTGATGCGTATGGTTGCGCTCTGCGGGGTGCAGCTGCCCCAGCGTGTCTTCATGAAGCGCACTGACCAGCCGCGCACAACCACGCCCATCTTTGCCTCATACTTCTGAATCAGGGCAGGCAGCTCCTCCTCAACACAGCGCTTGCAGGCAAAGCGCATGACCTCCCTGCGCTGCTCTGCCGTCGCACCGGCACGGACGCGCAAAATCAGGGTGTCGCCCTCTTCCCGCACCCCTTCAGACACAGCCCCGGCTCCCCGCGGAATCTCTGTGACCTGCAGCGTGTACTCCCTGCCCCAGAGCTGGTGCTTTTCTCCGCTCACATAGGTCAGTTGTGCCGGCAGGGCCTGCATCTGAGCCTGGCGCATTGCCCGCAGCTTTTCCAGCAGGGGTGTCACCAGGGCTCTGACTGCCTCGACAGGCATATCCAGGGGAACAGTCACAATGACGTTGCCATTCATGGTATTGATCGTGCAGCTGAAGCGGGTGCCGGATTTCTTGCGGCGTCTGAGCTCGAAGGTGAGGTCGCCGATGCTGAAGGTCTCGGGACGCCAGGAAGGATCGTTAGCCTCGCGCAACTCAAACTGCTTTGAGCGCAGCCAGTCATAGTGCTGCATGACAAGGCTTCTGATCTCAGCCTGGCTGCTGTCTGGATGCACCACGGCAAAAACAGACTGTGTCGTGACCTCCACATAGGGTCGTTTGACCTTCTTGCGCACAACCTCCACAGTACAATGCGGGAAGGTCAGACGTTCTGTACTGTCCATGTATCGCCTCCACCCTGCTGTTCAGGAAAAACGTGTTCTTGTTCCGGAGAAAGAAAATCGTACTGCCGCAGTGTGCCCGAGTCTGCACTGTTTTGTCCATGCGACAGGAACACACTTTCAGGCCTGGCACATGCTTTCTGCCTTCCTGAACACAACATTTGCGGCCGTCTGCGAGCCAGCCGGACAGCCGGCTGCAGGCTTGACACAAGGGGGGCAAGGGGTAGGATAGCAGAACGCTGTAAGGAGGGACCAGGTTATGCCAGTCATGCAATGGAAATATTATCTTGGCCGCGGACCGGAAGTTGAAGACATACTCTACAAGGCCAAAAAAGCCTGGGACGACGTGCTCACAGCCCGTCAGAACCTGCGGAGTGAGTACAAGGCCAATGGCTTCATTCCCGGAGACAGGAAACGCTATACCATCACAGGCTTTCTCTACTATGAAAAGCCCGGCTTTGACTTCATGAAATACACGCTCAGCGAGCTCCCTGACCAGCCAAAGTTCTACCGTGCAGTGCCCAATCTGCGCCACGCCGAGGGCAAGGTGCTGGCAGAGAAGCTGGCCAGCCCCGATGTGACCTTCTTCCCGCAAAACGAACTCATCAACCTTCTTGGCGTCAACTGCATGGCCGACTTCAGCGCTTCCGCCAACCAGACAACCTCAAGCATGGTCTGGTCCTCTGCGCAGCAGGTGGGCAACATGGTCATTGTGAGCATGCCTGCCGATGTCTCAAAGCAGCGCATCCTGGGCAAGGCTCCCAAGATCCCGAAGTTCCTCAAGCTCATCAGCAAGGAAAAGTACGATGCCCTTGCCGGGGGCAATCTGCAGGCCGTTGAAGACATGTAATCGGCGGACAGGCAGCCGGCAGACAGGCACACAGTGCGGCCCGTTTCGGGCACAGCATGACAGAAAGCAAAGGCCCGCAGCGACGCGGGCTTTTTTCGTGCCCTGAAGGCAACACCGCAGAGTACTTAAGGCCGTAGCGGATGCAGTAGCGGCACGGTCTGCTGACAGGCCTGCCTGAGCAGGGCAGACAGCAGGGCTGACGGGGACAACACAGCAGGGCTGGCTGGCAGCCGGGCAGCAGGGCAGCCTGGCGCACAGGAAACTGTCACAGGCCTGCCACAGACAGGGGCTGATCTGTTCTGGCAATGGGGGCAGATTTTTGGTAGAGGGGGCCGTACAGTGATTCTGACGGCCTGTTCCTGCGCCCTGTGCTCTTCTGACAGCACATGTCCACGTCCTGAAGGGTGGTTGCGCACACAGGACCTGCCTATTGACATTCTAACCCAAGCATGAGGTCGTTTTGAGCAACGAACCGGATAAGATTATCTACTCCATGATCCGCGTGAGCAAGCGGCATGGACAGAAGGAAGTCCTCAAGGACATCAGCCTCTCCTATTTCTATGGCGCCAAGATCGGCGTGCTCGGTCTCAACGGCGCAGGCAAATCCTCGCTGCTGAAAATCCTTGCCGGCGTGGACACCTCCTTTGACGGCAAGACCGTCCTTGCTCCGGGCTACACCATCGGCTACCTGGAGCAGGAGCCCCTGCAGGACGAGACCCGCACTGTGCGCGAGGTGGTGGAAGACGGCGTTGCCTCCCTCAAGGCCATTGCCAGGGAATTTGAAGAAATCAACGCAAAGTTCGCCGAGCCCATGGACGATGACGCCATGAACGCGCTCATCGAGCGCCAGGCAAAGGTCCAGGAAGAAATGGATGCAAAGGACATCTGGGACCTTGATGCAAAGGTGGAGATGGCCATGGATGCCCTGCGCTGCCCTGACCCGGACATGCCTGTGTCCCAGATCTCCGGTGGCGAGAGACGCCGCGTTGCCCTGTGCCGTCTGCTGCTCACAGCCCCGGACATCCTGCTCCTTGACGAACCCACCAACCACCTGGACGCCCAGTCCGTGCAGTGGCTGGAAGACTATCTGCACACCTTCCCGGGCACTGTCATTGCCGTGACCCACGACCGCTACTTTCTGGACAATGTGGCTGGCTGGATCCTTGAGCTTGACAGAGGCCGCGGCATTCCCTGGAAGGGCAACTACTCCTCCTGGCTCGAACAGAAGGAAAAGCGCCTGGCCCAGGAAGAAAAGGCCGAAACCGAGCGCCGCAAGACCCTGGCCCACGAACTGGAGTGGATCCGCATGTCCCCCAAGGGCCGCCATGCCAAGAGCAAGGCCCGCATCAATGCCTACGAGGCCATGCTCTCCCATGAGAGTGCCCGCAGGGCAAAGGATCTGCAGATCTACATTCCCCCGGGACCGCGCCTTGGCAAGACTGTCATCACCCTGGACAACGTGACCAAGGGCATGGGCGACAAGCTGCTCATCGAGAATTTGAGCGCCATCATCCCTGCCGGTGCCATTGTGGGCATCATCGGCCCCAACGGTGCAGGCAAGACCACCCTCTTCCGCATGCTGGTGGGTGAGGAAAAGCCTGATGCCGGCACCATCACTGTGGGTGAGACCGTGTCCTTTGCCTATGTGGACCAGCGACGTGCTTCCCTGACTCCCGGCAAGACCGTGTACGAGCTTATCAGCGAAGGCCGCGACACGGTCACCCTCGGCACCATCGAGGTCAATGCCAGAGCCTACTGCAGCCGCTTCAACTTCAATGGCGCAGACCAGCAGAAGAAGGTGGACGTGCTTTCCGGCGGTGAGCGCAATCGCCTGCACCTGGCCCGCATGCTCAAGTCCGGCGCCAACGTGCTGCTTTTGGACGAACCGACCAACGATATTGACGTGAACACCATGCGCGCCCTGGAGGACGCCCTGGAGAACTTCGCAGGCACAGTGCTGGTCATCAGCCATGACCGCTGGTTCCTGGACAGAATCGCCACCCATATTCTGGCCTTTGAGAATGACAGCCAGGTGGACTTCTTTGACGGCAACTACACCGAATACGAAGAAGACCTGAAAAAACGCCTTGGCAAGGATGCAGCCCAGCCGCACAGAGCCAAGTTCAGAAAGTTCACCCGCTAAGACCGTTCGCCCTGCTGCAGGGCGCACTTTTTGAAAATCCGGCAAGGGATATCACGTCCTTTTGCCGGATTTTTGTATTTTTTCGTTTTATACTCTGAGAGTGCACTGCAAGATCCCTGCAGCGCAAACAGTCTCATAGCCACTTCTGTCTTGAAGGCGGATCCGGGCAATGCTATTCTGCCAGGCAATTATCAAGGCAGCTGCCTGCCATTTTTGGGCAGCTCTTCCCGTAACTCCTGCCGCATCTGCCAAAACCAGGACGCAAACTGACTGAAAGCCCTGCTCAACACAGAAGAACAACGCTATGTCAAAACTCTCCATAGACCAGAAAAAGATTCTTGATTTGCTCCAGGACAACAAGTCAAACTTCCTGATCCCTGACTATCAGCGTCCCTATGCATGGACAAAGGATCAATCCTGAAAGTTTGATTATGGTCACTTACAGATAGCTATGTCCCATCGGATCTCCTAATTTTACCAGGAAAAAACACAATCTTACCACGTTTATAGACCACTTTCCCCTTGCCTTTTTTTGAGTGATTTCTTATAATATGATCACTCAATGGAGGTGACTATGGAGAGCGCAGACTCTGGTGCAGTTAAAACTGTGCGATATAAGAAGGTTAGGCCTAATGGGGATACTTACGTCTATGAAAAACAGACGCGCTATGATCCTCAAAAAAAGTGGAACGTTGC